>DASWZK010000077.1:0-24538 GCA_036404515.1 Candidatus Limnocylindrales bacterium
TCGACTACGGCTTCGGCGTGCGCATCGCCCGCGTCGGCCGCTCGCTGCATTTCGTCTACGTAGCCCTGCAGCTCTTCGAGGTCCGCGTCCGACAGCAGGGGCAGGGCAAGCCGGGCGCCGAGGGATTCGAGTTCGGCTCGAATCCCATACGCCTCTAGCAGCTCGGCCTTGCTTGGATGTCGGACACGGGCTCCACGGAATGCCGAAATCTCGACGACCCCGAGCGCTTCGAGGTCGCGCAGGGCTTCTCGCACGGGAGCCTGGCTGGTGCCAAGCTCCCGTGCAACTCGGGTCTCGACGATTCGAGAGCCGGGTGGGTACTCGCCGGCCAGAATCTCCTGCAGGAGACGATCCTTGACCTGATCGCTCAGGGGGCTGCGCGAGATCTGGACGGTCGAGGCCATCTGCCCTCCAGTTACGTGGCCTGCCTCAGGCTAGAGCTTTGTCATCAAGTCGTCTCTCTTGGCCGGAGCAGCGACCTCTAGGATCTCGACGAGACCGGTGGTTCCGTTGATGCGGATCCGGTCGCCGCTCTTGATCTGCTGAGTCGCTACCGACGACCCGACGACGCACGGGATGCCGAACTCGCGCGACAGGACGGCCGGGTGAGACACCGTACCGCCCGCGTCGGTGACGAGGCCGACGATCTTGGTGAAGAGTACAACCCAGGCCGGGTTGGTCATGATGCAGACGAGGATGTCGCCCGCTCTGACCTGGTCGAACTGGTCCTCCGTGAGGACTACCTTCGCGATGCCTTCGACGACACCAGGCGAGGCGGCGAGGCCGTTGATCTGGCCCTTGACCGTCGAGGCCTTGCGGTGGAACTTGTCGGGGAAGCCCCACAGGTTCAGGTAGGGGAAGGCCAGTTGAGTGGGCGTGCAGGTGCCGATCCACTCCTTCGGCCGGATGGTGTAGGCCTTGTCCTGTTCGGCCCGGCGCTTGGCGACTATCGCCCTGCCGTCCATGGCCTTGGGATCGCCCATGAAGACCCGGAACTCGTTGTACTTGAAGTACACCACGTCCTCGGGGGAGTCGAGGGCGCCCATCTCGACGAGCTTCTGGCCGCACAGGATCAGCGCCATCCGTAGATGGGCGTTGGCGCCCTGGTCGATGTAGAAGTGGTGGTCCGGCGTGAGCGGGGCCATCTTGAGGTTGACGTCGTTGGCGGCCCGCATCTCCGCGAGCGCGTCGCCGCTAAGACCTTCGAGGATCTCCTTGGCCGCGGCGGCAATGTCGGCCGCAAGTGCAGCGACCGTCTTGGGATAGTCGTAGTCCGTCTGGATGTAGCCGCGGATGAGCTCGATCACCGGCTCCATGTGCTCGCGCACGGTCGCGAATCTGAACTCGTGGCTCCAGACCGCGTGCCAGCCGTATTCCTTCTGGTAGGGGACCACGCGCTCGTCGATGAAGCGCTTGCCCCGATCGGTCGCCTTGAGGGCGGCGATGATCTCGCCTGCGGTCTCGTGGTCGAAGGCGGCGGTCAGAACCTTGTCGGCCTTGGCCTCCTCCTTCATTTTCCAGAGGGCTTCGATGGAGTCCCAGTTGCGGTCGGCGGCCGAGCTCTGGAGCCGTCCGAGAAGCTGCTCGTTAACCTTGCCGTGGGTCTTCTCCGTGACGGCCCGCAGGTTGAGTGTCGCGGAGAGCTGGGCGAAGTTGAGCATCCAGTGGATCTTCCAGTGCCGGTCGTGGATGTCGATGGCATCCTCGAGCAGGCAGGCCAGCTGACCCAGGTTCATCTTGGGGGCCTGGTCGAACTTGTCCTCCAGGTACTTGAAGTTGTGCTCCATCTCGGGGCGCAGGCGGTCTTTCCACCACGTCGCGAACTCATCGCCGTAGGTGGGGAGGACGAAGCCCAGATAGGCGCCGATCTTGGCCGCGTAGTCGGCCTCCTGGGGCACGATCGGCGTGGTCGTGTAGCCGTACTCGCAGTCAGCGAAGGTCGTCAGGCCCGCCTGGGCCGGGATGGCCGCGGTGTACAGGTAGCCATTCACTACCTTGGCGATCCAGTCCGTGGCGAACGGCGTGCCGAAGCGCCGGAACATGTGATCGCAGCTGAGCCACCACCCGCCGATGTCGTAGTACATCGGGCTGAGCGGGTGCGGACAGTGGAGATCGTCGTAGACCCAGAAGAGCTCCTTCTCTGTCTCCGACGCCCAGGTGACCGGGAAGTCCTTGTCGCCGAGGAACTGACCCAGGATCTCTTCACCCGGGCCAACTAACTTCGTGGCTTCCGCCATTGCCATTGCCTCCAGATACAGGTGGACTTGACGTCAGCATCGCCCTTGCGATGCGGTCGCGCGCCGCGATTGCCAACCGTACGGTTGGCAGATATCCAGCTAACTGAAATCCGCTCCTCGTCTGCGTTCGCCGGCCTCGGTCCTCGCCGGGCGCGGTCCAAAGTGCCGGCCGACTCGTTGGCGAACCGATGCTCGCTGCTTGACCGGGCCCGGAGGACCTTCTCGCCGTGACGGGCGGCGAGGGTCCAGCGCTGACGGTGAGAACGCATCTCGGGCTCCGACAGGCCTATCCGTTGGGGCTTCGAGCGGCGTGAACGCGGGGCCCCCGGTTGAGTGGACTGCGCGGCCGCCGTTTACGAGGTCTTCTTCACCTCGCGCGGGAACAGGATCACCACGTTGAACCAGCCGGCAAGACAGCCGAGCATTCCGCCCAGGAAAGCGCTGAGGGCCGCGAAGATCACATACGCGTACCCAATTGTGTCGGTGCCGAAGCTGAAGTCGTTGAACCATCCCAGCCACTTGCCGGTGAAGTACACGCCGAGGAAGACCGAGATGCCATTGAAGAACGGAAGGGTCCCCGCGCCGCCCGTGACGGCCATCCACTTCATGGCGTAGATCAGGATGCAGAAACCGATGAAGAAGGAGACATAGAGGGCAACGTTGTCATAGGTCAGCTTCTGCAGGCCGAAGTCCACGAGGACGTTCGAGGGGGTGCCAAAGATCTTGTCGAGGACCTGGTAGAACTCGCAAATCAATGCTCCGCCGACGACGCCCAGGGTGTACGCGGGTACCATGATCTTGAGGGCCGAAGGCTTGGCGCCGAGGACGAAGTACTCGGCCCACACGATGAACGCTGCCCACAGCGGCAGATCGAGCTTGTCGAGCCAGATTCCGAACGGCAGGGCCACGACGTCCGTGATCGCGACAGCCAGCCAGAGCGGGATTGTGTTCTTGGTCTCTGTCTCCACGCTGAACCTCCATCTCCTGCCAGCCAGGCGGCTGGTCACCAGCAACGGACATGCAGCTCGGTCTGCCCGGCCGCGCAACGCCCGTTGCTCCGCGAGGGGACAGCGAGTGCCGTCAAGCGCTCGAGCGAGACCTCCTGCCGAGGTTGAACAGTTGAGCCCGAGTTCCGGACAAGCAAGTGCCGTATGGCACTTTTCATCGATCATCGATTATTGATCCTTGAGAGGATCCAACAACCTGGAGACCCGGAGGTACGCCCGTGACGTCGGTCGATTGTCCGCTGCTGCGCACGGCCCGGCTCGGCCCAACCGACTACTGGAACGACTCGTGCTCGGTCGATGAGCTGGCTTACGCGATCGAGCGCGGCGCGACCGGCGCGACCTCGAACCCGATGATCGTGCTCGACGTCATCGGCAAGGAAAAGGCACGTTGGGAGCCGCGCGTCAGGGAGCTGGCCGCGGCGAATCCGACCTGGACAGAGGTGGAGTTGACCTGGGCGATCATCGAGGAGATGGCCGTCCGCGGGGCGGCGCAACTGACTCCCGTGCACGCCCGAGAGTCGGGCCGAAAAGGCTGGCTGTCGGTGCAAGTCAACCCGGCCAACTACCGCGACCCGGCGCGGATGGTCGAGCAGGCCGTCCGCTTCGCGGGCCTGGCCCCGAACCTCCAGGTCAAGTTTCCCGTCACGTCGGCGGGCATACTCGCGATAGAGGAGGCCACGGCCCGCGGAGTCAACATCAACGCGACCGTCTCGTTCACGGTCCCCCAGGCACTGGCGGCCGCCGAGGCGGTAGAGCGCGGATTGGACCGGCTTGCGGCCGGCGGGGGCGATCCGCGAAAGCTGGCCCCGATCGTCACCCTCATGATCGGCCGCCTCGACGACTGGATGAAGGTCCTGGTCGATCGCGACGGCCTGTCCGTGAACCCGGCTGCCCTGGACTGGGCCGGGATTGCCGCCTTCAAGCGCACGTACGGCATCTTCAAGGAGCGCGGCTACCGCAGCCGCATGCTCGCAGCGGCCTATCGCCATCACCTCCATTGGACCGAGCTCGTCGGCGGAGAGGTCAGCATGACCATTCCGTACGCCTGGCAGGTTCGCTTCAACAAAAGCGGCATCGAGCCTCTCTCGCGCATCGACGCACCCGTCGACCCGGCCATTCTTGCCGAGCTCTGTGACAAGCTCCCCGACTTCCGACGCGCCTTCGAGCCCGACGGGCTGACACCCGCCGAGTTCGACACGTACGGCGCCACCGTTCGGACACTGCGCAGCTTCATCAAGGCCTATCACGATTTGCAGGCCGCAATACGCGACATCGTCCTTCCGAACCCCGACGCGCGGACAGTCTGAGTCCGCCAAGACAGCAGCCACGGAGGCATCAATCGTGACTACGCAGGTACCCGACTCGGTCGAATACGTGGGCCCCCCGATCCTGAGCCACTGGATCGACGGTCGTTCGGTCGAGGTCCACCCCGAGCACACCGGACCCGTCCACGATCCCGCCACCGGCTCCGTGATCGCTCGGGTTCCGCGCGGGGGAGCAGCCGAGGTCGAAGCTGCCGTCGCCGCCGCCCGCCGGGCATTCCCGGCCTGGCGCGACATGCCGCTGATGGCGCGGAGCGGGATCTTCTTCGCCTATCGGGAGCTCGTCTATCGCCACCGTGAGGAGCTTGCGGCGCTGATCACCCGCGACCACGGCAAGACGTTTCCCGACGCCCTGGGCGAGGTCCTGCGCGGCCTCGAGACGGTCGAATTCGCGTGCGGGCTGCCCGTCCACCTCGCCGGCCTCAACACGCCGAACGTCTCGACCAAGATCGACGCCCACACGATCCGTCAGCCGCTCGGCGTGGCCGCGGGTATCACCCCGTTCAACTTCCCGGTGATGGTCCCGATGTGGATCTACCCGATCGCCCTCGCCTGCGGGAACACCTTCGTCTGGAAGCCCTCCAGCCACACGCCGGGCGCGACGCAGCTCCAGGCGGAGCTGTGGAAGGAGGCGGGGCTGCCGGACGGCGTCTTCAACATCGTCTACGGCGGTCGTGAGGCGGTCGCGGCGATCCTCGAGCACCCCGGCATCGACGCCATCCAGTTCGTCGGCTCGACTCCGGTCGGTCGCTACGTCTACGAGACGGGCACCAAGAACGGCAAGCGCGTCGGCGCGTACACTGCCGCCAAGAACGCGATGGTCGTCCTCCCCGACGCCGACATGGAACTCGCCGCCGACGCCGCGGTTGCGTCGGGCTACGGATCAGCCGGTGAGCGCTGCATGGCCCAGACCCTGGTCATCGCCGTCGGCGACTCCGCAGATCGTCTGCTGCTGCTCATGAAGGAGCGGATCGGCAAGCTCAAGATCGGCCCGGGCATGGAGCCGAATGTCGACATGGGCCCCATCTACTCGGCCGAGCACCGCGCCTCGATCATCGACTGGATCGACAAGGGCGTGAACGAGGGCGCAGAGCTCGTCCACGACGGTCGGCCCTTCCACGTCGCCGAGCACCCCGATGGCTACTTCCTGGGAGTCACTCTCTTCGACCACGTCACGCCCGAGATGGAGATCTACCGCGAGGAGATCTTCGGGCCCGTGCTCGGCATCGTCCGTGCCGCGACGTACGACGACGCCCTTGCGATGATCAACGGCCACCAGTACGGCAACGGCACCGCGATCTTCACCACCGACGGCGGAGCGGCTCGCCGGTTCGAGCTCGAGGTGGACGTCCCGATGATCGGGGTCAACGTGCCGATCCCAGTCCCCGCGGGCTATCTCTCGTTCGGTGGCACGCGTGGGTCCGCCTTCGGCGACCTCAAGATGCGCGGCGAGGACGGCATTCGCTTCTTCACCCAGCAGAAGATGGTCACCGTCCGCTGGCCCGAGCCGGGGCGCCGGGAGGCCCTCAGCCTGGTCTTCCCGGGGAATCGATAGATTCGGCGAATGCCACCTCTCTTGCCGCCACGAAGGGAGTCCACATGAGCATGCTTGATTCCTTCAGACTCGACGGTCGCGTGGCCTTCGTTTCGGGGGGTGGCGGCGCGATCGGCTCCGCGATCGCGGTCGCCCTCGCCTCGGCCGGAGCGAAGATCGTGATCGGCGATATCGCCCAGGACCGCGCCGACGCCGCGGCGAAGCGCGTCGAGGAAGCCGGCGCGGAATGCCTGGCCGTCGCCGCCGACATCGCCAACCCAGCGGAAGCGGAGCGCCTGGTTGGCCGGGCACTCCAGCGGTTCGGAAGGCTGGACATCATCGTCAACGCAGTTGGCGGCGGCGCGGGCAAGGTTCTCTTCGATGCCGAGGCCTATCCGCTCAAGGAGTGGGACTGGATCTTCGATCTGAACCTGCGGAGCACGCTCGTCGCCACGCAGGCCGCGGTGAAAGCCATGATCCAGGGCGGCCGCGGAGGCCGCGTCCTGAACATCTCGTCGGTCCGGGCGCAGCTCGGGATCAACTCCGGCTACTCGGCGTATGTCGCTGCAAAAGGTGCCGTAAGCTCCCTGACCCGTCAGTGGGCTACTGAGTGGGCGAAGCACGGCATCACCGTCAATGCCATAGCGCCGACTTTCGTCGACACACCCCAGGTGGCGATGCTGCTGGACGACCCGGCGTTCAAGGCCGGCTTAGTGAGCCGGATCCCCCTGGACCGCGTCGGCGAGACCGGAGATCTGGTTGGGGCGGCGTTGTTCTTCACCTCTGATGCCTCGTCGTTCGTGACCGGCCAGATCCTCACGATCGACGGCGGCCTCACAGCCACCCAGTAGCCGGCACGGGAGGACGTCGATGGAGCAGGTTACCGGCAGAATCTTCACTGAGACGAAGCTGCGCGGCTGCAATCCGAGCTACGTAGTTACGAGGGACGGCGTCGTGGTCATCGACACGCCGCAGCTGCCCACGAAGGCCGTGGCGATGCGCAAGGAGGCCGAGTCCCACGGCCCGGTCCGCTACGTCATCAACACCGAGCACCACGTCGACCACATCTTTGGGAACTACTACTTCAAAGGCGCTGGGACGGTCGTGAATCACCAGGGCGTCTACGACAACTTCATGGTCGTCTACCCCGAGCTGGATCCGTTCGCCTACGCCTACGAGGCCCTTCCAACGCCGGCCGGCAAGGGCACGGATCTCGACGATCCCGCGGGCGTCGCGCTGTGGCCGGACCGGGACGAGTACTACCGCGACCCGAACAAGGGCACGATCGTCTTCACCGGAGACCTGACGCTCCGCGTCGGCGACCACACCTTCCATTGCCTCCACACCCCGGGTCATACCCCCGGCCAGATCGCGGTCCACGTCCCCGAGGAGCGCACCGTCTTCACCGGCGACACGATCTTCTCCGAGTGCCAGACCTGGCTCATGACGTCCAACGTTGACCAGTGGATAGCATCCCTCGATCGGATCCGCGCTCTCGACGTCGATCGCGTCGTCCCGGGGCACGGTCCGGTCACCACGAAAGCCTACGTGGACTCGCAACGGGCAACGCTGCTCGAATGGAAGACGGCCGTCGCGCTTGCCGTGGCCAAAGGCTGGTCACGCGAGGAGACTGTGGCTCGAGTCAATTTCGCTGATCGTTGCCCCGTCGACGTTGGACAGGGCTACATGATGGAGTACATCCAAACGCTCAACGCCGGATCCCTGTGGGACAAGCTCACAGCTGTGCCGGCTGGTTCGGCGCGCTGAACTACGCGACCAAGAAGCGCCGCGCTCGGTTTCACGGCCGAACGCCCGCGACCGTCGCCGGTGAGATGGGAAACGTAAGGAGACCTCGGTTCGTGAGCTTCGTCTACGCCCTCGATTACCCTCATGACCTGCCGCTGTCAGAAATGAAGATGCTCGTCGGCGGGAAGGCAGCCAACATCGGCGTGATGGTCAATGAGCTGGGATTGCCGGTGCCGCCCGGATTCGTCGCCGGCACGGCAGCCTGCAAGGCCTACCTTTCGGAGGGATGGCCGGACGGACTCGAGGCCGAGATCCGTGAGCACATGGTCAGGGTCGAGCACGTAGTCGGACGACGTTTCGGCGATCCCGTTGATCCGCTGCTCGTGAGCGTCCGGTCCGGCGCCCCTATCTCGATGCCGGGGATGATGGACACGATCCTCGATCTCGGGCTGAACGACGCGACGGAGAAGGGCCTCGCGGCTGCGTCCGGCGACCCGGCGTTTGCGGCCGACTGCCACGAGCGGTTCGTGACGATGTTCAAGCACACCGTCGGCGTTGAGGGCGTCCCCGAGGACCCGTGGCAGCAGCTAAAGGCCGCGGTCGAGGCTGTCTTCCGGTCGTGGAACAGCGACCGCGCGTGTGCGTATCGGCAGCGAGAGGGAATTTCTGACGATCTCGGAACCGCGGTCACCGTTCAGGCAATGGTGTTCGGCAACCGAGGCTCCGACTCGGCCACCGGAGTGCTGTTCACGCGCAACCCCTCGACCGGCGAACCGGGGATGTACGGCGACATCATGTTCAATGCCCAGGGCGAGGACGTCGTTGCCGGCACCCACAGGACGGAATCGCTGAGCGTCCTCGACCAACGGCTACCGACAGTTGCGACTCAGCTCCGGTCGTACGCGACGGCGCTCGAACGCCACTACGCCGATCTCTGTGACATCGAGTTCACGATCGAGCGAGGCAAGCTCTGGATGCTTCAGGTCCGCGTTGGCAAGCGCAGCCCGCAGGCAGCTCTCCGGATCGCGATCGACATGGCCGAGGCGCCTGACTTCCCGCTGTCGAGAGTGGAGGCAGTGGAGCGCACGGCGCCTTACCTGGCTTCTCCGCCGGTCGAATCTACCGGCCGTGTAGACGGTGCCGTCGCTCTGACCACCGGTTTGCCGGCCTCGCCCGGGATGGCCTCGGGTGAGATCGTCACTTCTTCCGATGCGGCCGAGGCCGTGGCCGGGGCCGGCCGCCCCGTGATCCTGGTGCGGGCCGAGACCTCGCCGGACGACGTGCGGGGCATGGCCAAGGCCGCCGGGATTCTGACTTCACGAGGCGGCTTGACCAGCCACGCAGCGGTCGTGGCTCGAGGGTGGGGGATCCCCGCGGTCGTCGGCACGACCTCGGTCGAAGTCGGCGAGAACAGCGTGGTCATCGCCGGCCGCCGCTTCTCTGTCGGCGAGACGATCACCATCGATGGCGGAACCGGCGAGGTTTTCGAGGGCGAGGTCTGCGGCGCCTGCGAAATCGTGCCCGAGGCCGCCACGCTGTTGCGCTGGGCGCGTGAGCTCGGCATCGCGATTCCCGAGGGCGAAGGCGAAGGCCCGGCCGGGCCCGCGGCATCGGAGACCCCGACGAACGCGGCCGTCGCCGCCACAACCGACGACGTCCTGCGCGGTCTCCTGATCAAAGGTCAGTCCTCGCCCGAGTCGCTGGGCCAGGCGCTCCTGGTAGCCGTCGATGAACTGCAGCCCCTCATCGACACGGCCAGCGCGGCCGGCCTCGTCGAATCCGCCTCAGGGGCGATCCGCCTGACCGCCGAAGGGAAGCTGGCCGCCCACGACGTCATCGCGGCCGAGCGCGAGCGGTGGGGAGTCGAGAACGCCGAGGGCGCGCTGGAAGGATTCCTGCCCCTCGACCACCGCATGAAGGACACCGTGACCGCCTGGCAGGTCCGAGAGATCGGTGGGGAGTCCACCCTCAACGACCACAGCGACGCGGCCTACGACGCGAGCGTCCTCGCGGGCCTTTCCGCCCTGCACGACGATGCCGTCGAGTTGCTGGGCGCGATCGCGAGGGGGCTCGGACGGATGGAAACCTACCGGGTCAGGCTGGATCGAGCACTATCCCTGGCTCGCGCCGGAGACCAGCGCTACGTGGCCTCCCCTCGCGTCGAGAGCTACCACACGGTCTGGTTTGAGCTTCATGAGGATTTGATCCGCCTTGCCGGGCGAAAGCGGGCCCCAGAAGTCGAAGCCGGTCGAGCCTGACCGCTGCACGTTAGGGGAGTCAAAGCCTGCTCAAACGACAATCATCGAAAAGCGACTTTCGCGGACCGGCTCGACACCGCCGCAGCTTGCACTGCCACCAGTACGGAGGAGTCCGATGATCAAGCGGGTTACACGCGAAGAGGCGGAGATCTATCCGCTGCCTGGACGCGACTGGCTCCTGTACGTCGGGCCGCAGAACAGCCCGGCGCAGCACCTCACCGTGAGCGTAACCATATTCCCGCCCGGTTCCCGGCCTGCGGGTCACGTGCACGAGGCCGAGGAGGAGACCGTTTACGTGGTCTCCGGACGCGGTCGGCTGGTAACCGCGGAGGCGACCGCGGAGTTGGAACCCGGCGTGGCCGTCTTCATTCCAATCGGAACCCACCACGCGACCGAATCCGACGGCCCCGAGCCGCTCGAGATGGTCTGCGTCTTCTCCCCCCCCATCGTGCCAGGCGGCTACGAGCGCGGCAGCGGCGGGAAGGGTGCCTGACATGGCTGCGACGACCAGCGCGGCCGATCTCGCTCGCCTGGAGGACGTCGCCCGCCGCATCCGCGTCGGCGTCATCCGCGGGGTCAACGAGGCCAAGGCCGGCCACCTCGGTGGACCACTGTCCGCGGCGGACATCCTGGCGGCCCTTTACTTCCACGTCATGCGCATCCGCCCCGACGAGCCGGACTGGCCCGATCGTGATCGCTTCATCCTCTCGAAGGGCCACTCGTCTATAGGTCTCTACGCCGCCCTCGCCCTGCGCGGGTACTTCCCGCTCGAGGAGCTCCTGACCTTCGACTCGCTTGGCTCCCGGCTGCAAGGCCACCCCGACATGACCCGCCTGCCGGGCCTCGACATGTCAACGGGATCGCTCGGCATGGGCATCTCGGCGGGCATCGGAATAGCCCTCGGAAGCCGCCTCGCAGGTCGCGACGTCCGGACGTTCGTGATGCTCGGCGACGGCGAATGCCAGGAGGGAGAGGTCTGGGAGGCCGCATTCCTTGCCCCCCGTTACGGCCTCGACAACCTCATCGCCATCGTGGACCACAACAAGCTGCAGCAGTACGGCTGGCAGGGCGACGGCCCGGACGACCGCCTGCCTCCAGCCTGGCCCGGCGAGCTTGTGGCCAAATGGTCGGCCTTCGGCTGGCGTGTGCTCGAGGTCGACGGCCACGACATGGCAGCCGTCGTGCGCGTGCTCGAGGAGGCGACCGTGGGCGATGGCCGGCCCGTCGCGATCGTCGCCAACACGATCAAGGGGCGCGGCGTTTCCTTTATGGAGGGCCGCTACTACTGGCATACCCGACCACTGACCGCCGAGGAATTTGCCACCGCGATGGCCGAGCTCGGCGAGCCCATCACCACCACGGCGGGAGGCCCGGCATGACCCTTCCGATGGGTCGCGCGATGCGCGAGGTCTTCGGCGAGACCGTTACCGAGCTGGCCAGCCGGGATCCGCGGATCGTCATGCTCGACGCCGACACCGGCAGCTCGACCAAGGCGGACATCTTTCAGAAAGCCTATCCGGAGCGCTATCTCCAGATGGGCATCGCCGAGCAGAACATGCTTGGTGTGGCAGCGGGGCTGGCCACGACGGGGTTTGTGCCGTTTGTCAGCACGTTCGTCGCTTTCGCGGTCGTCCGCCCGCTCGACCAGATCCGCGTCCTGATCGCGCAGACCGGCCTGAACGTCAAGATCTGCGGCGGGTACGCCGGCCTCTTCACCGGGGTCACGGGCAAGACCCACCTGATCGTGGACGACCTTTCGATCATGAGGGCGATGCCCGGCATGGTGACCGTCGTCCCAGCAGATGACGTCGAGGCCGCCCAGGTCCTGCGATGGGCAGCCGGCTACGACGGCCCTGTCTACATCCGGCTCGTCCGCGACGCCACCCAGCGCCTCTTCGACGAGGCGTATTCATTTGCTCCCGGTCGAGCGGTCGCCGTCCGCGATGGCGGTGACGTCACCCTCATCAGCACCGGGGCCCAGACCCCACGCGTCGTCGACGCCGCAGACCTCCTGGCGGCTCGCGGTATTCAGGCCCACGTTCTGCACGTCCCGACCCTCAAGCCGCTCGACGTGCCAGCGATCGTGGCAGCGGCAGATCGCACGCGGATCGTCGTCACCGTAGAGGAAGGAACCGTTATCGGGGGCCTCGGCGGCGCGGTCGCGGAAACCCTTTCGGAGTACAGCCCGACCGTCCTCAAGCGGCTCGGGATGCAGGATGTCTATGGGGAGTCGGCGACGAACAGCGAGTTGCTCGAGTTGTACGGCCTGTCGGCAGCGAGAGTCGCCGACCAGGTGCAGGCGTTCCTCGAGACACGGGGCACCGCGGGCCACGCGTCGCACGCGGGGTGAGCCAGCTCCATTCGGTCGGGCGCGCAGATCGCGATTTCGGCCCATGTCGGCGATGCCCCAGCGGAGGGCGTGGCGGCAGGTCGAGCAGTAGGCGGGTAGGCCGTCCGGCCCACTCGAAGCGCTTGAAGGAGAGGCAATGTCGAAGACGGTTCTGTTGATCGGCACACTGGACACCAAGGGTCGGGAATATGCCTACGTCCGCGACCTGATTCGCGCCCGCGGGCTCGAAACGTTCGTGCTGGATGCCGGGGTCCTCGGCGAGCCCGTGTTCACGCCCGACAGCCCGGCCGCTCGCACCGCCGAGGCCGGCGGAGGCTCGCTTGCCGAGCTGCGAGAGAAGCGCGACCGGGGCCACGCCATCGAGATCATGGGCCTGGGGGCGCGGGCACTGGCGGTCGAAATGGCCCGTCAGGGCAAGTTCGACGGCGTCATCAGCATGGGCGGCTCGGGTGGCACGTCCATCGGGAGCACGGCCATGCAGGCGCTCCCAGTAGGCATGCCCAAGGTCATCGTGTCCACAATGGCCTCGGGCGACGTCGGTCCATACGTCGGCGTCAAGGACATTACGATGATGTACTCCGTCGTCGACGTGTCCGGGCTGAACCGCCTGTCCCGCCGCATCTTCGCGAACGCCGCCGGAGCCATTGGCGGCATGGTCGAGCAGACGATGCCGAAGGCCGAGGAGAAGCCTCTGGTCGGCGCGACGATGTTCGGCGTCACGACGCCGTGCGTCGACCGTGTCCGGGCGCGGATGGAGGCGATCGGCTACGAGATGCTCGTCTTCCACGCGGTCGGCAGCGGCGGCCGGTCCTTCGAGGCGCTCATCTCCGACGGTGTTTTTGACGGAGTTGTGGACGCCACAACCACTGAATGGTGCGACGAGCTGGTGGGCGGGGTCCTGTCGGCCGGACCGGAGCGCCTCGACGCCGCCTCGCGAACGGGCGTTCCCCAGGTCGTCTCGCTCGGCGCCCTCGACATGGTCAACTTCGGTCCTCGTGACACCCTGCCGGAGAAGTTCGAGAAGCGGAACATTTACATCCACAACCCCGAGGTGACGCTGATGCGCACCACGCCGGAGGAGTGCGCGAAGCTGGGCGAGATCATCGCCAAGAAGCTAAACAAGACCACCGGACCGACTGCGCTTTTCGTGCCGCTCAAGGGCGTGAGCGCGATCGACGTCGAGGGCATGCCGTTCCACGACCCCGTTGCGGATGCGGCGCTGTTCGACGCAATCCGCGCCCACCTCGACCGCTCGAAGGTCGAGCTGGTCGAGCTCGACCTCGCCATCAACGATCCCGCCTTCGCCGACGCGATGGTCGATCGCCTGCTGGCGATGCTCGCGAAGTAGCCAGCTGGTTCCGGAAACTACAGGAGCCTCATAAGGAGGAACGGCCATGCCATTCATCGCGCGCGCCGAAGTCGAGCGGCGACTCCGGGCGCAGGCTGCCACCGGCAAGCCGATCGTCGGCTGCGGCGCCGGCACCGGGATCTCGGCCAAGATGGCCGAGGCCGGCGGCTGCGACCTGATCATCATCTACAACTCGGGACGCTATCGGATGGCCGGGCGAGGCTCACTCGCCGGGCTTCTCTCATATGGTGATGCCAACGGCATCGTCGTCGAGATGGCCTCCGAGGTCCTGCCGGTCGTCAAGAACGTGCCGGTCCTCGCGGGCATCAACGGCACCGACCCGTTCCGGCTGATGCCGGTGTTCCTCAAGCAGCTCAAGGAGATGGGCTTCGACGGCGTCCAGAACTTCCCGACCGTGGGCCTGATCGACGGCAACTTCCGGGCCAACCTGGAAGCCACCGGGATGGGCTACGACAAGGAGATCGACGCAATCGCCGTTGCTCACGAGCTGGACCTCTTCACTTCGCCCTACGTCTTCACCGCCGACGACGCGAAGGCCATGGCGAAGGCGGGGGCGGACCAGCTGGTAGCCCACGTCGGCCTGACCACGGCCGGGACCATCGGCGCCGGCGTGGCTCTGACCCTCGATCAGGCGATCGACCGCGTCATGACGGTCGCCGAGGCCGGTCGCTCGGTCCGCAAGGACATCCTGGTCATCTGCCATGGCGGCCCGTTTGACGAGCCCGAAAACGTCGGCCAGGCGCTCGCGCGCATGCCGGGCGTCCAGGGCTTCTTCGGTGCCTCGAGCATCGAGCGGCTGCCCACGGAGCGGGCCATTCGCGGTCAGGTGGCGGAGTTCAAGCAGTTGAGGCTCGCCCCCGCCGCCCGGGCGTAGGTCGAGCGCACCGACTCGGACCACTGCAGCGGGGCCCAGAACAGCTGGCGCCCCGCTGCCTGGTCCGTGGCAGGCGGTCGCACACGCGTGCATCGCCGGGAAGCTGCCCTAAGGGAGGCTTAGGCCGATGGAGATAGACGTAGCCCTCGTGCCGTCCGAGGCACGCGGCTGGGACCGCACGGTCTGCATCGTCATCGACGAGCTGCGGGCGAGCTCCACGATCACGACGCTCCTGGACCTGGGCTGCGATCGGGTGTACCTCACCGTCGGGCTCAGGGCGGCGCGGGCCCTCGCGCGGGAGCACCATGGGCTTCTGGCCGGCGAGCGACACGGCTACGCACCGCCGGGCTTCGACTTCGACAATTCCCCGGCCGCGATCTCACGCGGCGACGTGCGGGGACGCGTCGTTGTCCTGTCCACTACGAACGGAACGAGAGTCTTGAGCCATCTGACGGCCATGCCTGCCACTCTCGTCGGGTGCCTGCTGAACGCCCGAGCCTGTGCCGAGGCCGCCGCGAGGCTCGCCGATTCCTTGGACGCCCGCGTGGGGATCATTTGTGCTGGCACCGAGGACCGGTTCGCGATCGAGGACGGGGTCACGGCCGGTGTCTTCATTGAGAGGCTGATCGAAGCCGTTCGGGCTCGCGGCGGCAGCCACAGCCTGACTGAAGGGGCGGTGGCGGCCGTCCGCTTGCGCGAGAGCTATCCGGACTTGCTTACGCTCCTGCGCGAATCGGTGAGCGGCGAACTCGTCACGATGCTCGGGGCAGGCGACGACGTGCCGTTCTGCGCGCGCCTTGACGTCAGCACGACGGTGCCGGTACTGCGCCCGGGTGTGCCGCTCTCCGTCGAACGCCTCGCAGCGCACGACGCATAAGCGGCCAGGCGGCATGCTTCTGGGGCTGAGCGGAGGGCGAGCTCGCCCGTACTTGCTGCTTATCTGCCTGGCCCTCGTGTGGGGCGTCCACTGGCCGGTTGCCAAGATTGGCCTTCGCGATCTGCCGCCGTTCACTTACGGCGCACTCCGAGTCGCGACGGGGCTGGCCGTGATAGTCGGCGTGCTCGTCGCGCGGCGCGGTCTCCGGCTTCCCGACCGCCGCGACATCCCCGTTGTCTTCTCGGTGGGCCTCGGCCAGATGGCTGCGGGGATTGCCCTCATGAACCTCGCCCTACCACTCATTTCCGCCGGCCGATCTTCGATCCTCGTGTACACGATGCCGCTCTGGGTGGGGCTCTTTCAGCTCCCCGCGCTGCGCGCCGGTGGCGCCGGGCGGCAGGTTGGTGGGTTGCTGATCGGTCTTGCCGGAATCGGTTTGCTGCTCAACCCGCTTGCGATCGACTGGGGTTCCCCGGGACAGCTGCTCGGCAGCGCGGCCCTTCTCGTCAGCGCCGTGCTTTGGGCTGCCACGACGATCCATATCCGCCGCCACGATTGGCACGGCGCGCCGCTTGACCTGATGCCGTGGCAGCTCTTAGTCGCGCTGGTGCCACTCGTGATCGTCGCGCTGGTGTTCGAGGCGGGCAGGCCGATTCACTGGGAGCCGACGGCGATCGCCGCAGTCCTCTACAGCGGCCCGCTCGCCACGGCTCTGGCCTTCTGGCTTAGCCAGTCCATCTCGCGCTCGCTCAGTCCGCTCGCGACGACGATGGGCTTCCTGGCCGTTCCCGTCGTCGGCCTGGCGTCATCCTGGGTGATCCTCGGTGAACCGCTCACAGTCCTCGACCTTGTCGGCGCTGCCACCACATTCCTGGGCATCGTCCTGGTATCCGCCTCCGCCAACGCCCGAGACCGGGAGCCGGCCGAGGCCGCGCCCGCCGAGGCGCTCAGCGCGGACGATTGAGGTTCACTCGAGTGCCCCGTGGCGCCTGAGATCTAGGCTGAACAATCTAGGCGGTCCCGGGGGAAGGCTACGTCGTGGGCCCAGGTGCTTCGGAAGATCGGCTTCGTCGGCCCGGAATTCGATCAGGTGCGCTAGTCTCGGGGCGACAGCCGCCCGCAGCCGGAGGCTGATCGGGTCGCAGGCCGGCACACCCCGTCTGCGCCACGTCTGAACGTGAGGCATGGCCAATGGCCGCAACCGCGTCGACAATGCTCCCGCTGGGCACGGGTGCCCCGGATTTCCACCTGCCCGACTCCACGGGGCGCCTCGTCTCGAGGGACGACTTCGCGGGCAAACCCGCGCTGCTCGTCATGTTCCTGTGCAACCACTGCCCTTACGTGCAGCACGTCGCCGAGGAAGTGGTCCGTGTTGCAGGGGAATATCAAGCGCGCGGCGTGGGGATGGTCGCGGTCTCCAGCAACGACGTCGAGCAATACCCGGATGACAGCCCTGCGCGGATGGCCGAGGTGGCGACCGCCATGGGCTTCACTATGCCGTACCTGTACGACGAGACGCAGGAGGTGGCGAAGACCTACCACGCCGCATGCACGCCGGACTTCTTCCTCTTCGACGCCGACCGCAGGCTCGTCTATAGGGGGCAGCTCGACGGCGCCCGTCCGGGCAACGGCGTCCCGGTGAGCGGGCACGACCTCCGCGCTGCCCTCGATGCCGTTCTTGCGGACAAGCCGGTGCCCGAACCCCAACTCCCCAGCCTCGGCTGCAACATCAAGTGGAAGCCGGGCAACGAGCCAGACTTCGTCGCGCTGGGACACAGGGCTGCTCATACGTAGGCGGTCTGAGACAGCTCGATCCAGCCGAACACGTCACCGCGACCGCGCCAGGCGAGCATCGTCCAGGTCACGGTGCCGACAACTCCTGGCGGCGCCCGCGCCGCCGGTTGCCAGAGACCCGGCAGATGTCGGCCAGTCGAGCGGCTGCGTCGGGGCTTCGGAGTCGCTGTCGCGGGTTCGGAAGCGCCGGCGGATCTCCTAGCGCTCCGCAGCAGCGCGGCCGTCGCGGACGCCACGATCGAAAGCCGAACAACGACCGAGGCCCCGAATCTCTCTCGCGATACCGTCGCTATTCAGCCGCGGTATTTGGTCCAACCCACGCAGCCGGCCCTGCCTCGGCCTCCACCCTCAGCTCACCGACACCTGTACCC
The DNA here is from genome assembly GCA_036404515.1 of Candidatus Limnocylindrales bacterium. Lineage (GTDB taxonomy): Bacteria > Chloroflexota > Limnocylindria > Limnocylindrales > CSP1-4 > Fen-1039. The sequence continues at coordinate 17,740 of DASWZK010000077.1, forward strand.
CGTCGTACCCAGTCGCGCCGGCCGGGGCGGGGCCGCCGACGACTGCGGTCTGCACGGCGCCCGTCCCATCAGTCGCCCGGACCTGGATGGTGTGCGTGCCCGGCGTCGCCTGCCAGCGCAGCCACCACTGCACCCAGGTCGCCCTGGAGATGGCACGGCTCAGCAGAGCCGCCTGCCACGGCCCGTTGTCGATGCGGACCTCGACGCGCCCCACCCCGCGGTCCGGCGCCCAGGCGAGCCCGTCGATGTCGACCGGTCCGGCCGGCAGGTTCGCGCCGTCGGAGGGATGGTCGATGCGCGATTCGGTCAGGATCGGGCCGTCCTTCGCCCAGCCCAGCGCGACCCAGTACGCATCGAACGCCTCGATAGTGGTCAGCTCGATCTCGGAGAGCCACTTGGTGGCCGACACGTACCCGTAGAGGCCCGGCACGATAAGACGCGCGGGATAGCCGTGCTCGGCGGGCAGTGGCACCCGGTTCATGCCCACCGCGATCATCGGCTCCCTCGACGGATCGAGCGCCCAGGATGTGGGAAAGCCGACCGTGAACCCGTCGACCGAGCGGCCTACGATCTGAGTGGCACCCGGTTGCACGCCGGCCTTGGCCAGGACCTCCTTGAGGTGGACCCCGGTCCAGAGTGTGTTGCCGACGAGATCCCCGCCGACCGTGTTGCTCACGCAGGCCAGGGTCACGTACTGCTCAAAAAGCGGCAGCGCCACCAGCTGCGGGTATGTGAACGTGAGGGGATGGTCGACCATGCCGGTCACCTGAAGCTGCCAGGTGGAGGCGTCCACCTGGGGCACGAGCAGCTCGGTATCGATCCGGTAGAAGCTGTCGTTGGCGATCACGATCGCTGTGATGCCCGGCTCGTGCAGCGATTCTGCGGAGGTCAGGGGCGGCACAACCTCAGCCGCCGCGGGCAGCGTCGCCGACACCGGGACGCCCGCCGGGTGCCCGCGGTCGATGAGGAGGCGACCGAGGGTCCCCGCGGCCAGGGCACCGACCACGAACGCCACGGATCGGATCAGGAACCGCCGCCGGCTCCAGTCCGGCATTGGGACGGAGGGCACCGAGCGCGGCAGAGCCTCCGAGCGCGGCGAAGTCACCGAGCCGTCGGCCTCACCCGAGCTGCCGAGGCTGAGGCGCACCGGAGCCATGAACCCGGCGTCCGACAGGAGGATCCGAAGCGTTCCGATGCCCGCGGCCGTGGCAACCGCGGCGTTCGCTGCGGCCAGCACCTGCGAAGTGAGCGGCTGCACGGCCGCGGCCACGAAGGCCACGAACCCAAACCCCGCCAGGAGCCACGACGCGCTGCCAAAGCTCCGGCGGCCCAGGATACCCGAGACCGCAGCCACCAGCAGTGCCACCACCACGACCGCCACGTTCAACGCGGCCTTGTCATTGGTGCCGAACAGCGTGGTCATGACGTCCTTCGCGCCGGCGGGCTGGAGGGCAATTGCCAGGCTCCCGACCGCGACGACGAGCGACGGGGCTCCCGGGATGACCCCGGCCACCAGCTCGCTCGTGGCAATCCCCACGGCCCCGGCGATGGCCCCGACCGTCGCGGCGCGCAACATGCTCCGCGATGGCGAGAACTCAGGTGGCGATGGCGAGAACTCAGGTGGCGAGCCGCGGCGGGCCGCTCCGTCGGTCATGTGACGGCCCGATTGACAGGTTTCGCCACGGTGGCTGCGGGGGCGGTGGTCGGCTTCACGGCGGGCAGGCTCTCAGCTCAGGAGCGCGTCGGCGATCGCAGGATGCAGGGTAGTGTCCCATACGGTGTGAGCCGAAGCAGCGCAGGGTCCCACCGCCAGCGTGATAGCCGCGGGTCAGCATGAGTGAAGAGAGGTCATTCCTCGCGTCAGTGGCCACGGCCTGTCTGGTCCGTAGTGGAGCGCTTCCGGGACCACTCGCGATCTTCCTCGGACTCCGGGCTCTCTTGACCAGCTCGGTGAAAGCCAGCAGGTCGCTCTGGCGGGTCGATTGCAGACCCGCCGTTGGAGTCACGACCGCCGGGCAAGAATGATGATGAGCAGCTCGAGCCGAGGGGTCGGCGGCCGAGAGGCCCAATCGGCGGCTCGATGCTACGCTTCGCCATTGCCGGCATCCGTGCGAAAGGGACGAGCATGACTGGTTCCGCCCAGATCGTCGTGAATGGGGTGGCGCGTGAACTGGCGCTCGAGCCGGATCGGAGTCTGCTCTACGCGCTCCGCGAGGAATTCGGGCTGACAGGGGCGAAGCCGGGCTGCGGCGAGGGTGCGTGCGGCGCCTGCACCGTACTGCTCGACGGTGAGCCGGTGCGGGCCTGCCAGGCGCGTATCTCGGACGTTGCCGGCCACGCCGTCTCCACCGTCGAAGGACTGGCGATTGACGGTCGCCTGCATCCGGTGCAGCGTGCCTTCGCCGAGGTCGGAGCCCTCCAGTGCGGCTACTGCACGGCCGGCATGATCATGAGCACGGTCGCGCTGCTGAAGCAGGACGCCAATCCGGATGACACGCAGATCAAGACGGCCCTGGCTGGCAACGTCTGCCGCTGCTGCACGTACCCCCGCATCCTGCGCGCTGTGCGCCGCGCGTCCGAGTTGGCGCGGGATCCGGACGGCTGGACCCGGCTCGAGCCGCTCGCGGCTGGCGCCAGCCGGCTGACCTTGTTGACCCGGCCCCAGCAACCGTGGGACCTGACCCGCTCTGAGCAGCGGGACTACTTCGATGTCCTCCCTGAGGGGCTGGTTTTGGTCCGGGAGCCAGCCCAGAAGCCGGGCCGCCCGGACGCGTCGGGTGGCTGGACGACCAGTGTGGGTGCCTGGCTCCATGTCGGCACCGAGGGCACGGTGACGGCCTTCACGGGAAAGGTCGATGTCGGGCAGGACAACCGGACTGCGCTCTCCCTAAGGGTCGCGGAGGAGCTGCGCGTTCCGCTCGCGGCAGTCCGACTCGTGATGGGGGACACCGACGTCTGCCCCTTCGATGTTGGCACGTTCGGCAGCCGCTCCATGCCCGATGCGGGCGAGCACCTGCGGCAGGCCGCCGCGTCCGCGCGCGAGTGCCTGCTCCGCCTTGCCGCGGCCCAATGGAACGTCGCGCCCGCCGAGCTCGTCGCCTCCGACGGCTGCATTCGGCAATCCGACGGAAGCCGCTCCGTCTCCTACGGGGAGCTCGTGCGCGGCATCCGGCGCGTGGAGGTCACCTCCGGCAGCGCGCCCGTGACGTCGGGGCCGGCGGAGCGGGTGGTCGGACGCCCGACCGGGCGCGTCACCGCGGCCGAGATCGTGACGGGCGCAAAGCGCTATCCCTCCGACCTGTCCCGGCCCGGCATGCTCCACGGGCGGGTGCTGCGACCGCCGGCCTTCGGCGCGATCCTCCGCTCGGTCGATATCGCAAGGGCCAAGGCACTGCCGGGCGTGACCGTCGTGCACGAGGGCTCGTTCGTGGGGGTGGCCGCCCCCGACCCGTTCGGTGCGGGACGCGCGCTTCAGGCCATCGAGGCGCAGTGGGAGCTCGCGCCGCAGCCCTCCGAGGGCGAGCTCAGCGGCCATCTGCGCACCCACCCTGTGGAGGAGGAGGGCTGGGGAGGGTCGTTCCATAAGGAAGTCGGCGACCCGGACGCGGAGCTGGCCGCGGCGCCGGTCAAGCTCGCCGCAACTTACACCACCGCGTACATTGCCCACGTACCCCTCGAGACGCACATGGCGTTGGCAGAGTGGGCCGGGGAGCGTCTGACCGTGTGGATCGGGACGCAGCAGCCTTTCGGTGTGCGGCGCGAACTCGCCGAGGCGCTTGGCGTTCCCGAAGCGCACGTGCGCGTCATCGTGCCGGACACCGGCGGCGGCTTCGGCGGCAAGCATGGAGGCGCGGTCGCGGAGGAGGCTGCGCGGCTGTCTCGCGCCACTGGCCGCCCGGTCAAGGTGCGCTGGAGCCGCGGGGAAGAGTTCACCAGCGGCTATCTACGACCGGCGGCGTTGATCGACGTCCGCAGCGGCGCGCGCCGGGATGGCGCCATCATGGCGTGGGAACTGCGCAACACGAACTCCGGCACGTTCGGCGCCGTCGGTCCCTACGAGATCCCCAACCAGCGCATCGACTTCCAGCCCGCCGACTCGCCACTGCCCCAGGGCTCCTATCGAGCCTTGGCGGCGACGGCGAACCACTTCGCCCGCGAATCCCACATGGACGAGCTGGCAGACGCGCTCGGCATCGACCCACTCGAGCTCCGCCTCAGGCACCTCCGCGACGAACGGCTTGCGGAAGTCTTCCGCGTTGCGGCCGACCGCATGGATTGGGCGCGCCGGCCGCTCGAGCCCGGTTTCGGCATGGGCATCGCCGGCGGCGTGGAGAAGGGTGCCCGGGTCGCCACTTGCGTAGCGGTGCGCGTCGGCGACGACCGGCGCCTGGAGATCCTGCGCATCGTGACCGCCTTCGAATGTGGCGCGATCGTCAACCCCGACGGCCTCACGAACCAGGTCGAGGGGGCGACTGTCATGGGCCTCGGCGCCGCACTCTTCGAGGCGATCCACTTCGAGGCCGGCACGATCCAGAACGCGTCCCTGTCGGACTACCGCGTCCCGCGCATCACCGATGTTCCCCCCATTGAGGTGGTGCTCCTCGACCGACGGGATCTCCCCTCAGCCGGAGGGGGCGAGACGCCCATCATTGCGATCGCCCCGGCGCTCGCCAACGCGATCTTCGACGCGACGGGGGTGCGGTTGCGCTCGCTGCCGCTGGTGCCAGAGGGCGTCGTCCCCTAGCGATCGCCCAGTTCGCGGGCGGCGCAGGTGGGCCGGGCGGCGCTGAGCCGAACCGTCTCGAACGGGCCGGGCGTCCGCCGGGTCTCTCGCTGCACTCGATGAGCGAGCCGACCCGAGTCTGCCCGCAGGTCTATTCAGCGCGAACCCGTCTGAAGCAGGCTCGAAAGACGCTCCCGTCCCGCTGCAGAGAAGTCCACGTCGCGAAGCCGGCGCACCACATCGTCGACGGCATATCGTCTCCGGATCAGGAAGACGTCGCCGTCCTCCCAGATCATGTAGCTCGCCAGCGGGATGCCGTCGCGCGGCTGCCCGACGCTGCCCGGATTGAGGACGGTCTGCGATCCGAACCGGCGCATGAACGGAAGGTGGGTGTGTCCCACGAGCAGCCACTCGGCCTGAACGGAAGCCAGTTCAGACTGCCATCGCTCGTCTGGTGTGTCGGGCCGGAGGTAGGGGCGCAACGGATCTGACGGCGCGGCATGGACCGCGGCGAATGTTGTGCCGGCAAAGGAGAACTCGGCGCAAAGCGGCAGCGAACCGAGGAAGTGCCTGTCCGCATCGCCGAGCCGGGCTCGCGTCCAGGTCGCGCTCTCCTCCGCGACGTCCACGAGGCGCTCGGATGCTCCGGTCGGCGCGCCGGAGGCTACCGCCTCGTCGTGATTGCCACGCACGGCGTAGGTCGCGTTGCGGCGGACCCAGGCGATGGTCGCCTCGGGATCGGGCCCGTAGTCGACCAGGTCACCCAGGACGGCCACGGCGTCGGCGTGCTCGACCACGCGTTCGAGGGCGGACGCGTTGGCGTGGAGGTCGCTGACGATCAGCAGTCGCACGGATGGCCCTCCTGTGATTCGAGGCGGACACGGATGTATCGACGTCCGCGTTAAGAAGAAGCCGTATTTCCGGCCCCTGTCGGCCGCAGTATGATCGAGCCGGCGATGAAGCTCGCCTGCCACTTGCAGATTCTCTGCGTGGCGATCCGCGGTCCCACCGCTGACAGCCTCTGAACTTTGAACGAGATTCGGAGGCAGCCATGGGATCAGTTCCTCTCGGACTCCGCCCGCACGTCGGCCCGAGTTGCCGACTCCCGATCGCGACGGTTGGGCAACCCGGGAGCCAGCACATGAAGTCGGCACGACAGTGAGCCTCAATCCCAACCAGGAGCGCGCCGTTGACGTGGCGCTCAGGCTGCTCGAGGAGCGCCTGGGCCGCGTGGAAGAACTGCTCCACCGGGACGAGCAGGGCCTTCTCTACCGCCGCCTTCGACCGTCCTGGGCGCGCGAAGAGCGTGCTCGCGCCGACGCAATCGTGGCCGACCTGCGCTCGACGATCGCGTCGGCGTCTCGGGCGTTCAATCTGGTCCCCCAAGAGCGCGACTCCGGCCGCGAGATCGCGGGGCTGATGCGCATTTCCTGGGAGAACCTGGCCGAAGTCGGGAGCCGCCGTCTCCGAGCCTACGGCCACGTGGACCCGGCCCTGCGCGACACGCTCGATCCGGCGCTGGAGCGGCTGATGGAGCTCGTCTCCGCCCTGGAGGATGTCGCCCTGGGGGAGAATGGACCGGTCTATGGATCGCCCGATGCCACGCCGTCGCCGGACGACCCGCCGTCACCCGCGCTGGGGGAACCGACCGTCGGTCAGACGCGCTTCGATCTGCAGGTGCGCGACCTGATGACGGCCGCCATGGACGTGGACGAGGAGGACTGAGATGGCCCGCCGCGATACCGAGGCGAGCCGCGCCGCGGCCGAGCTCGAAGCCCACGACAACGTCGACATCGGTCTCTCCGAGGAGTTGTTCGAGGCCGGCTGCCCTCTGTGCCGCCACCGTGTCGCCCAGGGCAGGCGTTTTCTGCGGTCCCTCGTCTATGAGGGCGTCAACGACGTCGGGTTTCGTCGCGTATTGGAGAAGTCGCGCGGCTTCTGCGGCCGGCACACCGTCGGGTTGTTCGAGGCGGATCGCGACGAGATGGGCGGCTCGCTCGGTGCCGCCATTCTGCTCGAGTCGGTGCTGCGCCACAGGCTCGAGGAGCTAGCCGGCGCGAAGACCGAGCCGGGTCG
>DASWZK010000078.1:0-7783 GCA_036404515.1 Candidatus Limnocylindrales bacterium
ATGCAGGCGATCACCTCACAGCTCCAGACGATCCAGCTGACCGACGAGCCGATCATCCCGCTCTGGTACAACGGGGAGTGGTCGCAGGTCAACAACTCGGTCTGGACCAACTGGCCGTCCGACACGACCTATCACGTTCAGCCCGCTACCTGGAACGGCTACTGGCAAATGGGAGCAATCTACATGCTCACCGAGATCAAGCCAGCCGGCTGATCCTTAGCCACCATGCCCCTCCCCCCGATTCAACCCGGGGGGAGGGGTTGTTCTATGATTTCGGGATCCGCGAACGGGAGATCGCGTGCGACGCTACTTCGGGCGAAAGCTATTCACCTACTTGATCACGTTCTTCGTGGCCGCAACGATCGACTGGATGATCCCGAGGTTCATGCCCGGTGATCCCGTCGCGGGGCTGGTCTCCCAGACGAACGGCCTCTCGCCGAAAGCGGCCCAGGCGCTGGCCGACTACTACTACAACCTCTTCGGCCTGAAAGAGTCACTGCCGGCGCAGTACGTGAACTTCTGGAACGCCCTGCTCCACGGCAACCTCGGACTGAGCGTGTACGGGCACGGCACGCCTGTGACCGACATGATCATGGCCGCGGTGCCCTACACGCTGGCCCTTCTGATACCGGCGATCCTGTTGAGCTGGTGGGCCGGCAATACCTTCGGGGCCCTCGCAGCTCGCCGCAAGTGGCTCGACAGCACCGTCCTGCCCGTGGGCTACATCCTGACCGCGACGCCCTACATGTGGCTTGCGCTCGTCTTGTCGTTCGTGCTGGCATTCAGCCTGCGGCTCTTCCCGCTCTCCGGCGGCTACGGTTTCAACCTCGAACCGACGCTGACCTGGCTGTTCTTCACGGACCTCGTCGCCCATTGGGTGCTGCCGTTCCTGTCGCTCTTCCTCGTCATGTTCGGCGGCTGGGCGATCGGGATGAGGAACTTGATCATCTACGAGCTGGAGTCGGACTACAGTCGCTACCTGGAGACGCTCGGCGCCCCTCAGAGCCTGGTCCGCAAGTACGCCTTCCGCAACGCGATGCTGCCGCAGATCACGGGCCTGGCTCTGCAGCTGGGCGTGATCGTTTCCGGGTCGCTCGTCACTGAGATCGTCTTCTCCTATCCCGGCGTCGGCCACCTTGTCTTCGCGGCCATCCAGAGCGAGGACTACTTCCTCCTGCAGGGCATCTTCATGTTCATCATCATCGGAGTCCTGCTGGCCAACTTCATCGTCGACATCGTTTACGTCATCGTCGATCCGCGAACCCGCGTGGCCATGCGAGGAGGCACGGCTTGACGGCGGCGACTGGCACAACGACTGACCCGTATCCGGCGGTCGATGACGCCGAGAAAGTTCCGACTCCTCCGGCCAGGCGCGCCCGCGGTGAATTCCTCTTCTTCGCCTTGCGCTCGAAGAAGTTCCTCGTCTCGATAGCGATCCTTCTGGTGCTTATGTGCATCGCGATCTTCGGGCCGATTATCGATCCCACCGATCCGCTGGCCCAGGCCGGCCTGCCGATGCGCCATCCAACGCTGGACCCGGGCAACTGGTTCGGTACGACGTACTTCGGCGAGGACGTCTTCGCGCAGTTCGCCAACGGCTTGCGCGCCTCATTCTTCGTGGGCCTCCTGGGCGGCGGGCTGGGGGCCGTGATCGGGATGGTCATCGGTTTCTTGGCCGGCTATCGAGGCGGCTGGATCGACGAGATCCTGAACATGGTCACGAACGTCTTCCTGGTGATCCCGACGCTGGCCGTGCTGCTGGTCATCACGTCCTATCTGCAAGCGCGTGGCGTCATGTTCGAGGCCATCTTCATCGGCATCACCTCGTGGCCGTGGGCTGCCCGCGCCATTCGCGCTCAGACGTTCTCGCTGCGGTCTCGGGACTTCATCGATCTGGCCAAGCTGAGTGGCCGGAGCGGGTGGAAGGTGATCGTCTTCGAGATTGCGCCGAACATGAGCTCCTACCTGTTCCTGACGTACATCCTGCTGTTCGGTGGCGCCATCCTGATCGCAGCCAGCCTGGACTTCATCGGCCTGGGACCGACCGGCGGAATGTCCCTCGGGCTCATGATGTACAACGCCGTCACCTGGGCCGCCCTGCAGCTCGGGATCTGGTGGTGGTTCATCCCACCCGGCATCGGCATCATTGCCCTCGTCGGCGCGCTCTACGTGATGAACGTGGGGCTCGACGAGATCTTCAACCCCAAGCTGCGGGAACTGTGACCCGATGAGCCTCCAGGTATCCGACCTCCGGGTCTACTACAGAACCCTTGCCGGCGACGTCAAGGCCCTCGACGGTGCCACCTTCTCCATCGCCGACAAAGAGATCATGGGCCTCGCGGGCGAGTCGGGCTGTGGCAAGTCCACGCTCGGCAACAGCCTGATCCGACTTGACGGCCGCATGAAGTACGTGTCCGGCAGCGTCAACTTGGACGGAGCCGAGGTGCCCATCTGGGACAAGGTGGGCATGATCCCGTTCCGCTTCCGCGAAATCTCCGTGGTGCCGCAGTACGCCATGAGCGCGATGAACCCGACTCGGAAGATCGGCCAGATGATTGCCGAGCTGGTCGAGTCTCGGGGGACCGAGTTCCGGGAGATCAAGGGCGAGCTCGAAAGACGCATCGACCTCGTCGGGCTGGGGCGGGACGTCCTCAAGCGCTACCCGATCGAGCTGTCGGGCGGCATGAAGCAGCGCACGGTCATGGTCATTTCGACCCTTTTCGATCCATCGCTGCTGATCGCCGACGAGATCACGTCCGCCCTGGACGTCTCGACTCAGAGGGCAGTGGCGGAGACGCTTGTCAGCTTCCGGGATCACGGTTTCGTGAAGAGCATGCTGGTGATCACGCACGACGTCTCGATCCTGTATCAGATTGCCGACTCGATCCTGATCATGTACGCCGGCAAGCTCGCCGAGAAGGCGCCGACCAGCACGATCATCCAGCAGCCGAGGCATCCATACACGCAGATGCTCGTTTCGTCGCTGCCTGAGGTCGGCGTGCGCTACGCCGACAAGAAGCTGGCGGGCATCCCCGGCAGCCCGCCCTCCCTCCTGAATCCTCCGACGGGATGCCGGTTCCGGGCCCGCTGCCCGCTGGCATTTGCCAGGTGCATCGAGGAGCCGCCGTTCGTGGAAGTCGATACCAACCATTCGGTCGCCTGCTGGAAGGCCACTGGAACCGATGCTTAGCCTCAACAGGGTTTCCAAGATCTACAAGGTCGGCACTTTCGGCGGGAAGGACCTGCTCGCGGTCCGGGACGTCAGCTTCGACATCAACCTCGGCGAGGTCGTCTCCCTCATCGGCGAGAGCGGCAGTGGCAAGACGACGGTCGGGAAGATGGTGCTGAAACTGATCAGCATCAGCCGCGGCTCCATCACGCTCGACGGGCTCGACGTCGGTTCCATCGGCGGCTCGGACGTCAAGTCGTACTACCAGCACGTCCAGGGCGTCTTCCAGGACCCCTTCAGCTCGTACAACCCGATCTTCAAGGCAGACCGCGTCTTTGGCATGATCCGCAGCGAGTACTTCGCGGGCGTGGCCCGCTCCGAGTGGACCGACAAGGTCGAAGCCGCGCTGCGGGCCGTCACCCTCGAGCCGGACCAGGTCCTGAACAAGTATCCGCACCAGCTCAGCGGCGGCCAGCTCCAGCGGCTGCTAGTCGCCCGAGCGTTGCTGCTCGAGCTCAAGGTCCTCGTTGCCGACGAGATCATCAGCATGCTCGACGCGTCTACACGCATCGACGTCCTCAATCTCTTGGCCGAGCTCAAAGGCCGGGGCATGGGGATCCTTTTCATCACCCACGACCTGTCGCTCGGCAACTACATCAGCGAGAAGACTGTGATCCTGCGCCGAGGCGTCGTCGTCGAGATGGGCGCAACGAACAAGGTCTTCGGCAATCCGACTCACCCGTACACGCGGATGCTGATCGCGTCCGTGCCGCAGCTCCACAAAAAGTGGGCCCAGATCGAGAACGAGCTGCCGTCGGCGATCGCCGGTGGAGGCGGGTGCCTGTTCCACGAGGCTTACCCGCTGGCCGGTCGCACGCCGCACTCCCCGGCCGACGAGCCGACCCTGGCGAAGATCGAGGAAGACCACTACGTGGGCTGCTTCGATCTCGAAAGCGAGAAAGCCAGCCGGGTAGCCTGAAGCCGCGCCGGCCGTCGTGTCAGAAGGCGGCGGTGCCGACGGAATTGGTGCGGATCACCTGGCCGTACCAGCGGGCGCTTGACTTGGGAATCCGGCGCGACGTCGGGTAGTCGACGTAGACGATCCCGAATCGCTTCGCGTACCCGGAACCCCACTCGAAGTTGTCGAAGAGGCTCCACAAGAAGTACCCGCGGACGTCGGCGCCGAGCCCTATCGCCTCACCGACGGCCCGAAGGTACGCGTCCAGGTATTCGATCCGCTCCGGATCGTTGACCAGGCCTTCCGGGGTGATGTAGTCCGGGTACGCGGCTCCGTTCTCGGTGATGTAGACGGGGAGTCCGTAGTCCTTCTGGAGCCGGACGAGCAGGTCGCGCATGCCGGACGGGACGACGGGCCACCCGATGTCCGTGACGGGAGTTCCGATGGGAACGACATCGGCGACGTCCATGCCGAACGACCCCACGGGATCGAATTGACCCACCAGGCCCGCGGCACGGGCCGTATCCAGGCGGCCCCGTGCGGTGACCGTGCGCGCGCTGTAGGAGTTGACTCCAAGGAAGTCGATCGGGGCCGAGATCAGGTCCATGTCGCCGGCGCGGACCGGACCGTCCGCGCCCAGCCACGTGCAGGAGAACGGGCCGATGTCATCGGGATACGTGCCTCGGACGATAGGGTCCAGGCACGAGCGGTTGAACTGGCCGTCGGCGATGCTCGCCGCCATGACGTCGTCCGGGTGCTCGCTCGCCGGGTATGTGCTCATCAGGCTCAGGGCCACACCTACCTGGGCGCCCTTCGGCAGCCGCGATCGCAGCCTTGCCAATCCCTGACCGTGCCCGAGGAGGAGGTGGTGATGTGCCACCGCCGCCGACCGCAGGTCCGCGACTCCCGGCGCATGTCGGCCCGACCCGTACCCCATCCAGGCAGAGACCCACGGCTCGTTGAGCGTCATCCAGATCTTCACCCGATCGCCGAGGGACAACGCCACCAGGTCGGCGTAGTCCGCGAATCGAGAAGCGGTATCGCGGGAGGTCCAGCCGCCGAGGTCGCCGAGCGTCTGCGGGAGGTCCCAGTGGTACAAGGTCAGCGCCGGGGCGATGCCGCGTTCGAGAAGACCGTCGACCAGCCGCTCATAGAAGTCCATGCCGCGGCTGTTGACCGGCCCGATTCCATCGGGTTGGATGCGCGGCCAGGCGACGGAGAATCGATACGCTCGGAGACCGAGCTCCTTCATCAGGTCGAGGTCGTCGACGAGGCGGTTGTAGTGATCGCAGGCCTTGTCGCCGGTGTCTCCGTGGAGGACCTTCCCCGGTACCCGACAGAAGACGTCCCAGATCGACGGTTTACGCCCGTCCTGGTCGATTGCGCCTTCGATCTGATATGAGGACGTGGCAGCGCCCCAGAGAAAGCCCTCCGGGAAGCGGACCGGCCGGGCCGTCGTTGCCGTCTCGGGCCGGGCGTTGATGCCAGCGGGTGCCGCCGTGGACGCGTGGGTGCCAGTCATTTGAGCCTCATTTGGCGCGGCTTTGCCAGGTCCTTGCCCATGGCGATCGAAATACCCCTCCTCGGCGAATGTCGCGAGGAAGGCCTCATGTTACTCGCTCGGAGGGTCGGGAGCGCCTGCGCCAAGCCCGCCCTGACGGAGGGCGGGTCCGTTATCAGATCGAGCGTTGGGCGGGCTGGCTCGAGCGGCTTCATCCGTCTGGAGTCTGCGGAATACCTCGTCGCCTTGCCAGGAATCGTGCGCCCGATTTCACTCTCAGCGATTGACGCTCGTCTTCGGCCGGCCTATCTTCACCCGAACTCCCGCCAAGGAAGGTCGCCATGAGCCCGTCCGGCAACTCCGTCCGATCTCTCGCCCGCCCAATCGTGGCGGCCACTGCCGTCCTTGCGCTGCTCCTGACGGCCCCGGCGACCGTCGCGGCCGCGAGCGCCGGTGGCAGTTCGACCGTCGGGTACGACATCTCCTACCCGCAGTGCGGCCGCCAATTCCCCACCAACGCCGCGTTCGGGATCGTGGGCGTGAACGAGGGGATCGTCTTCAGCCCCAACCCATGCCTCGGTGCAGGCGACGGCTCGCCCGAACTCATGTGGGCCGGCGGGGTGAAGGCGCAGCTCTACGCCAACACCGGTAACCCCGGACCTGCTCTCTCGTCCCACTGGCCCAACAGCCAGACGGCCCCGCGCCAGTGCAACACGGCAACGTCGCCGGGATCCGACACCGCCAATTGCGCCTACGACTACGGCTGGAACGCGGCGGCCGACTCCTACCAGACGGCGCTCCGCGCGTATATCTCCGTGGGCCTGGCCTCTTCGAGCGCAACTCGCACGCCGTCCCCGAACGCGTGGTGGCTCGACGTCGAGACCTCCAACAGCTGGCGGACCAATGTCACCCTGAACGTGGCAGCTCTCCAGGGTGCGGTCGCGTACCTCCAATCGGTGAGCCCTGCGGGCATCGGTTTCTACTCGACTCAATACCAGTGGAAACAGATCACCGGCGGCACGGCCGCCTTCGCCGGCTATCCGAGCTGGGTGGCCGGTGCCACGACTGCCCGCCAGGCAGCCAGCAGCTGCCGGAGCAAAGGCTTCACCGGCGGACGTGTGGCATTGGCGCAGTACTTCGCCGGCGGCTTCGACGCAGACCTGTCCTGCTAGGGCGGCTGTCGGGCGGCAGCATCGTCTGCTCGGGATTGGGACCCGATCGGCTTTGGCGATTATCACGAGGCTTGATCGTGCGAGGCCCGTGGCCGATTGAGGTCGGGGCCGGGGTCAGGACCGGCCTTCGAACGGCAGCCGAGCTGCCTGGTCGACAGGATCTTCGCGTTCAAGACGAAAGGCGGGCGATGGCGCAGCATTGTCGGCGACCAGCGTGGAGGGCGCGTCCCGGGCGGTAAAGAGCACCGGAGCGTCAGACCACGCGCCGCCGAGTCCAGCAAACCGAGGGACAAGATGACCGCCAGCGACATCCTGCGCGAGCAATTCCTCGCGCTCATCGACGGGCACGGAGCCCACATGCCGTTCGACGCCGCGGTGGCGGACTTCCCGGACGACGCCGTCAACGGGCTGCCGCCCAACGTCTCTTACACACCCTGGCATCTGCTCGAGCACATCCGGATCGCCCAGCGGGACATTCTCGACTACATCCGGAACCGCGCGTACCTCGCGCCCACCTGGCCGGAGGAGTACTGGCCGGCGCGCGACGCGACCGCGACTCCCGAGCAGTTCGCGCTTACGGTCGAGGGTTTCAGGTCCGACCGCGCGGCGCTCCACGAACTCGTGGCCGATCCCGCCACCGACCTGCTGGCAACGATCCCGAACACCCCCGGGCACACCATCCTCCGCGAGGTGCGCCTGGTCGGCGACCACAACGCCTACCACATCGGCGAGTTCGCGATCCTCCGTCAGGTCATGGGGACCTGGCCGCCCGGCCGGAAGGAGTAACACTCTCGCGCCGGCCTCGTCCGCGGACGCGGACGGGTCTTCGCGGGGGATCACCCCCTCATCACCGGTTGGTAGCGACAGTTGCAGTAGAAGTTCCGGCACTCCCTCAGGGGAAGCTCGGGTGCGTTCGCCGGCTCGAAGACCGTATCGCCCAGTGACCGGCAGGGGCCGCATGGGGCGTTGGCGTTCGTCCAGAG
>DASWZK010000079.1:0-36063 GCA_036404515.1 Candidatus Limnocylindrales bacterium
GCGTACCCGGCCTTGCCGAGCTTCCAGTAAGCGGCGGCCTCGTCCGAGTAGACCATCGCCGACGGCAGGACGTGCTCAGTGATATTGGAGAGCAGCGGGGATCGCGGGCGAACGTCGGCCCGAACACGGCCACCGCGCTCGACCATTCCCATGACCTGAACTTTGCTCGCGATGGCTCTACTAGTGATCTCAGAGCGCGACAGGCCAGGCATGTACCGGGGCTTCCCGCCAACGTATGTCTCATCAACCTCAACCGTTCCCGACAGGTCGGTAACGTCTTCGGCGAGCATCTTTCGGATTTCGTGGAACATGCGCCAAGCCGTCTTGTAGGTCACGCCGATTTCGCGTTCGAGCTGCTTGGCAGAGATGCCGCATCGAGTGCTGGTCATGAGATAGATGCCGTAAAACCACAGATGCAGCGACGTGGACGACTTCTCGAAGATCGTTCCGGCAGTCGGGTGAAGGTGGTGCCCACAAGCGGTGCAAGTCCACGACTGGCGCTGTTGCATCGTGTGATAACGGCGGAACGACCGCACCTGCTCACACTTCGGGCAATGCGCATGCTCTCCGTCTTCCGAGTACCGCTCTCGCCACAGATATTCGAGGCACGCGGCATCATCGCCGAAGTCACGAATGAACTCGAACAGCGAGTAGGCCGACTCCGAAGCGGTGCCCCGACGGGGGTTGTTTCTGTCTTTCAGTGGGGTGACCATGTGTGAATACTAGCAGGTCCAGCCTATACAGTCAAGGGATAATTACGCCATCTGGTCACCTATGGTCAACCTGTGGACGAGGTCTTCAGGGCGCTGGCGGATCCGAGCCGCAGACTGCTTCTGGACCGTTTGTTCGAGCGAGATGGCCAATCGCTCGGCAACCTCCAGGGCCAGCTGCCGATGACCCGTTTCGGCGTGATGAAGCACCTTCGAGTCCTCGAGGAGGCCGGCCTGGTGACAACCCGTCGGATCGGTCGCCAGAAGCTCCACTACCTCAATCCCGTGCCGATCCGACTTGTCCACGACCGTTGGATCAGCCGCTATTCCGAGCCGATAGTCGCGCAACTCAGCGCGTTGAAGGCTCGCCTGGAGGAGCCACCGATGGGCGCCGCACCCCGACACGTCTACGAGATCTACATCCGGACCACCCCAGAGCGACTGTGGCGGGCGATCACCGACCCGGCCGACACACGTCTCTACTACTTCGGCACCGAGGTCCAGTCCGATTGGAAGGTCGGCTCCAAGCTCGTCTACCTCGAGGGGGGCCACGTAACCCTCGACTGCAATATCCTCGAGATCGACCCGACCCACAAGCTCGTCCACAGCTTCACGATGTCATACGACCCCGAGATGGCCGCCGAGCGTCCGTCCCGGGTCACCTGGGAGATCGAGAAGCTGGGCGACGCCTGTCGCCTTACCCTCGTCCACGACGAGTTCGACGGCGAGACCAGGACCTACCACGAGGTCGAGCACGGCTGGGCGCACATCCTGTCGAGCCTTAAGACCCTGATCGAGACGGGCCAGCCGCTCATCGTCGAATCGCACGCCGAGGAGGCCGCGGGGAAGCCCGCCTGATCGGCATCGCAAGGAACTGTTACGAGTCGGGGACGACTGCCGCCCCCGACTCCTTCGTTTCCGCCCGGTGGTGCTCGCGTTGGGACGTTCAGCCATCGGCCCCGCGAGGCTGTATCGTCTAGGGCGTGGGCACTGTCATCGAATTCCGGGGTTCATTTCGCCTCATGGAGACCGATGGAGATCGCCTGCGGCGCGGCGGCAAAGGAACGTGGTACGACCGCTGCGGCGAGCTGGCGCAGACTGAGCACAACAACCCCAAGTGCGACACCTGCGCCAGTGGTGGCAACTGCGGCATGGACTGCACGCTCAGCCGACTGCTCTGCCCCAAGTGCGGTGCCACGGCGTGAGCGACTGCCCCATCGCCTGAGCTGCTGACGTGGCACATTCGTCCGCAACCGTTCCCCACCCAATCTTCCTGGCCGGCCGGTGGGTCGATTCGCCGGACCGGCTGGTCGTGACGAACCCGGCCCACGCCGACGAACCGGCCGGCGCCACCTACCATGCCACGGCCGAGCAGTACGAGGAGGCCGCGGCGGCGGCTGTGGCAGCGTTCGAGATGACCCGCAGGCTGCCCGCCTTCGAGCGGAGCGCCGCACTCCGCAAGATCAGCGATGGAGTCGCGGCACGGCGCGAAGAGATCGGTCGGCTGATTGCCGCCGAATCGGGCAAACCGATCCGGGATTCACTGACCGAGGTGGACCGGGCGGTGCTGACGTTCCGGCTCGGCGCCGAGGAGGCCGAACGCATTGGCGGCGAGGTCATACCGCTCGACTTGAACCCGGCCTCTCGAGGCCGAACCGGCGTCACCCGCCGCTTCCCGATAGGCCCGGTGGCGGCCATCAGCCCGTTTAACTTCCCGCTGAACCTGGCCGCCCACAAGCTGGCACCGGCGATCGCCTCGGGCAATCCGATCCTGCTAAAGCCCCCGTCGAAGGATCCGCTGACGATGCTGACCGTGGCGGAGGTGATCGCCGAAGCGGGTCTTCCGGAGGGCTCGATCAGCATTCTGCCGATGACCCGCGAGCTGGGCGATCGAATGGTTACGGACGAGCGATTCAAGCTCCTGACCTTCACCGGTAGCCCGTCGGTCGGTTGGAGCATGAAGGAACGTGCCGGCAAGAAGAAGGTCGTGCTCGAGCTCGGCGGAAACGCGGGCGTCATCGTCGATAGGTCGGCCGACCTCGATTGGGCCGTCCGCCGCATCCTCATCGGCGCCTTCAGCTACGCCGGCCAGGTCTGCATCAGCGCCCAGCGCATGTTCGTCCACGAGGACGTCTGGGACGACTTGATGGACCGCTTCCTCGAGGGCGCCCGGAAGCTGCGGGTCGGCGATCCGCTCGACCCGAAAACCGACATCGGGCCTATGGTGGACGCCGCGGCGATCGAGCGGACCGGGCGCTGGGTGGACGAGGCCCTCGAGCTCGGCGGCAAGCTGCTGCTGGGCGGCAAGGCGGACGGACGGTACTTCGCCCCGACCGTCCTTACCGACGTGCCCGCCTCGGCGCGCGTCTGCCGGGAGGAAGCCTTCGCCCCGCTCGTTGTGGCGTTTCCGTTCCGCGATTTCGGGGGTGTCCTGCGCGACGTGAACGACAGCCGCTTCGGCCTCCAGGCCGGCGTCTTCACCAACGACCTGGCCCACGCTTGGTCCGCCTTCGAGGAGTTGCAGGTCGGCGGCGTCATCGTCAACGACGTTCCGACGTATCGCATCGACAACATGCCGTACGGCGGTGCCAAAGACTCGGGCATCGGCCGCGAAGGGGTCCGCTACGCTATCGAGGACATGACCGAGCTTCGAATCATGGTGCTGGCCCCGCCCGGGTAGGTCGAAGGAGGCGAATCCGCGAGGGAGCCGGGTCGGCCGCTCGGAGGCGGCATCGTCTGCCTCGTCGCCGCGGCGACGCCGTGCTGCCACGTCGGCGACTGCCGGCCCGGCCGCTGGCCACTCCGCGCGCCAACGCAGCCCCCCGGTTACGCCACCATCGGACACGCCACCCCGAGCATGGCCGAGACACTCAGCCGGGCGGTCGCTTCGGCCATCGGGCTTGGCCGGTTTGAGCGGCCCCGTTAGCAGTCCCAGGTTTGGCGTCCCCGGTGCGGTTCGAACGCACGACCTACCGCTTAGAAGGCGGTTGCTCTGTCCGCTGAGCTACGGGGACGTCAGGCGGTTCCTTACATCGAGCGTGATATCGAGGCCATAACCCGAATGGCGGCAACTCCCTGGTGTTGGCACGTCGAAGGACTGAGCAGCCAACAATAGGGAGCGAACCGTCGTGCAAACCTCGGCTCGTGCGCCCGATGCGCTCACCAGTGTACGCGACAGTTCGCCCTCCATCTTGCGGCCGACCGCTGGCCGAAGACCTCGCACATCTGCCTCCAGGCCTTCGACCACCTCACCGCCCACCTCGAACGCAAAGGCATGCCAACCGAGATTCGGGTCGTCCGGCGGGAGCAGGTGGAGTCCTACATCGCCCAAAGGCGTGACAAAGCAGCGCCGGCCCCCCAATCCGCTCGTCTCACGCTCAGAGGCCACGAAATCCGCTCCTCAAGGAGCCACGGAGACGGGCGATCCACTCTCGAGCGGCACCGATCTTCCGCCCTCGAGACAGCGAAAATGCCCCGCCACGTGGGGGGACGCTCTGCGGAGCCGGAGATTGGTTGGGAAGGTCCGGACACGCTGACGGCGTGGGAAACCGTGAGGGTCCGTCCCATGACTCTTGTACCGGCGCCGAACGGCCTCGAACTCCCCTAGACTGCCCACTGCTTCTACTCGCCCGAGGGTTGCGTCGCTTGGATCAGACGTTCGTCCTGGACACCCTCCTCGTCGTCGTGATCGTGAACATAGTGGTCATCGCGCTCGCGGCGCGGGCCGTCCGGCGGCTCGACCGGAACCGTGACGATCGCGCTCCGGCCCCGGGTGGCATCCTCGCTGCGATGCCCGCATCCCTATCGACACGCTCCTCAACGATCGATCTCGCACCGAACCTCGTCGGGGCGGCGGCTGCGGCGCCGGCTCCGTCGGGCGCGCTCGCTCCGATCTCTTCGACCACGTTCCTTACGGTGGCTGCCATGAACGACTACGCTCCTTCCGACTCCCCACTCGCTTCCGGGCCCTCTGGGAGCGGGACACTTCCGCCGCACAACGAACCGGAGGCCGAGCCGACGATCAACGCGCCCGTCCACGGCGACGGTGCACGCGAGGCGGAGGACGACGATACCCACGGGCCGCTCGTCGATCCGGCGACCGGCCTCGCGACTCGACGGGCGTGGGACGAGGTCTTCCGCCATGAAGAGCACCGCTTCGCCCGCTACGGTCGCCCGGTGACGCTCCTCGTCGCGGAGCTCGAGGGCCTCGATGCACTCGCCGCTATGCTCAGCCAGGCCGCCGCGGACCGGCTCATCCCGCCCGTCGCGGCGACGATGCGGCGGAGTGCCCGTACGGCCGATTTCCTCGCGCGCACCGGGCACACGCGCTTCGTCGCGTTGCTGTCCGAAACAGACGAGGTGGCCGCGATCAACTACGTCGAACGAGTGCGCTCCGCTTGCGACATGTGGCTCGAGGCCAGCGGGGTCGCCGTCCGCCTGATCGTCGGCTGGGCGCAGCCGACCGCCGGAGGATGCCTCGCCGACGCCATGCGCCTCGCCGACGACCGGATGAACGCCGACCGTCGTCGCCAGTGCATCCGCGGCGCACCCACGACGGCGGCGCCCCTCATCGACGACGAAGACCCGGCTCGCCTGTGAGGGTGCCGAGCGGGCCTCGTGAGGGCCGAGGGACCGGCGGCCAGTGACACTTCAATGTGGATCGTGGCTGGAACATGGGTGATGTAGCGCAAGCTGCAGCCCTCAACGCCAACACCGGAAGTCCCGGCGCGACGGCAACACGACCCGGTCGAGGTTCAGCTCAACCGTCAAGCAGCAGTTTGGCCGTGGCGAGCACCTCGCCCGTCTCCAGCCACGTCTTCAGGCCAAAGAGGATCATCGGCCAGCGAGCTCGAGCGGCCGCGTGGGGGTGCCCAGTTTCCGCCGCCGTAACCGAAGGGCTCAACGATCCCTGCGGTCTGCTGGTCTACCTCGCGGCGCATTCCGCCACGATGGCGCGCTCGCCCGGACCCTTCGACCGGCTCGGTCGGGGAGCGGTCTTGCTCGCGCATCGCGCTGACTCGCTCTTACCAGAGATGCAGCGCCTGGCCAATCAGGAACAGGGTGAGCCCGATCACCCATGCGAACAGGATCACCGTTATCCACTCGACGGATCGCTCGATCGGCTTGCTGTCCTCGTGTTGAACCGGGTGTGGCGGGCGTACAGGTGGCGCGTTGTGGTGATAGACCTTGGCCAGAGGCTGGTGCATCTCGCAGAACCACGAGCCCTCTAGCCTCTCGTCATCGCAGCCACGCGCAAGGCAGTGCTGACTCATTTCTTGGCCTCGACCACCGCCCAGTGGGTAGCGACCATCTGCCCCTGAGGCGGTGTGGCGTCCCAGGGGCATCGCTGCCCCCGGCCTACAGCCGGTGCACCCATGACCATAGCACGCTGCACTCAGAATTCGGCAGAGTTTGCCCATCATCGGACGGCCGGTTTCTGAGGTTCGCGAGCCCGTCCACGCGACATCCGCCGTTGCCGGTCGCCCAACCGCGGACGTTGCCTATCAACCATTTCTCCCATCGTTTGACCGCTCGGCTGGTGCTAGACTCCGCTCCACTTCCGTCGCCCACCGGCAGCCGGACGTGCTCTTCGGAGGTCGCTATCGTGGCATCGCTTTCGCTCGAGTTCGACCGGGCCGACCTGCCGACGGCGCCCGATCCGCGCTCTACCGCGCGGACTCAAGCAGGAGGTCCCCTCCCCTCGTCGGCCGGCCAGCTTGCTCTACAGCTTCCGAGCGAACTGCCGCGATTGTCCATTGACCCCGAGTGGAAGAACCAGCAGAGGCTCTGGGGCCACAGCTTCCACCCGATGTGCTCGTACCTGGCGAGCTTTCCGGCGAGCCTGGTCCATGCCTTCATCGCCCGGTACACCCGCCCTGGCGACGTGGTTCTCGATCCGTTCAGCGGCCGCGGAACGACGCCGCTTCAGGCGTGCGCCGAGGGCCGAATCGGCGCCGGCAACGACCTTAACCCGTTTGCCCAGATCCTGACTGCGGCCAAGGTCGATCCGCCGACGAAGGCTGGCGTCAAGACTCGCTTCACGTCACTGCGGCTGGGGTGGGCCGCCTCCGCCGGTGAGTGGAACGCGCTCGCCCACGCCATCGTTGCCGACCCGGGCTCGCCGGACATCATGATCCCCGGTCCGAGCAGTCGGCCGATCGACGGCCCCCCCGGTTCCAGCTCCAGTGCCTCCGGTCGATCGAACGCTCGCAGCGGCTCGATCGCGATCCGGCCCGACTCCTCGGTCCCCGCCGAAGTCGCGCTTGCCTTCCACCCACGCACGTTCGCCCAGATCCTCTACCTGCGGGCTGGCCTGGACCCCGATGACCGAACCGACCGCTTCATCCTGGCGACGCTGACCGGCATCCTGCACGGCAAGAGCGCGAGCTACCTCTCCGCAGTCATGCCCAATGCGTTCAGCATGGCTCCGCGCTACGTCCGTGATTTCGTGGCGAGAACGGGGTTCCACTCGCCCGAGCGCGACACCTTCGCGCTGCTCGACGACAAGCTGCGAAGGCTGTACCGCCAGCCGTTGCCCGCCGCCCGCGGCATCGCACTGCTTGGCGATGCTCGCGACGCCGGCGTGCGCTTCCGGGAGGCGCTGCGCGCCCGGGGCCTTCCGGAGCGAGCTCGACTGGTGGTCACGTCGCCGCCGTACCTGAGGGTCGTGAAGTACGGCTACTACAACTGGCTACGGCTCTGGCTTCTTGGCTACGACGCGTCCGCCATAGACGACCTTCTCGACGACGCCCACCACCGCGACGCATACCTCGTCTTCATGCGCGAGGTGTTGCGCGGGCTGCGAACAGCGCTGGCTGACGACGCCGTCCTCGCCCTCGTCATCGGCGACGTGGAGATGGACCGCGGCCGGCCGGCGAACGGTGGCATCGGTCTGGCGGAGTCAGTCTGGGAGCTGGCCGCGGCGCCGGAAGGCTATCGACTGGCGGGCATCGCCCTGGACGATGTCGCCGCGGGCCGCAAGATGACTAAGCTGTGGGGCGACGAGGCGGGCCAGGCCACCAAGCTGGATCGGATCCTCGTCCTGGCGACGGGCGAGGCCGGTCGGCGGCGGGCTCTCAACAGCGCCGCTCTCCCCATCGACTGGGCCTGGCCTCCCCGCTCGCCGCGCATCCTCTGACGGCGGCCGCTGCACGCCCCACGACGCGGCGCATCCACGACGCCCGGCCGTCACGGCCAATACAATCAACCCGTGAAGCTGATGTACGAACCAAGCGACCTCGCCGCGATGGACCCGCTCGTCCTGATGAAGAACCTCGACCACGTTCGAATGACGAGCCGCCGTCTCAGCTACGTCCTCCAGGGGCAGGTCCACCTGTACACGCCGAAGGCCAACGAGCTGCGCGACCGCATCGACAGCTACGTCGAGGCCGAGCGCCAGATTGAGGCCGAAATGGCTCGCCGGCAACTCCGCGCTTGACGGCCCGTCCGGCCTGCTGGACGCATAGGGAAAGGCCCTCCGGAGCGGAGGGCCTTTCGCACGGAGCGGGGTAAAGAAGCCGCCGTCGCGGGCCTACTGATGCGCCGGGCCTGAGTTCAGCGGGCCGCTCCCATGAAGGCGCTCGCGCGACGCGCGTCCTCGGCCGGTTCCTCCCTCGCCTCCGCGAGACCGGCGACCGGAGTCATCGCTCCCACCAGCAATCGAGGGCGTCGCCCGGCTTCCTGACCCGCCACCTCGGAGACGAGTCCCGCCAGCCGCGGCATCTCTGCCAGGCCGAATGCAATACCGTGCTCTGCCAGCTCTCCGAAACCCCAACCGTGGTACAGGCCACGGCTCGCGACGTGGCACATCTCGTCGTAGAGTTCAGGCCAGCTTGCGCGCTTCCGTCTGTGACAGAAACGAACGAAGTCGAGGGCGGCGTCGGTGTCTGGGTCCTCAGGGCGCCTGCGCGGATCCATCGGTGTACTCGCTCCCTTTCCGTGCCCGCCCGAATCACGAAGCCCCGAAACGGACCGCAGGCTCGGTCCAGGACCGGATTCGGATGCTCCCGCGTCTCTCCTCCGCGGTAGGTTGCGTGCATGCTAGGCGGGCTCCAGCCCGACGGGAAGGGGTTTTCTCCACCAAGTCTTCCACCAAGTTCTCCACAGAACGTCCGTTCGGCGACCGCCTGTTCGAGCGACCCGAGCGAGTGGATCCTACGGCGCAAGGCGACCGGCGATGCGGCGGCGATAAGGCCTCCGGTCGGACCATGCGCGGGCTTGCCAGCCCCGAAGGCGGGACAGATCAAGTCCAAGATCCCGCTGAGCACGAGGCAGCCGATCGACTCGAACCAGGCAAAGAGAACGCCCCCGGGGCACGGTCCGGGGGCGTTGGATGGCAGCGAGCTGGTACCGCATATCGGATTCGAACCGATGATCTCCGCCTTGAGAGGGCGGTGTCCTGGGCCTCTAGACGAATGCGGCATCGATGGCCGCCTTGGGGCGAGCCGGGCGGGATGATAGCAGGCCACGGCGGTGTGCGCCAACCGATGTGCGCGCCTACCGATGTCTCGTTGGTCTGTGAATCTGTCAGTGCCTACCGATGTGCCCGCCTACCGACGGTGGTGCTGCCGCACCGGGGGTCCCAGGTCGGCGACGCGGCCGGGTCGCACCACTTTTCGGTGAACGCAAACCGGCACGCGCCCGGGCTACATCCGGTGGGACTCCAGGAAAGCCCTGACGCCGTCGGCGACCTGCTGAAAGCTCGACTCGCCGATGACCAGGCCGTAGTGCGAATGCGCGCCGAATGGCTCATAGGTGCCGCCCAGCCAGTCGGCCAGTCGTTCGGCGTCCGTCGCAGACGAGCTGCCGTCCAAACCGGCGCCCACCACCAGTATCGGAACGCCGACGAGGCGGGACCGATCGATGGCGATGCCCTCGAGGATCTCGCGCTTGACGAGGCCCGATTCGTGCGGTTTCTGACCGAAGAGGTGCTGCAACCGAACGATGTCGGCGATCGTGAGGTCGCGGTTATCGCGCTGGAGCTTCTCCGGGAGGGTCTCCCAACCGATGTGATCTCGCCCGTAGACGTCGGGGATCTCGCGTAGTTCATGCGGCCGAACCGGCGGCCGCAGGTCACGGGGAAGTTCGCTGTCGAGCAGGACCACCGCGGCGACCGAATGCCGTTCGGCAGCTTTCAGCGCCAGCAAGCCACCCATGCCGTGGCCCACGGTCACCACGCTGTTGCCGAGCTTGCCCATTACCGCGAGGACGTCCTCCACGTAGTCCTCGAAGTCGACGCTGGCTATCTCCGTCGTCTCGGACCAGAAGTGGTTGCGCAGGTTGAGGGCGTGGCCTTCCCAGCCGCGGCTGGCGAAATACGAGAGGTATCGATCCCAGATCCACGACCCGGTCAACTCCCCATGGATGAAGAGCAGCGGGCGTCGGCGAGACCGCCGCTCCGGCATCCACGATTCCACGTACAGCCCGAGATCGGGCATCTCCATCTCATCCTTGCGGATCGGACGGCCGTTCGCGCCAACCGAATGGGGTCGAGGGGCGTTGAGCTCGTCACGGATATCGTCGCTCATTCTCGGATCATCCTTGTGCAGTCTCCTGCGACTCTTGCCATCCGCCAGCCTCGCCACTCATCGGGCCTTACCACTCATGGGGATTGATGATCAGGCCGGTGAGAGCCTTCGGGTAGAAGTAAGTCGACTTCTGGGGCATCACGTCGCCCTCGGACGCCACGGCCGTGATCTCGGCCACGGGCGTCGGGTCGAGCAGGAAAGCTGCGTCCGCGCCCTCCTTGCCTTCGTCCACCCAATCGAGGGCCTCAGACACGGACTTGCTGTAAGCCAGGCGGCCACCGGCGATCGCGGCCGCGTCGATGCCGCACAGCCGATTCAGGGCAGCCTCGAGGAGCGTGACGTCGAGACGGCGGAGAGCGGGACCGCCCTCGTGAAGGGACGGCCCGAATGCATCGCGCCGGGCGCGAAGGAGCGCACCGCCGGCCCGGGTCCACAGCCCGAAGCGACCTTTTCCGCCGGGCACGTCGACCGAGGCGAACGCGGTCTCCAGATCCGCCCGACCCTCCACCAGCTCGACATCAAAGAGCCATTGGGCATGGTCGAGCAGGTCGCGCGTGCCTTCGTCACCGAGCTCCCGGGCGATCCGATGGGTCGGCAGCACGACAAGCCTCTGCTTCGTCGTCTCAAGGAACAGCATCATCACGTAGTCGGCCGGGGGATCGGCCTCGCCGGTCTTGTTGGACCGGCGCGCGTCGCGGTACCGAAGCGCAGTCTCATAACGATGATGGCCATCGGCGATGGTGATCGGCTTCTTGCCTGCGGCATGGAGCAGCGACTTGACCAGATTCCCCTGAGGTCCGTCCTCTGGCACGGCCCACAGGCGGTGGCGAACGCCGTCGTCATCGGTGAGGTCAGCATCCGGGGCGCCGGACTCGATGGCGGCCAAAGCCCGGACGGACCGACCGCTCGGATCGGCGAACAGCCCGACGACCGGGCTGGTGTTCGCCGCGGTTGCCAGCAGCAGTTTGTAGCGGTCTTCCTTCGGCGCCGTGAGGGTCCTCTCATGGGGCATTACGCCCGAACCGGGAACTAGGTCTTCCAGGCGCAGCCGGGCGAAGAAGCCCCGCTGCGTCCGAACCTGGTCGATCCCGGGCACTCGGAAGGTCTGCTCGTAGCCGTAGATGCCGGGCTGGCTATCCTTTCGGAGCGTGCCGTTTACGCGCCATGTCGACAACGTCCGGGCCGCCCTCCGGTATCGATCGTCGGGCTGATCGCCAGCTTGAACCTCGGGCAGGTCGAGTCGGACCGCGTTCGCCGGATGGCGGGCCAGCAGGGTTGCGTGCAACTCCGGTCCGATCACGTCGTAAGGCGGGCAGATGACGCGACTCAGGTCTCCGACCAGCTCCGGGTCGAAGCGAAGCGCGCGAAAGGCTCGAATCTGTGGCACCCAGCGCTCCATAGCGGCCGAACGGCGGACCTCGGGACGCTCCGGCCGACAGCAAAGCCAGCGCAAGCCCGGTGGCCCTCGAGATCAGGCCTGATCGTACGGTAACGGAGCGCGAACAGCGAGTCCAAGCCACCTGCACAGGTGCCCGACACGTAGAGTCGGGCCGTCGCTTCGAGCAGGTTTCGGCGCCCGCTGCTACTTTTCTGGCCATGGATCGTGAGCCCGCAATGCAATCGGACCACTCGCCAGCCCAGGACGCATCGTCGCCCAGGCCGGCCCCACCGTTCGAGCACGGCACCGACGCCGAGATGATCGATCGCAGAGTGCGCACGGCCATGCCCCTGGTCGCGCCCTCGCCCGGGCCCGGCGCCTCTTCTGCTCTCCGCCGTGAGGTCCTCTACGCGCTTCGGACCGGCGGGCCCGCGTCGCCCGACCAGGTCGCCGATCTCGTGGGGGCGAGCCGCACCGGCGTGCTGCAGCAGCTCCGAACACTTGAGTCCGCCGGCCTGGTGACTCGAAGCCTGAGCCGCCACGGCGTCGGCCGGCCACGCCACGTCTACGACCTGACGTCTGCGGCGCAGGATCTCTTCCCAGCGAACTACGGGGCGCTGGCCCAGTCCTTCCTGGCCGCTATCCGGTCGATTGGCGGCGACGAGTTGATTCACGATGTATTCGAAGCGCGGCGTCAGCAGCTGAAGACTCGTATCGAAAGCCGTCTCGCTGAGCGCCTGCCGTCCGGAGCCACGCTTTGGGAGAAAGTCCTGGAGGTGGCGACCTACCAGGACGAGACGGGATACCTGGGGCGCGCCACGACCGATCCGGACGGCACAATCTGGCTCAGCGAGCACAACTGCGCCATATTCGGCGTTTCCGGCCCCTATCCGATTGCCTGCCTGGAGGAGCAGCAACTCTTTGGCGAGGTCCTCGGCGCGAAGGTCACGCGCGAATGCCACATCCCCACGGGCGGCCGCAGCTGCACCTATCGGATCGAACCGCTGCCGAATGAGGTGCGCTCCTAGGCCTCCTCGCGCTCGACCTCCCGGCGTTTCGCCGGCTCGCGGACCGCAGCTGCGACATCGGTGACCTTCTGGACGAACGACGCCTGGAGCGAGGTTTGAGCTGCCAGAACCTGTTCCTCGTACGACAGGATGCCGAGCCGGCCAAGAGTGGCCAGCTCGTCGCGGATGTAGGTTCTGAGCATCTCAGGGCCGTCGGTGCTGATCGCGAAACGGACCTCGTTGCGCCGGAACTGGTCGAAGATCCAGCGAAACTCCTCCCAGCCCGAGACGACGCCCGTCTGCAGGTTCGACGTCGGGCAGACTTCCAGAACCGTTCCCCGCTCGCGCAGCATGCCCATCGTCCGCGGGTCGTAAGCCGCCTTGACGCCGTGGCCGATACGGTCCGGCTCGAGCAGCTCCAGGACCTGGGCCACCTCCTCGACCGGGCCGGATTCGCCCACGTGGACGGTGATCCCGAGCCCGAACTGGCGGGCCCGGCGGAAGAGCTTACGGTAGTCCCCCGGTCGAAAGGTCGCCGACTCGGGCCCGGCGATGTCGACGCCGACGATCCCTCGGTCCCGCCAGGCGATCGCCTTCTCGGCGATGATCTCGTTGAGGTCGTACGGGAAGGCGCGGTCCAGGCAGAAGATCAGGCCGGGCCGGATCGGGTATTCGAGCATGGCCCGGTCCATGCCGCGCAGGGCGGCGGCGATGATGTGATCGAGGTCCTGCTCGCCGCCACGGTTTCGCTTCATCGGGTTGAAGCGCAGCTCGATGGTGGTGATGTTGTTCTTGCGATAGGCGCCGCCCACGACTTCGTAAACGGAACGCTCCATCGCCAGCGGCGACGACTGGATCAGCTCGGTCCATTGGAACAATTGAAGGTAGCCGTCGAACGAATGGCCTCGGGTTGGCGAGGCGGTGATCATCTCGCGGAATTCCCAGTAATCCTTCGTCGGCAGCTTGATGCCCTGTTCGTGGGCGATGCCCCACATGATGGCGGGCGTGACGGCGCTGCCGAGGTGGCAATGAAGCTCGGCGAGCGGCATCCGGCGCGGAAGCTGGCGAACCATTTGCGAGAGCATAGCCACTCCGACGCTCGATGCCGCGGTCAACGTGCGCGGCCGCGGTGGTTTCCGTCACCCGGCGCGCGGGCGGTCCTGGTGCCCTGACTCGCGCGATATCGGCAACCAAGCCGCAACCGCCGATGTCAGATCCGCCTTGCAGGCACCCTCAGCGGCGGCTACGCTGCGACTTCAAGACCCGTGCGCGCATCGACGGGGTCGATGACCAGCGCCGTTGGAGGTCCTGGAGGACACGGAGGAACGTACATGATTCCGTCTCGATTCCGCATTGTCGGGGCGCTCGCTGTGGCGGCGATCGTCGTCGGTGCGTGCTCGTCGGCTGCTGCCACAACGGCACCCGCCGCCGGTCCCACGACCAATGTCGTGGCCACGGTTCCCGCGGACCAGCTCATCAAGGCTGGCACGCTGACCGTCTGCTCGGATACGTCCTATCCGCCGCAGGAGAGCCTCGACAGCAGCAACAACGCGGTCGGCTCTGACATCGACCTCGCCAAGGAGATCGCAAAGCGGCTCGGCCTGACCCTTTCGGTCCAGTCGACAACCTTCGACACCATCATCCCGGCCCTCGTCGGTGGCAGCTGCGACATCATCATTTCCGCCCAGACGATCACCGCGGACCGGCAGGCAGCGGTGGACATGATCCCCTACTTCGCGGCCGGCCAGTCGTTCGTGGTCCTGGCGGGCAACCCGAGCAACATCAACACCATTGACGACCTCTGCGGCAAGGCCGTGGCCGCCGAAAAGGGCACCATCGAGGCCGATCACATCGCCGGAACCGGCTCCGGATACGACAACACCAACAGCCTGGACGCCAACTGCGCAGCCAAGGGCAAGAGCACGATCAACCTCCAGGTATTCGATGCCGACACCGACGCGCTCCTGGCGCTCCAAGCCGGCACCGTCGTCGCTCACTTCACGGATGAGCCGGTCGCCGGCTACGAAGTCGAGCAGAGTGGCGGCAAGTTCCAGATGATCCCGTCCATGACCCTGGAGCGCGGCGCCGAGGGCATCAGCGTGACCAAGAACCACACGGCTCTTGAGGCCGCCGTCAAGACTGCTCTGCTGTCGATGATCAGCGACGGCACATACACGCAGATCCTGACCAAGTGGGGCGTGCAGTCAGGCGCCATAACGGCCACGGACGTAAACGCGACTCCGTTGCCTGCGGCGCCCTCGGCCTCGTAGGCCATTTCGGACGCTAGCCAGCACGACGCGGTGACCGCGTCCATGTTCAGCCGTTTGGGCACCCGGCGGGCTCTGCTCGCCGGGTGCCTCCTGTTCGTCGCGGTGACGGTCGCCGGGTGCTCGGGCAACTACAGCGTCCGGCCACAATTCTTCTGGGACTCCCTGTTCCATCCCAGCCCCGCCATCGTCAACGGGCTCGGGCTGACCCTTGGCATCTCGGTGGTCGCCCAATTCCTGGGAGTGGTCCTCGGCGTCTTCGCCGCCATGGGCAAGATGGCGAAGTTCTGGCCTTTCCGAACCGTCGCCAACATCTACATCTGGATCTTCCGTGGGACCCCACTACTGGTCCAGCTGTCGTTCTTCTACTACGGCCTGGCGGCGGCGGGACTCTTCAAATGGCCGGCCATCGTCATTGGACCGGTCGACATCCTGCCCAACATCTTCGCGGGGATCGTGATCCTCGGGGTCAACGAAGGTGCCTACATGGCCGAGATCGTCCGAGCCGGGATTCTGTCGGTCGATCCCGGCCAGACCGAGGCTTCCAAGTCACTGGGGATGACGTACGGACAGACGATGCGACGGATCGTGCTGCCACAGGCGGCGAGGGTGATCGTCCCGCCCCTCGGCAACGAGTTCAACAACATGCTGAAGACCACGTCGCTGCTGACGGTTATCAGCGTCTTCGAGCTTTACAACACGTTCTCCGTGGCTGCCGGCCATTCTTACGCGACGTTCGAGCTCATGGCCGCTGCTGCCGTCTGGTACCTGCTGCTGACGACTATCTGGGGCTTCGTCCAGAGCCGCATCGAACGGCGCCTGGCCCGCGGCACCGCAACGGGTTCGTCGGGTCCCTCGGGGCCGCAGGGACCTGGATGGAGGTCGCGCTTCTTCGGCCGCTCGAACGTCGATGCCAAAGCTAGCGGGATCGGAGGCCACTGATGTCCGCGCCCGACATCGCACCTGGCGGTCTCCTCGGCGCGATCGGTGGCGTGCCGCGCCCGGAAACCGACGTCGTCGTCGACGCCCGCGACGTAAACAAGTGGTTCGGCCGGCTGCACGTCCTCAAGGACGTCAGCATCCAGGTGAAGCGCCAGGAGGTCGTGGTCATCATCGGCCCCTCGGGCTCGGGCAAGACGACCTTCATCCGCTGCATCAACCATCTGGAGAAGATTCAGAGCGGCCGCATCTTCGTGAACGGCCATCTCATCGGCTATCGCGAGGCCGGCGGGGGCAAGAAGCTGGTCGAGGACAAGGAGAAGAACATCGCGGCCCAGCGCCAGGAGATCGGCATGGTCTTCCAGCGCTTCAACCTCTTCCCGCACATGACGGCCCTGGAGAACATCATCGAAGCGCCGATCCAGGTGCGGGGTACGCCGCGAGAAGAGGCAGTGGTCGTCGGGCGGGCGCTCCTCGAGCGAGTCGGCCTGGCGGCCAAGGAGAACGTCTACCCGAACCAGCTCTCCGGCGGGCAGCAGCAGCGCATTGCCATCGCCCGAGCGCTCGCCATGAAACCAGCTCTCATGCTCTTCGACGAGCCGACCTCCGCCCTCGACCCCGAAATGATCGGCGAGGTCCTGGAGGTCATGAAGGAACTGGCCCGCGAAGGCATGACGATGGTCGTGGTCAGCCACGAGATGGGCTTCGCCCGCGAGGTGGCGAATCGCGTCGTCATGATGGACGACGGCGTGGTCGTCGAGGAGGGCACGCCCGACCAGGTGTTCAGCGCGCCGGCTCACAACCGGACGAAGGTCTTCCTCTCGAAGATCCTGTAGCCGGAGGGCCTAGGGCGGCGCGCCCGCAGCGGCGGCTCGGTCTGACTCGCCTCGAGCCAATCGCGCCCGAGGCGCAGATGGACCAGGTCACCCGATGGCATGCGTGCTCCCCCCGTCCGGTCAGCCGGGCCGGTAGATGACTCGTCCGTCCACACTGACGGTTGGGCCGGGGCGGACCGCACCTTCGGCCGCTTCGGCGGCTGATGTGGTCGCAACGGACGCCGACGCTGCCGACGTAACGCGAGCCCCAGCCGCCGCGCCCTCGGCCGCCCCAGCCGCCCCAACCGCCGCCGACTCTCCGGCAGCGCGAGCCGCCCGTCTAGCTTCGGCCCCGGGCACCTGGTCGCGGGCGTGGTAGCTCGATCGAACCAGTGGGCCCGACTCCACGTGCTTGAAGCCCAGCGCCAGAGCCTCCTCGCGCATCTCCGCGAACTCGTCGGGGTGGTAGTAGCGCTCGACCGGCAGATGCTCCGCCGAGGGCCGCAGGTACTGGCCGACGGTAAGGATGTCGCAATCGACCGCCCGAAGATCGACGAAGGTCTGGTGCAGCTCAGGCCGCGTCTCACCGAGGCCGACCATGATCGACGACTTCGTGTGGACGGCGCTCGACCCGAACTCGCGGGCATACGCCTTCGCTCGAAGCAGGACGCCGAGCGATCGGTTGTATCGAGCCCTCTTTCGGACCGGCTTCTGCAGACGCGCCACCGTCTCGACGTTGTGGTTCAGGATGTCGGGCCCGGCCGCCATGACAGTCCGGAGCGGTTCTTCCTCGCCGTTAAAATCGGGGATGAGCACTTCCACGCCCATGCCCGGGCAGGCTGCTCGCAGGCGGCGGACAGTCTCGGCGAAGATGCCCGCGCCGCCGTCATCGAGGTCGTCGCGTGCCACACTGGTTATGACCACGTGGTCGAGGCCGAGGCCGCGGATCGCCTCCGCCACGCGACGCGGCTCGTCGAGGTCGTGGACGAGCGGCTTGCCGGTCTTAACGGCACAGAACCCGCAGGCGCGGGTGCAGGTGTCGCCGAGGATCATGACCGTGGCTGTGCGCTGGTCCCAGCACTCGCCCATGTTGGGGCAGTGCGCCTCCTCGCAGACGGTGTTGAGCGTCAGCCCGTGGAGAAGCCGCCGGACTTCCTGGTACGTCTCGCCGGACGGGATGCGCGCCTTGATCCAGTCGGGGTGCCGCCTCGGCGCGGCGGAGCCCTCGGCCGCGGGCTCGAAGGTGCCGCCGCCCATGGCGATTGTCGGTGGGAGCGCGCGCCCCGCCGAGACGGTGTCGGTTGAGTCGGACATTCGGGATCGAGCCAGCGAGTCCTGGGCTTGGTGACTAGTAGATCGGTACGTCGGGCCCGACTGCCTCGAGCCAGCAGATCACGTCGCGGACGAATCGCCCGACCTGGGCGCCGTCGGTCGCCCGATGATCGTACCCGGCCACGAGGTTCATCATCGACCGGACCGCGATCACGTCCCCTTCCGGCGTCTCGCGGACGACCGGCCGTTTCACGACCGCCTCGGTGGTGAGGATGCAGACTTCGGGCGTGTTGATGATCGGCACGGTCAGGATCGAGCCGAACCAGCCGGTGTTGTCGACCGTGAAGGTGCCACCTTGCAGGTCGTCGAGTCGGAGCTTGTTCGAGCGGGCTCGAGCGGCGAGATCCTGGATAACCCGGTTGATGCCGTTGATCGAAAGCTGATCGGCGTCGTGGATGACGGGCACGATCAGGCCGTTCTCCACG
The DNA here is from genome assembly GCA_036404515.1 of Candidatus Limnocylindrales bacterium. Taxonomy (GTDB): domain Bacteria; phylum Chloroflexota; class Limnocylindria; order Limnocylindrales; family CSP1-4; genus Fen-1039. The sequence goes on from DASWZK010000079.1 coordinate 18,401, forward strand.
GCGATGGCAACACCGATGTTGACCCGCCGCTTGCGCAGCAGCCCGGCGTCGGTGTAATGGGCGTTGAGGTCGGGGTTGCCGTGCAGTCCCTCTGCGACGGCCTTGACCACGAACGGCAGGAAGCTCAGCCCGACACCCTCGCGAGCCTTGTACCCGGCGGCCTGCGCCGCGCGCAGCTTCACAACGGCCGTCATGTCGGCTTCGAAGGTGCTGTGGGCCACCGGCACCGCGGCGGCGCGGGTCATCTGGGCGGCTATGCCGCGGCGCATCTGATTGTGCGGGATGAGAACCTCGTCCTGGCCGGGTTCCCAGACGACGGAGACGGACGAGGACGGCGAAGGGGCTGCCGGTGACAGGCCCGGCGAATGGCTCGGGATCCCTGGCACAGGTGCCCCAGGAACGGACGGAGAAACCCCGGCCTGAGCGGCCGGCGTGGCGGCTCCACGTTCCGCGGCCCACCCGCCGACCGAGGCGGCTGCGAGGGGAGTGGCGCCGCCCGTCCTCTGCCGCTCCACGAACGTCATGACGTCTTCGCGTGTAATCCGGCCGGCGTGGCCCGTGCCGAGGACCAGGACGGGCGATAGCCCGTGCTCCCGCATGAGCAGCCGCACCGCCGGCGTCATCCGCGCGTCCGGGTTTCCCGCCGCGGCCGTTACCGGAACCATGTCCTGGGTTGGCGCGGGCGCGGCGGCCCGCACCTGGCTCACGGTCGGAGCTGTCGGCGCTGGAGCGGCCGTCGGAGTCGGCGCTGAGGGAGCGTCCGGGCTCGCGGCGCGGGCGGCGGCACCGTCTTTCGCGGCGGCCCCGACAGCTTCCTCGATTACCGCGATCTCCGCCATGTATGGGACCGTCTGCCCCTCCGCGACTAGGATCTCGCGCAAGGTCCCCGCGAAAGGCGAGGGCACCTCGGCGTTGACCTTGTCGGTGATGACCTCGAGGAGCGGCTCGTCCCTGGCCACGGTGTCGCCGGGCTGCTTGAGCCACTTGCCGATCGTCCCTTCGGCCACGCTCTCGCCGAGTTGGGGCATCGTCACTTTAGCCACTGCTATCTCCTCCCCCGAGGAACGAGGCGCAACGCGCACGATCACTGGTTTGCGGCGCCGCCGGCGGGGCGGCAAGAAGTAGTTTGGCCTATTCCGTTCAAGCGGGTGGGGCGACAATCACACGACGCGCCCTGCGGACTGTACGGGATGTGGCCCGTGCACGCGCCCGGCCGGTTTCCCTGGCGCATGCCCGGCCGGTTGGCGGCCGGTTTCCCCGCTCATCTTCCTGGCCTCCCTTCGTATCACCCACGGTGACGTTGAGCAAGTGGGCCGGGACAGGCCGCGTTCGGCCGCGCTCGCCCGGCCGGCTTTGCCGCGTTCCGCGCCGAGCCCGCTCGAGCCCGCTTTACCGCGCTTTGCCGCGTTCCGCGCCGCAGCCCGCTCCGGCCGCACCGGCCCTAAGTTCAGCGAGGGCGCCATCATCACCCGGACAGGCCCGCGACCCAGGCGGCTGGCGCTCAGTGCGGCCCGGGCGCACAACGGCACGCGACGCCGCTCGACCAGGTGAGGACCCAATGGCTGGGACAATCACGCTGATACATGGCGCGAGGATGACGCCGGATTGCTGGACGGGATTCGTCTCGCACTACCAAGACAGGGGCTACACGGTCATCGCCCGCGCCTGGCCGCACGACGATCGGCCCGTGGCCGAGCTGCGCAGCGCCCCCGCGCCCGAGCTTGCCCATGTCGGTTTCGGCGAGCTGGCCGACCACTACGCTCGAATCGTGGCGGACCTTCCCGAACCGCCGAACATGATCGGCCATTCGATGGGCGGCCTCGTCGTCCAGCTGCTCCTCGATCGTGGTTTGGGCTCCGTCGGAGTAGCTATCGAGCCAGCACCACCGCGCGGCGTGCTGGCCGGGCCGCGAGGCACGTGGGCCGGGCTGCCGGCCATTCTGGGTTGGGGTAGCTGGCACGAGGTCCGAACCATGCCCTTCCGGCGCTTCGCCTGGAGCTTCTGCCACACGTCCCAGGTCGACGAACAGCTCATCGCGTACGAAACGCAGGTCGTGCCGACGCCGAGCCGCCTCTACTGGCAGCTGCTGCTCGGTCAATCGACGAAGGTCAACTTCCGCAACGGGCTCGCGCTCCACTGCTCATCACAGGGGGCTCGCTCGACCGGGCCGTGGATGCCTCGACGATTCGCTGGAACTACCGCAAGTACCGCCGTTCTGAGGCCGTTACGGAGCTCATGGAGTTCCCCGACCGGACCCACTCGCTGATCGCCGCTTCCGGCTGGGAAGAGATCGCCGACGCGGTACTCAACTGAGCCGAGCATCACAAGAAGCCGGCTCAACGGGAATCGGCAGAACCAGTTTCCGCCGACCGGTAGCAGCCGGCCCGCACCTGCTTGCCCGCTGCCGGCCGGCCACCGACTCCTGGGGACGCCGCCTACGCGTTGATCTGGCGGCCCGCGACCGCCATGGCAGCCTCGCCCATGACCTCCGCGAGCGTTGGGTGCGGATGGGTGGCGGCGCCAATCTCCCAGGCCGTGACCTCGAGTGTCATACCGAGCGCCGCCTCGGCGATGAGGTCCGTCACGGCCGGACCGACCAGATGCACACCCAGCACCTCGTCGGTCGTGGCATCGGCGATCACTTTCGCGAAGCCCTCAGTCTCGCCCACGATCACGGCCTTCGCGTCCGCTGCAAAGTTGAAGGCGCCCTTCTTGATCGCGATGCCTCGCTCGAGGCACTGCTGCTCGGTCAGGCCAATCGACGCGACCTGAGGGCGCGTGTACGTGGCCCTCGGCTGGTGGTCGTAGTCGATCGGCTCGGGGCCATCGCCCGCGATCTCGTGCACGGCCACAATCCCCTCGTGGGCGGCGACATGGGCAAGCATCAGCCCGCCTATCACGTCGCCGATGGCGTAGACGTGCTCCTGGGCCGTGCGCATCCAGCCGTCGACCTTGATGAAGCCGCGTTCGAGCTCGACCTTCGTCGTCTCGAGCCCGAGATTCTCGGTGTTGGGCGCCCGGCCGGTGGCGACCAACAGCTGCTCGACCTGCAGTTCCTGGGCCGCGCCGCCCTCCGGACCGACCGTAAGTGCGACCCCTTCATCGGTGACCTTGATCGCCGTCGTATCGAAGCGAGCCTTCGTGATCACTCTGATGCCGCGCCGGTTGAAGCTGCGCTCGAGGGCCTGGCTGACGTCCCGGTCTTCAAGCGGGACGACGGCGGGCAGATACTCGAGCAGCGTCACGGCGACACCCAGATCCTGGAAGAGCGAGGCGAACTCCGAACCGACCGCGCCGGCGCCAACGATTGCGATCGATTTAGGCAGGTCTGTCTTGGTCGTCACGTCGTCGGACGTGATGATCCGCCGGCCGTCCGGAACCAGGCCGGGCAGGCTCTTGACCCGGCTACCTGTCGCGATGATCACGTCTCGAGCCGTGATTACGCGCTCGCCGCCGGCACCCGGCGTGCCGTCCTCTCCGGCGAGGGCCACCCGAATGGTAGTGGGTCCGTCGAAGCGGGCGCGTCCGCCGATCCAGGTCACCTTGTTCTTTTCGACGAGGCTGCGCAGACCGGTCCACATCCGTTTCACGACCCCGTCACGGCGCTTCGCGATGGCGTCGTAGTCGAAACCGGGCTGTCCTTCGAGCAGGATGCCGAACTCCTTGGCCTTCTTGAGGCGCGCGAACAACTCGGCCGATTCGAGGAGCGCCTTTGTCGGGATGCAGCCGACATGGAGGCACGTGCCCCCGATCTTGCCCTGGTCTACCAGAGCCACGCTCATGCCCAACTGGGCGGCCCGGAAGGCGGCCGTGTAACCGCCCGTGCCGGCGCCAAGGACAATCAGGTCGAAGTCGGTGCTGGAGCCTGGGGCCATGGGAGTTGCGGCCTCGCGGTACGGGTGGTTGACGGTTGACCTTTGGCGCTGGGCCCGGAGGGTCGTCTGGGCATCTTAGACGGAGGCGCGAGTGGCGGCAAAAGGCAGGCTCCGGCGGGCGACGGCCGAGACGCTGAAGCGGCCTCAGCGCAGCCGCGGTCGCCGGGGACGCGCCGGGCGCGCTCCCGGCGACCGCGCCCGGATGGCTGACTTCGGGCCGACGATCAGCCTCGGTCCGCTCCTTGCGGAATGCCGATGGGGGCTACCAGCACCCGGCCGGCAACGGCGGACCCGCGCCGGCTGAGGAGCCCGGTCTTCGGCCGGTGGAACGTGACCGTGACGTGTGCCTTGACCACCGGATCGGAGAGATCGCCGCTGGTGAGATCGACGGCCGTAGGAGTGTCCACCGACAGGACAGGGATGCCAGCCCTCCGGGCACGCCCGATCAGTTCGACGGCGCTTCGAATCGGGTCACGCAGCGGCCCCTGGACGCCCGTGCCGAGAAGCGCGTCCACGACTACGCCGACCTTTTCAACTCCCTGGGCCAGGACGGCCACGTCTCTAGGAACGGGGGTGTGAATCCGCTCGACGTGTTCCTCGGCTTCGAGTCGGTCCCAGTTCCGCGCGGCGTCCTTGCCCAATGGACGTCCCTCCGTTCCGACGAGCACCGCCACCACTCGGGCGCCCTGGCGTGACAGGTACCTCGCCGCTACGAATCCGTCGCCGCCGTTGTTGCCCGGACCGCAAAGGATGAGGATGGGACCCTTGGCCCAACGGTCGGTCTGAACCGCCAGGGCCTTCACTGCCGCGGCCACGGCGCAGCCGGCGTTCTCCATCAGCCAGTGGCTCGACACGCCCATCGCCTGGGCCCGGCGGTCGGCACCCCGCATCGCCTCGGCACCGATCGGCGCAGAGTCTGTGGTGCGTACCCAGCGCCCTGCCAGCCCGTCCAGAGTCAACCCGAAGATCGTGGCGTCCTCGGATGGTAGCGGCGACGGCACGTTCGGCTCCTCCGACTCGGCGGCGGACCCAGCCGTCGCGGCGGGCACGACCAACGCGGCGGAGCCGGTTGACCCGGGCGCCCTGCCGGACGCGGAGGGCCCGGCCGACTCGACCGACCCGCCCGGAGAACCGCCGCTCCGCACTTCCCCGGCCGCTGCGGTCCGAGGTCGCGTCACTCCTCGTCGCGGCGCTGGCATCTCGTTCCTCCTTGTCGGGCTAGCCGGTGTTCTGAAGACCGGCCGCCACGCCGTTGACGGTGAGCTGGACCAGGCGGCGGAAGCGTTCGCGCTCCGGATCGTCGGCGGACAGCGAGCGCAGTCTTGTCAGGAAGCGTACCTGGATATGCGACAGCGGATCAATATACGGGCGGCGGAGCCTGATCGACCGGCCTGCGAGCGGCTCGGCGGTGAGCAGCTCGGTTCTGCCGGTCACTTTCGACAGCAGCCGAATCGACCGCTCGTACTCCTCGATGATCCGGCGCCACAGCCGAGCGCCCTCCTCATCGCCCGCCAGCTCCGCGTACAAGCGGGCGATCTTCGGCTCCGAGCGGCCCAGGATCAACTCAGCGTTGTCGAAGGCGCTGGTGAGGAACGGCCAGTCGCGATACAGCTCTGCGATCAGGGCCAGCGAGCCGTCACCGTGCGCCGCTTCAAAACCATCCAAAGCCGAGCCCAGGCCGTACCAGGCCGGCAGCCCGATGCGCGACTGGGACCACGCGAAGACCCAGGGGATCGCCCGTAGCGAGTCGATCCAGGACGGCTGAGGCGCATCGCCGCCGTCGTGGAAGTGCCCACCGATCGGCCCTATGTCCCCTTCGCGACTCTGCGCACCCGAGATCGCCTCACCGGCCGGCAGCCGGCCGGCCGACTCGCCTGCGGCGGCGCGCCTCGCCGGCCTCGAGCCCAACGCCATCGTCGACAGCTCGGCCAGGGGCGTCACCGCCCGGAAGAACCGCTCGAACTCGGACTCCTCGTACACGAGCGATCGGTAGGCCCGGCGGGCCAGGTCTGCCAGCTCTTCCATCGCCGCCTCGCCGCGCTCATTGACCTCGTCGACGCACTCGTCGTGTTCCTGCGTCGAGGCCACCACGACCGCACTACCGACGAGTCCGAGGTGGTTCTCGGCGATGGCGAGGTTGGCGTAGTTGGCCGCGACCGTCTCGCCCTGCTCGGTCATCTTGAAGCGACCGTCGATGGAGCGCGGCGACTGGGCCAGGATCGCCCGGTTGGTCGGGCCGCCGCCGCGGCCGATGGCTCCACCTCGGCCGTGGAAGAGGGTGAGCTCGATGCCGTGGCGCCGCGCCACCTCCGCCAGCCGGGCCTGGGCCCGATAGAGCATCCAGACCGCGGCCAGGAAGCCCGATTCCTTGTTCGAGTCGGAGTAGCCGAGCATCACTTCCTGGCGGTTGCCGCGAGCAGCCAGATGGCGCCGATACCGCGGATCGGCCAGAAGCGCCTCGACCAGTTCACCACAGCTCGTAAGGGCGTCGCCGGACTCGAACAGGGGCACGACGTCGAGCCCGGGCCTGCCCGGGGCGAGTCCTCCTGTCGCGACCGCCGGAATCCCTGGGTCGGCCGCGATTTCCGCCAGGTCCAGGACCGCCAGGACGTCGTCGGGCGATCTGGTGAAGCTGATGACGTAGCGGTGGCAGGCCTCCTCGCCGAAGCGCCGCTGGATCGCCGCGGCCGCCCGGAATGTCGAGACCACCTCGCCGACGGTCACCCCGGGCACGAGCTCGATCGAGAGGTCCGGCTCCGCCGAAGCGTCGGCCTCGACTTCGCCGGCGGCCGTGCTGCCCGCCTCGACTTCGTCCGCGGCCGCGCCGCCACCCCGGCCGCGCAGGACGGCGAGAGCGGCCGCGTGCACCTCCGAATGCTGTCGCAACTCCAGCGACGCCAGGTGGAAACCGAAGGTCTCGACCTGCCAGCGGAAGTCCTGGACCTCGCCGTATGCGGGGCGGGGCAGCCGATCGGCGACCAGGCAGCGCTGCAACTCGTCGATCTCGGCGACGAGCCGATCCGGCGACTCATACCGCCCGGCGACGGGGCCACCTTCCTCGGCAAGGTAGACGCGAGTCCGGCGCAGCCGCTCCGCGATCGCGCCGAGCCGCCGCCGATACGGTTCGTCGGGGTAGCGGCGAGCCATGCCCCGCATCGTTTCCGGGAGCTCTTCAGCGTCGCGTGCCAGCCTCGTCTCCAGGGCTGGTTGGACCTCTTCCCGGGGCACATACACCGCAATCGTGGCGAGAAGGCGCGTCGCCACGGCCTCATAACCGTGAAGCAGGTGGTCGGCGTGGAGGCGCGGCACCTGGCGGGTCAGCTCGGCCGTGACGGTCGGGTTGCCGTCACGGTCGCCGCCGATCCAGGAGCCCCAGCGCAGGAATGCGGCGACGCGCGCCGGCCTGGTGCCCGTCCGGCCCGCATCGCTGGCGAGGGCGCCGTCGTCCGCGCCGGCCCGGCCGTTGCCGTCAGCGGCCCCTTCCGACTGAAACGCCGCCGGCCCGACGCGATCCAACGCCCGATCGAACGCGCGGTAGACTCGCGGAACGACTCGGAACAGCGTCTCGTCGAAGAAAGTCAGGGCTGTCCGGACCTCGTCCATCGGGCTCGGCGCAAGGCGCCGGATCGCCGACGAACGCCACAGAATGCTGATCTCTTCGCGCAGTCGCCGCCTTATCTCGGAGTCGTCGGTCGCGCCCAGACGGGGGTCGTCGAGCTGTTCGAGCAGACGGTAGCAACGGCGCAGCGCCGTCAGCATCGTGCGGCGCCGGGCCTCGGTCGGGTGGGCGGTCAGGACCGGCGAGATGCGCATTCGCTGGAGCAGGGCTGCCACCCGTTCGCCCGACCAGCCGCGCTCCAGCAGCCACTCGACGGCGGCGTCCGGCGTCCCCTCTTCGGGGCTGCCAGACGCTCGCTGGTCCCGCCGCAGGCGGCGCACCATGTCGCGTTCTTCGGCCAGGTTGACCAGCTGGAAATAGAGGCTGAAGGCGTTCGTCAGCGCCTCGGCCTGAGCGACGTCCAACGAGTCGAGCTCGGCGGCAAGCGCGCTCTCGGCGGCTTCGTCCCCGGTCTCGCGGAAGGCGATCGAGCGCAGCCGGGTCCGCTCCACGAGATCCAGTAGCGCCGGGCCGCCCTGCTCCGCGATCACCTGTCCGAGGAGCGCGCCGAGCAGCTTGACCTCACGCGAGAGCGGGTCGCGGGCACCGGCGGTGCCGACTCCTCGCGGCTCGGCACGCGTAGCCGCATTGCGACGGATACGACCCGTTGCCTGGCCATGGTGCGGAGAGGCGGTCATGCCGCGAGGATACAGCGGCCCTCGAGCCAGAGCCCACCAAGAGCCCGGCCGCCAGCGCCCACCAAGAGCCCGGCCGCGCCCACTCGGTCGGACCGGCATACGCGGCCCCCGTGGTCGCGGTACCATTCCGCGCCATGGCCACCGAGACCTTTCCGCGCCAAACGCCCGTCGACGAAGACCCCGCTTCCGTCAGAGGCCCGCTGACGGTCATCTACGACGACGATTGCGGTGTCTGCCGCGAAACAGTCCATCGTCTGCGACGCTGGGACCACGAAGATCGTTTCGAGTTCATGCCGCTCCAGCAGGCCGCGGCCAGCGGCAGACCGCAAATCGAGCGGCTGGCCGCCGAAGGCCACCTCGGCGAGGCCGTTCACATAGTGGATGAGTCGAGCGGCCGTGTCGTCTCGGGCGGTCACGCCGCGCTCGCCATTCTCGATGCGCTTCCAGGTGGCTGGCTTCTTCGCCCCTGGGCCGCCTTACCTCCGACCGCGGCGGCCGCCGACATCGTCTACCGCGTCGCCGTTCGACACCGCGACCGCCTGGCCTGGCTCATGGGCCTCCGCGACGAAGTCAGCTGTCCCGTCCAGCCGGCCGCGTCCGGCCTTTCCGAAGCATCCCCCGCTCGGTAGTACAGCTCGGACTGCCAGAGCTGGGTGAAGCTTCGCGCCACGACCGTACCTACCCGGTGCGCGGCGCTCTTCGGCCCATGGCGCGTTCGCCGAGACGACCCATCGGGGTAGGTAGAGTCGGGCCATTGGTCACCCTTTGGCACGACCAAGTCCGATGCAGATTTGACACCTGAGGCCATACCCTTTGGCAATGGCGAGCGTCCCCCCCCACGCAACTCCGCTGCGGCTCGTGCAGCCTGCGACCATCGACCTGGCCCGGGCGCTGCCGTTTCTCACCGAGCAGGCGGCCTCCTGGCTCGGCACACCGGTCCCGGCGACCCATCCGGGCTTCCGCCGCTTCCTGACCGACCTCAGCTTGCCGATCAGGAACCACGCCCCGAGCCTGATCTTCAAGAAGGCGACCTTCGTCGATCTTGGTCCGATGAAGGAGACATCTGAAGGGTTCGAAATCGAGATCGGCTGGCAGTCTTCGTCACTGGCGCCGCTCTTCCCGGTCTACGCTGGCCGTCTCACACTGACGCCGGCAGAGCTGCGCCTGGAGGGTTTCTACGCCCCGCCCGGCGGAGAGTTCGGGGCCGTCCTGGACAAGGCGTTCCTCGGCATCGCTGCCCGAGGCACGGCGCGCTGGTTTCTCGAGCGGACGCTTGACGCGATCGCGGCTGCCGGGGCCGCCGTGAAGATCCCTAAACGGACACCAAGCCCCGCCGACGGAGTCTCGAGGCCAGGCTAAACTGCCCTGGCCACGGCGCATTCGCTTCCGACCACGTACCTCGGCCTCCAGGATCGCCGGCAGAAGATCCACTCTCGACCGGATTGATCGACCTTCGAATCCTGTTCCACATCGAAGCGCAATTGATCGCAATCCGAGAGTGAGCCCGCGGTCGACCAGTTCAGCGGATGGGCAGAAGCGCGGCTCCGATGCCTACCGCCAGACCGATGGCCAGGCTGGCCGCGCCGATCTGGAGCGACTTCAGCCGGTCGCGCAAACGCGCCCCTGGATCGGCCACTCGCTCGACCGTGCCCAAAGGCCCGAAGTTGTAGACGCCCGACAAGCCGAAGCCGGCGCAGAAATGGAGCCACGCCTGGAGGTACCCGGAAGCGGATCCGGCGGCGGTCAGGACCAACACGAGCCGCATCCAGTGCGGAGCGGCGACGGCCAGCAGCACAGCGAACACCACCACCGACGCGATCAGCCCGGCATGCCCGGCCTTCCGCCGCCGGGCAATCTCCTCGGGCCCGATGTTGCAGACACCGGGCTTGTAGTTGACGATATTGGAGGGGCTCAGCCCCGGCGCACTTGACATGGTTGCAGCCTCAACTTCCTGACCCAGATACTAGCGGTCATCCCGGCCAACACACAGATTCCGTCGTCGGGTGCCGCCAGCCGCTCTCTCGGGATCGCGGCGGTCCCCTCGCTCACCAGAACACCGCCAGAAACAGCGCCTTCGGAAATTGCGGCTTCCTGGCCAGTCGGCATGCCGGCAGCGCCGACAATCCAGTCGGGAGACCTACGAAACGCGGCGGCCGAAGAGCCCTCTGAACGATCCGGCGAGGCGGCCCCGCCACCGGGCCCCAGGTCCTGCACTGACGCCCGGTCCCACCCCGTCGATCAGGCGGTCTGCCAGCCTATCGATATCACCGACCACCTTGGCCGTCGGGAATCGCTCCACCGCCGACTTGCCCTCGTCGGCAGCACGGATGAATAGCGTGCCCGCCGATCTGATCCGGCCGAGGATCGGCAGGGCGACCACCTGCTCCACGTCCGACTCCTTGACGCCACTGTTGGCACGGTTGATGACAACGGCCAACCGCTCGTGGATGTCGAGCGCGGTTGCCACCTGACTGAATTGGACCGCGGCTCTAATGCATGGGATGTCGGGAGTGACCGGCACCAGGATTATGTCGGCCTGGTCGAAGAGAGCCTGGTTCAAGGGCCCGTAGTCAGGGTGCATGTCGAGAATGACCCAGTCGTAGGACTCGCGGGCGTGGCTGACGGCATCGAAAACTCGTTTGGGCTCCAGAGTTCCGGCATTTAGCGGAGCTTCGGCCATGACCAGCACGCCGACGCCACTGCCGTGAAGGGTGGCGATGTCCGCCACGGATTCGCTTACGCCCGGACGGGCGTCATCACGCCCGGCATATACCAGCGTCCGCGGCCGGCCCAGGCCGAGCGACGGGGCAATGTGGCCCGTGATCGTGTCGCAATCCACCAGAAGAACACGCTGGCCTTTGCGAATCTGCAGCGCGACTCCAAGGTTGATCGAGATCGTTGTCTTGCCGACGCCGCCCTTGGGGTTGAAGACGATCAGGATCTTGCCGAGCTTGCGGCTCGCCCCGCCCCTGGCATCTGCCGCGACGACCGCCCCTTCAACAACCGGCGCGCCGGCGCTGTCGGCGAGGATGACCTCGGTCGACTGACCTGCCGGCCCCTTCTGGGCCCGGATCATCATTGCTTCGACGCGCCAGCGCAGTGACTCCGCCGAATAGGGCCGGGTGAAGTACTCGTCGGTTGCATCGCCGCTATCACCCAGGCCCACCTGGCCGAGAGCGCGCGGCGGTACGAGCATAAGTGCAGGGATGTCGCGCTCCCCGGCGTGGAGGACCGCGTGCATCTCCTTCGCCAGAGCGAAGTCTGTCTCGCCGTCAAGGATCGCGAGCTTGATATCGTCGGGGCCCGCGAGGCGCCGATCGAGATCATCGGCCGATTCGACCGCGATCGTCAGATAGCCGGCTTCGCCGAGGTGCCGCACGACCGCGGCTGACTCGGAATGCGGCAAGAAGACGACTACAGCAGACCGTGACACCAGGACGGCAGCCCCCTGAAACGCGGACACCCCACGTCAAGTTTAGTCGATCGGGAACACCCTTCCATGATCGCGCGGCAACGTTACGGGTGCGCGCTTCCTGCCGCAGCCGTCAGGCTGATCAGGCCGCATCCGCAACTTGCTCTACGATCAGCCGGCTGGTGTGACCGGGCGCTGCAAGCGCAGACAGAAATCGCCCGATCCGGCTGCCATCCGGCGCTCGGAGCGACACACACTCGAGCCAGATTCCATCGGGCCGTGCCGCCGGCGACGTCGGTTGCCCACATGCGCAGAAAGGCGTCTCGCGCTCGGCATGCTCGATTCGGTCGAGCACACTCCAGTTGTCAAGCATGGTCATTTCACCTTGCATAGATACGATCCGTCTCGTATCATACCTGGATGGCCGGGACTAATCAAGACGCTCCGTCTCGCAACTCGACCGCAACGACCGCAACCTTGCTGAACGGCGGCGCTCCCAGGGGCAGGCCGCGCAGCGACAGGGCCCATCGAGCGATCCTCGACGCAGCCCGGGAGCAACTCATCAAGGAGGGCTACTCCGGCCTTCGGCTCGAACACGTTGCCGCTCACGCCGGCGTCGGCAAGGCGACGATCTATCGTCGCTGGCGATCGAAGGAGGCGCTGGCCCAGGCGCTCCTCGCCGATCTCGCCGCGCCTCACATCGACATCGAAGAGACCGGCGACACTCGAGAGGAGATGCTCGCAGCGGTCATGAATCCAATGCGGGCCGTTACCGAGTCCGACTTTGGCCCTGTCATTCGCGCCCTGCTCTCACAGATCGCCAGCAACCCGTCGCTCGGAGATCCGTTCCGGGCCACCGTCGTCCAGGCGCGGCGAAACGAGATCGCGCGGATGATCGCCCGGGGAATCGAACGAGGCGACCTCTGCCCGGATGCAGACGCCAATATCGCCACGGAGCTGCTCGTTGGCCCGGTCTACTTCCGGCTGATGTTTGGCGGCGAACTTGACCGGGCGTTCGCAGAGCGTGTCGTCGACAACGTCATGCGCGGTTACTCGGCGAGCCAGCGGTAAGTCGCCGAGCGACAACATGGCAGTGAAATTGCGACCGGACCCGTCGCCTCCGGCTTGAGGCAACGCTCCAACTTCGTCCGAGGAGCGAGGCATCCTCAGGGCGCCCACGTGTCCAAGTCCTGCGACTTCTCGGGGCGGCCGACCGAGGATGCGGGCCTCGCCGGCGCCGGTGCCAGTAGTCCGAGCATGATGCTGATGGCCGTCGACGCGACGCATACGCTGAGAGAATGCTGGCTTGGACCCGCCCCTCAGTCGCCTGCATCCATTCTGGCGTAGCTCTCCGCCACGGCTCGGAACGACTCCTTCGGCTCCCAGGGCATGTCGGGATAGGTCGTGCCGTGCCTTCCGTCGGCGTAGGTCTTCACGAGCGCGAAGCTCGACATGTCGAGATCGTAGCGGCGGTCTTCGTCGTAGGGGGCGATGGGAGCGACGAACGTCATGACGAACGCGCCATCGACGCACGCGCGGTCGAGGATGCCAAGCGTCTCCCTCAGCTCGCGCGCCGGCAACGCCTCGTCGCGAACGTACTTCCCGGCCAGCCGAGGGCGCACCAGCCGACCCACGAGCGGAAGCTGGTGGAGAAACAGCGTCTTGTTGTCGACCATGCCGAAACTGCCTATGCCGCCTGCGCCATCGGCACCCTGGAAGGTCCGACAGCCGAACTCGGTCACGACCACCGGTTTCCCGTGCGCAAAGAGGGGCCCGAGCATGTCGACATAGCGGTCGTTGATGCGGCGGTCCCGGTAGTGGTCGACGCCGATGATGTCGAAACGACTCCAGTCAACCGCTTCCCAGACCAGCGACGCATAGCTGACGGGACCGTGGTAGACGCGTCGGACTGCCTCGACCGCCCGGCCGAGGAATGCGTTGAGCGGCGTATTGTGCGTCCCGGCCTTCGCGCCTTCCCAGAACAATGGGTTCCGCATCCGGGCGACGATGTTCTTGCCCGGCACGATGCCCTGCATGAAGAGCGTCAGCTCCGAGCCGACGACGAACACCAGTCGATCTGGCCATCGCTGGCGAAGTTCTTCTGCCGCCGCAGCAGCCTTCGTGATGTATGCGAGGGTGGTGTCCGGGCTCTTGTCCCACATCTCCGGGGTGAGCCAGACTTCGAGCCCTTGTCCGAGGGCATCCGCGGCAGCGGTAGTGAGCCGGTCGATGTCGAGGCCACAGATCCGGACGGCGTTGCAGTGCAGATCGGTCCTGATGATCTCGAGCTCGCGGTGCACGACCTTCAGGTCGAAGACCGGGCGCCAGTTGACCCCCATCATCCGCCCGATGTCGTAGCTCACTCCTCGTCGATTCATGAGTCTTTGCCTCTGAGCGATGAACCTGGGTCGCCCGCCGGCCAGGCGGACGCGAGCTGCCCGAGCGCCAGACGGATCAGGGGCCGCAACGGTGTCGGTGGGTCGGCGCTGATCCACCACCCGGCGGCTACCTGCGTTGCCGTCACGTGTGGGAGTCGGGCTCCACCCTGACGCTGAGGCGGTCCGGATTGCCGGCTGCGAGTGGTGGCAGGATGTGCGACAACAGTTGCTCCGCGCTGAGCGGGCGGACTACACCGTTTGGACCAGTTTGTGTCCAGCCGTTCTTCTCTTTGCGGTAGCTCTGTGTCCAGCCGTGTTTGGTCGTGATGTAGATCGTGCATTCAGTGTTCTTCACGGCACTACCTCCTCTCCGAGCGGTGGGCCGGATTCCTCTGGGTCGAGATCCTACCGCGGCCCCAACCGAGACGGATTGGCGAATCATGCAGTGGTCGAGTGTCCAGTGGCGACTCTTGCGCAAGCGTAGTAGTTCGACGCGTGTCCGCGTCGGCGCTGCTCAAACCGCGACATCGTGGACGCAGGCTGCCAACCCGACCTGGGTATCACTTATCCACACGTAGTGAAACCTCTGACCGGACCCGCCCGAACTGGCCGGCACAGCTCGGGGATCGTCGGCGATCAGCGCAGCAGGGCCGGGGCGAGACTAGCGGGGACGACCTATCGGCGGCCCGTCCAACCGGGCCGATTCGCGTCTATTGCCACCGGCGTGGCTACCAGACGTGGACGACCGACACGCTGCTGATGAAAGGGTACGATCCGGACAGGAACAGGGCGATTGTCAAGAACGCCGTGGCCGTGCGCATCAGTCTGAATGCCGCCCATCGATGTTTCATCGAACGTGCCACTCCGCGGTCGCAGGGCGATTACCCCGACTAGCGTGTCGGCTCGGACCAAGGCGCGATAGTGCCGAAGGGTCCCAGTCCCAGACCCCCGACGCAGCCGCTCGACCGGCCGGATGAGGCCGGGTAAGGTAAGCCGCCCGCCGGCACATGAACAGGGCCTGCGAGCCCCTTGCTCGTCGGCGAGAGGATTTGAACCTCCCGTCCTCCGATCCAGGTCGTGTGCCGAGCCTGATCTCAGCGGCCATGACCGACGCGCCGTTAGCCTCGTACGGGGGCTACGGCGGCTGCCCTAAACTGGCTTTCTGGCAACGGCTGTCCGTTCATACCCCCTCAGGTTGGGCATAAAGAACGTGAGGATTTGGAGCTGTTGGCGACCCGTCCGCCCGCCGGCCCAGATAAGCCGGCGGCAATGACGCACGAGACAGAGAACACCGGCACACAGCCCTCACCCGGTGACGTAGGGCGCCCGGCTCCGGCCATCTTCCGGTTCATGAATCCGGTGATGCGCCGGCTCCTGCGGTCGCCTCTTCACCGATCGATGAGCGGCCAGCTGATGCTCCTCGAATACACCGGCCGCTTGAGCGGGCGGACGTACGTGATACCGATCGGCTACTTCGCCTGGGACGGTGGCAGCGTGCTGTCGGTCAGCGGCTCGCGGTGGTGGAAGAACCTCCGCGACGGGCGGCCCGTGTCACTGCTCGTTCGGGGCGTTCGCCACGCCGCGGTCCCGGTGATGATCGAGTCGGCCGAGTCGCGGGCCGATCTCTTCGCGGAGTTCGTCCAACGCTACGGCCCGAAGGTCGCCGCCCGGCTCGGGGTGGGCCTTCCGTCGGACCGGGACCCAACGCCCGACGAGCTCCGTTCGGCCGCAGGAAACAAGATGCTGATCCGGTTCGAGCCGGCCGGCAGCGAGCCGATCGCCTAACGCCGTACCCCCCATGCCGGCCGGCGCCTGCCCGAGGATCGCTCGCACAGGATCCCCCCAGCGGACAGAGGCCACGGACACCGCCCAAGAGGCCGTCGGCGTCGGCGTCGAACGACCCGTAGTGGTCGCGGCAGTCTGAAGCGGAGCCGTTGTCAACCTGCGTGGAAACTCGCTCCACGTTGAGGCCATCCAGCCGGTCGGGACCTCAGTCGGAGGCTCCACCGGCCAGCCGCGATGATGCTCGCCGCCCGGCTCGAGTGAAGACCACCGCGAGCAGCCCGCCCGTGACGATCAGGAGGATCGCCGGACACAGCCCAACGGAGGCAGACCCCGACGCAGCCACCCGACCAGCCGAACAAGGTCGGAATCGTCGGCGACTAGCGCGGCACGCGCCAGTTTCGAAATGGACAGACCCGGACGTGCTCGCCCTCGTGGGTTGCCAGCCGAGAAGCCCATTGTTAGTTGCTCAGTTTCGGTGGCGGTAGGTCTGCGAGGCACGCCGGAAAGTCACCCGGTCGTCCTCGTCAACCTCTCGATGGCCGTGACTCCTCGTTGGTGAGCGGCACCGCCGTGGCCGGCGGGATGCGGAAGCCCTGGCGACGACGGTCGGAATTCATTCGGTCGTCGGCGAGGCGCAGCGCGTCGGCGAGGCTTCCTCCGGCGATCGGCTGCGCCCAGCCGAGAGCCAAACGGACGGCGAGCCCTCCGGCTTCCAGCCACATGTCGCACTCGGATCGCACCCGTTCGACGTAGTTGATCGCGGCAACCTCGTCCGTCTCGGGCAGCAGCGCGACGAAGCGCGTTCGTCCGGTGCGCGCGTGGACATCTGCCGCGCGGGCGTTCCGCCACATCACCGCTTCGACCAGCGGGATGAGCCGGTCCGCGGCGCCCTGGCCGAGCCTCGCGGCCAGCGAGTCCAGTCCGTCGATCTCCGCGACCACGAGTGTCACCGGGCAGCCATACCGGGCGAGGCGGTGCTCCTCGTGGCGTAAGGCCTCGTTCCAAGCCCGGCGGGTGGCAAAGCCGGTCGTCGGAGCGACGAGTGTCTCCTCATCGTCGGTATCTTCTGTCTCGGGTCCACCGCCGCGGGTGAATGCCCGAATCGCCGACTCGGCCCTCGGGTCGTCATGGGGCGGGAGTTTCCAGCGCCTGGACCGCCTGGACGGGAGTCGGGGGCCGGAGGGAGCGTCGTCGTCAATCACGGCGAGAGTATGGAACGCAGTGGGAGTGGTTGAAGCGAGCGTGCCCGAAGCATCGTATGAGGGAGCCTCCGCCCCGAGGGGGGTCCAGCGCTGCGTCTACCGTCGAGGAGTGCGCTGGCAAGGATGCGAGGATGGAAGCAAGCATAGCAACCGGGGCCGGAGCCCGCCCGTCACGGCCCCTGACCAGCCGCCAGCCGCCACCACCACGAGCGCGATGAGCGACACGCTCACGATCCCGGTGGCGATGGTCGGCTTCGAAGGACTCAGAACCAGCTAGGCAAGGGGGACGGGAGTCGGAGTCGCGGTCGGGCCCGCGCTTGTTGTCTCAGACAGCGCCCGACGCAGCCGGCCTAGCTGTCACGACGTCGCCGACCAGCGGAGCGGGGGCCGCTGCGAGACAAGCCGGTGCCGCTCATCTGCGGCTTACCGGACGAAGCCATCAAGGCAAAGGGAGGACGGGCCCGGCCATGCGGTAGCCGAGCCCCACAAATACGAAGGCTCTTATCGTCCCCTTGACACCCCGTTATCGTCTTCGCCCCAGACTCTGGCAAAGACGGCCGCTTCTCTCCCCTTCAGGTCGTCTGGTCCTGTGGGCCCCGCCGTTTCTCCCTCAAGCGGCGGGCCCTTTTGTGGGTGTAACGGATGGTGATAAAGTCGTTACATGACGAAGCGGCAGAGAGCGAGGGAAGAGGGGGAGGATCCGCGGGACTGGGCG
>DASWZK010000080.1:0-40524 GCA_036404515.1 Candidatus Limnocylindrales bacterium
TAGTCGCCGTCCGAGTGCCGTCAGCTTCGCCCTACGATGTGCCACGAGAGCCTCCCGTTCGATGTGAGCTGGATACCCACACCGAGCCTCAGGAGGCTCTCGTCTGTCAACAACCTATTCGTGAATCACATCTAGATCGACCCGTCGTCCTCGAACTTCGGCAGAGGCGGTTCGCCGAGTACCTTCGCCCATGGCGCATACAAGGTCTCCGCGTCTTCGGGCTCGAGCATGTCGGCCGTCGCGAGGGCGGCGACGGCATCGGCCAGCGTCGGCGCGACGCTCTGTCGGAGACGACCGGCCGCCTTGCTCGTGCCGGTCTGGCTGACTACGGGCCGGCTGGCCCGGGATATGCCGCTGTTTCCCTGAACCCAATCGACGATCCGATCCTGAGCTCGCTTGACCTGGCGGCGCGAGTCGCGGTCATCCGCCAGTGCTTCTTCGAGGGCCTCGTGGGCAAGTTGCAGGGCGTCCTTGTCGGAAGCTTCCCAGGCGAGGGCAAGGCGCTCGGCCTCGGTCGTCGTCAGCTCGTCGAGGCGGGCCAGGAACGCGATCACCGTTTCTGCGTTCGGCCCGTACTCCTCTTCGTCCTTCGCCCTGGTCTTGGGATCGACCTCCTCCTCAACGGCAGCGTCATCGCCCTCGTCCGCGGCCGCCTCGCCGGCGACCGAACCGGACGCATGGGCCGGAGCGCCAGGAGTTGAGTCGTCCTCCGTCTCCATCGCGGAAGCCCAGGGACCGTACAGAGTGTCGTAGTCTGCGTCGCTCAGTTCCTCGTCCAGGACGATCGCGGTGACGGCGTCCATTGCCGCCTGAGCGACTTCCTGCCAGAGATCCTCTTCTTCATCGTCGGCCGGCGCCCGCGCGGCCAGCCAGGCCCCGACGGCATCCTCGGCGGCTGAGAGCTCGTACTCGTGCTCCCCCCCGCGGTGGCGACGCCGCAGGATCCGCTCGACCACGTCGCGCTCTGCCTGGTCTACCAGTTCCCAGGCCTCCGCCACTCGCTCGGCTGACTCGGTGTCGATCTCGTCCAAGGCGTCGAGCACGGCTGCGACGTCCTCGCCGTTGGGTCCGTAGAGGGCCTTCGGATCGTCGTTCGTGAGGCCGAACTCCTCGGCCTGACGCTGGAGCTCGGCTTCGAGGTCGGCCTGGCGCTGTTCGGGCGTTCGGTGGTCGAGTTCCTCGATGACGGCGTCCTCGTCGAAATCATCGTGGAGTTCTTCGTCCGGCTCGAAGTCGTCGTCCGGCTCTGCACCGATGATCGCGCCCTCGACGGTCCAGTCCCAGTCGGGCTTGCCCGCCTTGCCCGACTTGTCGCCGACGCTCAGGACGTTCGGCTCGGCGGCGCCGCTCAGCTGATTGGCGACCGGGCTCTTGACCCTGCGCTTGCTCCATCTGGCCATGGACCCTCCGCGCCCGAGCGCCGCTCGGGCTTAGCCTCACTTGTTCGCGTTGTTCTTGCCACCGGTCGCGTCCGCCCTGGCGCTTGCAGTCGGTTCCCTGGCGCCTTTGCCGCCCTTCGCGGCTCGGACTCCTTGATCGGCGTCGCCGGCCGGTTCCGCCTCGGCTGTGGCTTCGTCGCCGGCATCTGGCAGTGGGGGCGCACCGATCAGATTGAACCACGGCCCGTAGAGCGTTTCCGCGTCCCCAGGTTCGAGCAGGTCACCCACCGCGAGGGCGGCGACGGCGTCGGCGAGCGTCGGGCCGGCCATCTTGCGCGACTCGCCCTGTCCGGTCTGACCCAGGAAACCGGACGTTTCCTGGATGCGCCCGGCGTTGAGCCAGGGCGACAGCTTCTCCTGGGCACGGCGGACCTGGTCGCGCCATTCGGGATCTTCGTCGATGATGGCCTTGAGACCCTCGTGAGCAGCCTTGAGGTCCTCGCGTGGGGCGTTCTGCCAGCCACTGACCAGCCGACCGACCTGTTCGGGGGTGAGCAGCCAGAGGCGGTTCAGGAAGTCGGTCACGACGTCCGAGTTCGGCCCGAACTCGCCCTCGCCTTCCTCTTCGTCCTCGCTGTCTTCGCCCTCGTCCTCCTCGTCCGCTGCTTCTGTGCCGGGTTCGTTCTCGGCGGTACCGTCGAGACCGGCGGCGTCGGCCGCAGCGTCGAGATCGGCCATCGTTTCCGACCATGGCTCGAGCAGGGCTTCGTAGTGGACCTCCTCGATCTTGCCCTCGAGGATCACGGCAGTGGCCGCGTCGAGTGCAGCCTCGCCGGCCTGAGCGCAGACCCGGCCCCAATCCGGAACCGCAGCGACGAACTCCGGGTACGGGCCGGTAACCGCCATCCACGTCCCGACGGCCTCGCGGACGAGCTGGAGGTGGAGGGCGATCTCCTCGTCGTCATCGGCCAGCTTGCGAGCGGCCTTCCGGGCCCGCTCGCGATCGGACTTGGGGATGGCGAGCCAGGCTTCGGCGAGCGGTCGAGCCTCGTCCGGCACCAGGTCCTCGAGCCGGTCGAGGATCTCCAGGACGGCCGTCGCGTTGGGCCCGTACATCCACACGTCGTTGCCGGCCAGGTAGTCGGCAGCCTGTGACTCCAGGTCGGCGGTCAAGTCCTCCGGCTGATCCTCGGGTTCCCTCTCGTCGAGGTCGTCTTCCTCGGAGTCGGCGAGCGTCGGGTCGACCTCAGTCACGCGGACCCGGCCGGAATCATCCGCCTCGTCGCGCCGATCGCGTCGCGTGATCATCGATTCCTCCGCTGGCGGCGCAAGCTGCGCGCTCGGGAATGGTCGCACAGCCGCGGGCGTGGCGTCCTGGTGGCGGTCGGGAACGACCGAAGGGCCCCCTAGTTCGCCCCGTGCGCCTCGATGAAGCGCTGTATTCGGGCCCAGGCGTCGTCCGACTGCTTCTGGAATTCGGCCTGCTTTCGGTCGAAGAAGCTGTGCGGGGCGTCCGGCTCGACGACGATCTCGTGCTCGATCGGAACGGATGCCAGGGCGTCGCGGAATTGCTGGACTGCGGTGATCGGGATGCCCTGATCGGCGCCGCCGAAGATGCCCAGCACCGGACACTCGAACGTGCCGACCACTTCCGTGGGTGCCGGCGTGTCGTTGCGTGACGGTCCCCCCGGCCAGCCGTAGAAGCCGATGACGCCCGACAGGCCGAGGCCGAGAGTGGCGGACAGGAAGGCGTTCCGGCCGCCCATGCAGAAGCCGGTCGTGAACAGCGACCGCGCCCCGTGACCGGCGTCGTCTTTCAAGTACTTTGCGGCCCTCTCGATGTCGGCCGAAAGCCCGGCCCACGTCGTCTGGGCAACATGCGGGCCGAAGTCGAAGTCGTCGCCGCGATCGCCGATTCCAGCCGTCCGGCCGAAGTAGTCGATGGCCACCGCCTCGACGCCGATCTCGGCGAATCGGATCGCCAGCTCCTCGTAGTAGTGGTGTAGCCCGCGGACGTCCGGCAGGATGACGATGGCCCTGCCGGTGGTCTCGAGGGGCCAGGCATGGAAGGCCCGGAACGAGTTGCCGTCGGCGGCGCGGAGGGTCAGCGACTCGTGGTCGACGGCGGCGTCGGCCAGGGGTCGGATCGGCGGGTCGCTGTCCAGATCGAAGCACATGGTGCGGGGCTCCTAAGCGATGTCGTGCCCATTGTCTCTAGAACGGCCGGCGACCGTGTTCCACGGGGGCCGCCGGTTGCGCCTCGCGGTTTCGAGACTGGTGGGCCCTGGGTTAGAATGCCCGCCATGTCCAAACCGCTCGTCGTCCAGAAGTTCGGCGGCTCGTCCGTTGCCAACGCCGACAGGATCAGGCGCGTCGCCGCGCGGATCGCCCGTGAGCGGGCGACCGGCTGCGACCTGGTGGTCGTCGTGTCCGCGATGGGCGATACGACCGACGAGCTCCTCGCCCTTGCCGGCGCCATCACCGACGATCCTGATCCGCGCGAGCTCGACATGCTCCTGGCGACCGGTGAGCACCAGAGCGCCACTCTCGTGTCGATGGCGCTGCACGCTCTCGCCGTGCCGGCGATCGCTCTGTCGGGCGCTCAAGCCGGGATCACGACCGACGGCAACTACGGCAAGGCGCGCATAGCCGGAATCGACCCGAAGCGCATCCACGCCGAAGTGGCGGCCGGCCGCGTCGTGATCGTTGCCGGCTTCCAGGGCCAGAGCGTCCGAGACCCCCATCTGTCGGAGATAACGACGCTCGGCCGTGGCGGTTCCGATACCACGGCCGTCGCGCTGGCCGCCGCTCTCGAGGCCGACCGCTGCCAGATCTTCACCGATGTTCGGGGTATCTACACGGCAGACCCGCGGCTCGTTTCGGACGCCCGCCAGCTGCCCGTCGTCTCGTACGAAGAGATGATGGAACTGGCTCATCAGGGCGCCCAGGTGATGCAGGTTCGGGCGGTCGAGCTGGGTTGGGTCAACAACGTGGTCATCGAGGTGCTGAGCTCGTTCGAGGATGTTTCTGGCACTCTCATCAAGGAGGATCCGTTCGTGGAGCAGCGCAACAAGGTTCGCGGGCTGGCCCACGACCGCAACGTCGCCAAGGTGACGCTGGTCGAGGTTCCGGACCGGCCCGGCGTCGCGCATGCGGTCTTCGCGCCGCTCGCAGAAGCTGGCGTCAACGTCGATACGATCGTCCAGAATGTCGGCCACCACGGCACGACAGACCTGAGCTTCACCATCACCCGAGGCGACCTGGCCAAGACCAAGCGCATACTGGAGCCGATCGTGCGCGAGCTTGGCTTCCGGGAGATGACAACCGACTCGGCGATGGCCAAGGTTTCAATAGTCGGCGCCGGCATCCAGAACGCGCCCGGCTACGCCTCCATGATGTTCGCGGCCCTTGCCGAAGCCGGTGTGAACATCGAGATCATCTCCACATCCGAAATCCGAATCACATGCATGATCGCCGAGGATCAGGTCGAGACGGCCGTCCGGGCGCTGCACAAGGCTTTCGCGCTCGAGGAGCCGGAGCCACTCCTGCCGGGCGAGCCCACAGTCGAGGCCGGCTCCGGCGGGGCGTCGAAGACAGGCGCGTGACGACGAGCGTCGCATTCCTGTCGCGATACGAGCGGTTCCGGTCGGTCCCATCGACCAACGACATCGTCAGAGCCTGGATGATCGAAGGAACCCCCGAGGTGTGTCTGGCTGTCGCCGACGAGCAGACTGCCGGTCGCGGGCGCTCGGGCCGATCGTGGGTAGCGCCGGCCGGAGCCGCCCTGCTGCTATCGCTTGGCTTCAAGCCGACCTACCTGGAACCCGACCGGCTTTGGCGGCTGGGTGCGGTCGTGGCGATGGCCATGGCCGACGCGGCCGAGGAAGCAGCCGGTCTGCCGATCGGCATGCTCAAGCTCAAGTGGCCCAACGACATCGTCGTGGAGGCCCCGGAGGCCGCGGCGGGCGTCCACAAAGTCGCCGGCGTGCTGGGCGAGAGTGAAGGCGCCGGCACGGCCGACGCGAGGGCCGTGGTCGGCATCGGCGTCAACGCCGACTGGCCGCGCGACCGTTTCCCGGCCGAGCTGGCCGACGCCATGACCAGCCTGCATGAGGTCTCCCGCGGTCGCCCGATCGACTCCGATGCGCTTCTCGACGAGTTCCTGCTGCGCCTGGAACCGCGCCTGCTGGCTCTGCGCGACGGGCACTTCGACGTGGCAGGCTGGCATTCGCGTCAGATCACCACCGGCCGAGCCGTCCGAATCGACCTGCCTGACGGATTGGCCCATGGGTCGATGGCAGTCGGCGTCGACGGCGCCACGGGGGCGCTGCTCGTCGAGGATGGGGACGGGGTCGAGCGGGAGCTTCTGGTCGGCGAGG
Source organism: Candidatus Limnocylindrales bacterium (assembly GCA_036404515.1). GTDB lineage: Bacteria > Chloroflexota > Limnocylindria > Limnocylindrales > CSP1-4 > Fen-1039. Next base: position 5,759 of record DASWZK010000080.1, read on the forward strand.
TAACACACGTCCGGCTAGTTTCGGCGAGCAGGGAAGTCGATGGCGACGCCGACGGGTCGGCCGACACGCTCATAGCTGATCGCGCCGGCGGCCCGGGTGTAACACATTGAGCAGGCCGGTGTTGAGTAGGGTGGAGGACCGAGCCCATCCCGCCCGGCTCGATCGCGATCGTGGTCTGGTCGAAGAGGCGCGGCTCGATCCGAGTCGTTTCGACGCCCTGTACAGGAAGTATCTGGCCCAGGTGTACAGCTACGCCTACTACGAACTCCAAGATCACCACGCGGCAGAGGATGCGACCGAACGCGTCTTCATGCAGGCGCTGGCCGGCCTGCCTCGCTTCGAGGAGAGAGTCGACGCATTCATCGCTTCGGGGGAGGGGTCGTCCGGCGCGGCCGACTCGGCAGACTTCTCCACGTTCCGCGTCTGGCTCTTCCGGATCGCCCGCAACGTGGTTGCCAACGAGCGGCGTCGCGATCGTCGCCGGCAGGTCTCCTCTCTCGAAGATGCGGCAGAGCTCTCGGCCCCGGACAACGTGGTCGATACCGCGACGGCTCGCGAAGCCGCCAGTGCGGCCTGGGAGGCCGTTTCCAGGCTGCCCGAGGATCGCCGCCGGGCGGTCATCCTCCGGTTCGTCGACGAGATGTCCACCGCCGAGATCGCTGCGATCCTGGGTCGATCGGAGGGTGCCGTCCGAGTCCTCCTGCACCGAGCCCTCCGGGCCGTCGCCGACGACCTGCGAGGCCGGCTGAGCTGATGCTGGGAAGCGGAACGCGAGACGCTCGGCGAACGGAGCGATACCTCGACGGGCTGACGACCGCTGACGATCGGCGCGCTTCCGAAGTCCCCGTCGACGTTGACGTGGATCCGGCCGTTCGGTTTGCCGTCCGGGAGCTGCGCGACGGCCTGACCCGCGTCCATCCATCGTTCCGCTTCGAGGAAGCGCTGGCGGCGCGTCTCGCGACGGGTGCGGCTCGTCAGGCGGCCGGCCTCCCCGTCGAGGAACCGGGTGCAGCCGCGGTGCCGGGCACCCTGGCCCAGTTCCGGGGGCGCCCGACCGGCGGAACCGACGCCCTGGTCGCTACCGCAGTTCCGGCTGCCCTGACAGCGTTTGCAGCCACGACCGCGACGGAGGTGGCCGGCTCGGAGGCCGCAGGCCCGGCAGCCGATGGCTCCGCACCGGCTCCCGCGAGTCGTGCTCGAGCGATCTGGCCGGCGGCCGCGTTCCGACTTCCTGAGATAGCGGCGCGCCAGCCGCGGCCGCTGATCGTCGGCGGCGTGGGAGTCGGGGTCGCGTCGGCGGCGATTTCGCTCGGCGCGGTGTTCGTCGCGTGGCGCCACTCGCACCCGGCGACGAGCCGGATGGGTCGGGCAGCGCGTGAGGCCCACGGCCGGACGGCTCAATCCGGCCGGGGCCGCCGACCGAGGGTCATCGACGGAATTCTCGGGGTCGTGTCCTGATGCCGGTCAGATTGCCGTTCCGACCACGTCGCGACGCCTACCCACCGGACCTGTGGACCAAGTGCCCCGGCTGCGCGGAGATGCTGTTCAACAAGCAGCTCGACAAGTCACTGCGCGTCTGCCCGCATTGCAGCCATCACTTCCGCATCCCGGCCAGGACCCGGATCGAGCAGCTGGTCGACAGCGGTTCGTTCGTGGAGCGCGACGCCGACCTCCAGGCGATCGACGCCCTCGGCTTCGTCGATCTCAAGTCCTACCCGGACCGACTCATGGCCGCCCAGCTTTCGACAGGTCTGCGCGACGCGGCGGTCTGGGGCCCCGCCGCCATCGGCGGCAGGCCGGTTTCGTTGTGCGTCATGGACTTCGGCTTCATCGGCGGCTCGATGGGCTCGGTCGTCGGTGAGAAGGTCGCTCGGGCCGGCGAAGCCGCGCTGGCCGAGCGGATGCCGTTGATCATTGTCTCCTCCTCGGGCGGCGCTCGAATGCAGGAGGGCACTTACTCGCTGATGCAGCTGGTCAAGACCATGGGCGTGGTCGAGCGAGTGAAGGCGGCCCGCGTGCCGTTCATCTCGGTCCTGACGGACCCGACGACCGGCGGCGTATTCGCGTCGTTCGCGGCCGTGGGCGACGTGAACATCGCCGAGCCGAACGCACTGATCCGCTTTGCCGGCGACCGGGTGTCCGCAGGCACGATCGGCGAGGAACTGCCGGCCGGTTACCAGCGCGCCGAGTTCTGGTTCAGCCACGGGTTCGTGGATCGCATCGTGGCCCGGGCTCACCTTCGCGACGAGATCATCTCGCTGCTCGGGTTCCTCATCGCGCCTTCGCCGGGCGGCACGGGCGAGCCCGCAACGGCCCCCGCATCCCGGCCGCGCTCGTTCCTTTCGGCACTGACTGGGGCGCTGGGCGACTCGCGCAACGGCGACTCGCGCAACGGCGAGACCGAAGTGTCCAGCGGGGAGGCGCCCCGTGGTTGATCGACTTCTTGGCAGGGGCCGCGCCGAGGTCCAGGTCGACGAGCAGCCAGAGAGCCCGACCGCCGCGGTCTGGGCTCACGTCCAGCAGGCCCGCAACCTCAAGCGGCCGCACACGCTCGAGCTGCTCAAAGTCATGGCCGAGGAGTTCATCGAACTGCACGGCGATCGTCTCTTCGGCGACGACTCGGCCATAGTGGCCGGCCTGGCGAGGATCGCCGGCCGGCGCATCGTGGTCATCGGCTTCCAGAAGGGCCAGGACACTGAGGAGAACATCCGCCGCAACTTCGGCCTGCCGCATCCGGAGGGTTACCGCAAGGCGATGCGGGTCATGGACCTGGCCGAGCGGTTCTCGATGCCGATCATCACCTTCGTAGATGTACAGGGAGCCTTCCCCGGCGCAGCCGCCGAGGAGCGCGGTATCGCCGAGGCAATCGCCAGATCTGTGGGCTTGATGACGCACTTACGCACCCCGATCGTGGTCGTGATCACCGGCGAGGGCGGTTCGGGCGGTGCCCTCGGTCTCGCCGTCGGCGACGTCGTCCTGGCCCTCGAGAACTCGATCTACTCGGTGATCAGCCCCGAAGGCTGCGCCGCCATCCTGTGGCGGTCGGCCGAGCAAAGCCAGCAGGCTGCCGTCGCGATGAAGGTCACAGCCGTGGAGCAAGTCGAGCTCGGCATCGTCGACGCTGTCATCGCGGAGCCCGGCGAGGGCGCCCACACGGACCCGGCGGAAACGGCGAGGCGAATCAGAGAAGTCGTGCTCGAGCGCCTCGACGCGCTGGGTCGGATGCCCGTCGACGAGCTCCTGGAGGCCCGCTTCAAGCGCTACCGAGCGTATGGCCCGTACACGGTCGCTGAGCGGCCGGCCGCACCGCAGGCAAGGCCCGGCCTGGCGGATCGGCTGCGCGGCCTGCTGGGTACGCGGCCGTCCATGCCGCCGTTCACCAGGCCGCGGCGCCCCAGCCTGCCCGGTCTGCCCGGCCGCGAGGAGGAGTAGCCGATGCCCGACCGAGCTGAAGGCGCGAATCCCGGCGTGACCGACCGCGAGCAAGGTCTCCGGTCCCGGCACGACCGCGAGGCCATCGCCCGTCTGGCCGACGACCTGCTCCCGGCCTTGATCGCCAAGCTGGCGGCAAGTGGCCTGGGTGAGATCGAGGTCCGGGAGGGCGGGTGGAAGGCCCGGCTGCGCAAGCCCGCCATATCGGAAGAGGTCCGACGTAACGCGGCCAGGGCGGCCGACGGCCATGCCGGCCACGGCATCGCCGCCCGAGGCGCCGCGGGCCATGGCCGACCCGAAGAGCGCGACCGCCGTTTGCACCCCGAAGAGGAACTCGCTGTGGAACCAGGTCGGATTGCCGCCAAGTCTCCGGCCGTTGGCATCTACCATCCGCGCCGCGACCTGGCCGTTGGAATGCGCGTCCGCTCGGGTGAACGCATCGGCTTCGTCGACGTCCTCGGCGTCCGCCAGGACGTGGTCGCGCCCGTGGACGGCTTGATCGGCTCGAGTCTCGCGGAGGCCGGCGAAGCCGTGGAGTACGGGCAGGACCTCGTCCGCATCGAACTGCCCGCGTCGTCTGCCGGCGGAGAAGCCGGTCGGCCGGTCCGCGACGCTGCAGCAATCGCGGGGAACGCCTGATGTTCTCCAAGGTCTTGATCGCCAATCGCGGCGAGATCGCCCTGCGGATCCTGCGCGCCTGCCGGACCCTCGGTGTCGGCGCGGTCGTCGCCTACAGCGAAGCCGACCGAGACGGTCTCGCCGCCCAGCTGGCCGACGAAGCCATCTGCATCGGCCCGGCCGACGCAAGGCACAGCTACCTCTCCGCCTCGGCCGTAGTCTCGGCCGCGGTCGTGACCGGCTGCGATGCCATCCATCCCGGATACGGCTTCCTTTCCGAGGACGAGGGTTTCGCCGACGTCGTCCGTGCCCACGGCCTGACCTTCATCGGCCCGCCGGCCGAGGTTCTGGCCAACTTCGCCTCCAAGGAGGCCACGCGCCGGTTGCTCGGCGCTCACGGCCTGCCGACCATACAAGGCTCTGGGATGCTTCGCGACGAGGCCCACGCGCTGGAGGAGGCTGAGCGCATCGGCTACCCCATCCTCATCAAACCGTCCGCCGGCGGCGGCGGCAAGGGCATGCGCCTGGTCCGAACTTCGCGCGAGCTCGACTCATCCTTCAAGGTGAGTCGCTCGGAGGCCAAAGCCGCCTTCGGCGACGACTCGCTCTACCTGGAGAAGTTCCTGGACGACAACCGCCATGTCGAAATACAGGTCGCGGTCGATCGCTTCGGCAACGCCATCCACATGGGCGAGCGCGACTGCTCCGTCCAGCGCCGCCACCAGAAGCTGATCGAGGAGACGCCCAGCCCAGCCCTCTCCGAGGCCGCGCGCCAGGAGCTCGCCGAGCGGGCCGTGAAGGCAGTCGTCGCGGCGGGCTACGAGAACCTGGGCACCCTCGAGTTCCTCGTCGACGGCAAGGGCGAGGCCTTCTTCATCGAAATCAACTGCCGCATCCAGGTCGAGCATCCGATCACGGAACTCTGCACCGGCATCGACCTTGTCGTATTGCAGATCAAGATCGCGGCGGGCGAGCCCCTCGGCATGACCCAGGCCGACGTCGTCTCGCGCGGCCACGCAATCGAGTTCCGAATCCTGGCCGAGGACCCCGCGGAGGACTTCCGGCCGGGGGCCGGGCAGGTTGACGCCTACCTCGCCCCGGGCGGTCCCGGCGTCCGCATGGATTCTCACCTGTACCCGGGCTACGACATCCCGTCCTACTACGACTCGCTTCTTGGGAAGCTGTGTGTCTGGGCCCCCGATCGAGCTGGGGCCATCGCCCGCGGCGACGCCGCGCTGCGCGAGCTGCTCGTGGATGGCGTCACCACCAACATCGAGCTGCATCGCGCCATCCTCGCCAACCAGATCTTCATCGATGGCAAGGTGACGACGAACCTGCTCGACCGCGTCGGCAGCGCGCCGTTCGTCACAGCCAGTACCCGCTGACCGCCCCACATCGCCACCAGGAGCGCCCAGTGACCGAGACAGCGACCAACGAGCCCATTCTGACGACCCGCCAGATCGAGAAGCTCATACCGCATCGCTGGCCGTTCCTCCTCGTCGATCGGATCGTCGAGTACGACGTCGAGGCCAAGCGCATAGTCGGTTTGAAGTCGGTGACGGCCACGGAGTGGTTCTTCCAGGGCCACTTCCCCGGCCAGCCGATAATGCCCGGCGTGCTCCAGGTCGAGGCCCTGGCCCAGACGATGGGGTTGTTCGTTGCCCAGCAACCTGGTTTCGGCGATCGGCTCGGCCTCTTCGCGGCGATCGACGAATGCCGGTTCAAGCACATCGTCGTGCCCGGCGATCAGCTTCGGCTCGAGGTGACGATGGAGCGCCTGGGCAGCAAGTTCGGGCGCGGCAGGGGCGTCGCCACGGTCGACGGCGAGGTCGCCTGCGAGGCCTTGATCAGCTTCATCATCGCTCCCGAGAGTGCGCTGCGCTGATGGTTCGAATCGCCGCCCTGTCCGACATTCACGGCAACCTGCCCGCCCTGGCGGCCGTTCACAAGGCGATCGACGCGGCGCGCCCAGACTACGTGGCGGTTTGCGGCGACCTGGTCTTCAACGGCCCCGACCCGGTCGGGACGCTGGCCCTCGTCCGGGAGCTTGAGCGGGCGGGAGCCTTCGTCACGCTCGGCAACACCGACGTCGCCGTGGCCGACGGCGACTTCACGGCCGCTTTTCCATGGTTCACGGAGGGCGCCCCGGACTCGTTCCTGGTGGCGGCCGAATGGGCCCGAGACCAGATCGGCGGTGAGGGCGTGGACTACCTGCGCCGCCTGCCGTCGGAGCGGCGGCTGCGCGTCGGCGACGACCTGGTCCTGTTCTGCCACGCCTCGCCCGGCTCGCTGACCGAGGGCCTGAGCGCCGACCTCGATCCGGTCGTGACGATCGACCGGGTGAGCGGCACCGATGCGAAGGTCATCGTCTGCGGCCACACCCACCTGCCGGAAGTGCGCGAGGTCGGCTGGCGAACGATCGTCAACGCCGGCAGCGCCGGATACATCTTCGATGGCGACCCAACCGCGAGCTGGGCCCTGATCGAGATCGACGACGAGAGCGTCACGGCCGAGATCCACCGGACGAACTACGACGTCATGGCGGCTTCGAACGCCGTATCGGCGCGCGGCCTGCCCGGCGACGTGTATCGCGCCGCCACAATCCGCACGGGGAAACTTGTTCGATGAGCCCTACCAACGGCCAGCCTCGCGTGGTCGTCACCGGCATGGGCGCGGTCACCGCGCTCGGGCTCGACGTCGAGTCCACGTGGCAGGGGATGATCGCCGGCCGGTCCGGCGTCGGCCCCATAACCCAGTTCGATCCGTCGCGACTGACCACCCGAATCGCCGCCGAGGTCAAGGGCTTCGACCCTTCCGCGGTTCTCGACCGCAAGGACCAGCGCCGCAACGATCGCTTTGTCCAGCTGGCCCTGGTGGCGGCTCGTCAGGCCATGGACGGGGCCGGGCTGCCGGCCCGCCTGGAAGGTGAACTCGCCGAACGGACCGGAGTCATCGTGAGCACCGGCATCGGCGGCATTCGGACCCTGGCCGACCAGATCCTACTGATGGGCGAGAAGGGCCCCGACCGCATGTCGCCGTTCCTGATTCCGATGGCGATCAGCAACCTGGCGGCGGGCGTTATCGCCATCTTCTTCGGGCCGCAGGGCCCTAACTTCAGCGTCGTCTCCGCCTGCGCCACGGGCGGCCACTCAATCGGCGAGGCCTGGGAAACGATCCGGCGCGGCGACGCCGACCTCATGCTGGCCGGTGGGACCGAGGCCACGGGCCACGAGTCGCTCGTGGGCGGCTTCGCGGCGATGCGGGCTCTGTCGACCCGCAACGACGAACCGGAGCGCGCTTCCCGGCCGTTCGATGCCGATCGAGATGGCTTCGTGATCGGCGAGGGTGCAGGCGTGATCGTGCTCGAATCGTTGGCCAGCGCCAGGGCTCGCGGCGTTCAGCCGCTTGCCGAGCTGGTGGGCTACGGTGCCACAGCCGACGCCTCGCATATCACCCTGCCGGCGCCCGGTGGCGCGGGCGCGGTGCGGGCCATCCGTCGTGCCCTGGAGAAGGCCGGTCTCAGCGTCGACGACGTGACCATGGTCAATGCCCATGCCACCTCCACGCTCGAGGGAGATCCGCGCGAGCTGGAAGCGATCAAGACACTTTTCGGGGAGCGTGCCGGCCAGGTCAGCGTGACCGCCAACAAGAGCATGATCGGGCACACGCTCGGCGCCGCCGGAGCCATCGAGGCCATCTCCACGATCATGAGCATCCGCACCGGACTCGTCCCCCCGACGATCAACCTCGAGAACCCGGACGTTGCCGCGGCCGGTCTCGATCTGACTCCGAACAAGGTGCGCCACCGGGATATCGATGTGGCGGTCTCCAACTCCTTCGGTTTCGGCGGCCAGAACAGCGCCCTGGTCTTCCGGCGCTGGGCCGAGTGAGGGGCAATAGATGAGCGATCGTCCCCTCGAGCCGGTGAACTCGCCGCCCGGTGAGGTCCCCGGGTCGGAAGTTCCGGTCGACCGCCCGGCGACGTCACCGGAGACGGCCTCGCTTCTGGCGCTGATCGACAGGCTTGGCTCGCTGCTGGAGCGCAGCGACCTCGACGAGCTCGAAGTCGAGGCCGGCGAGACCGGGATCGTTTTGCGCAAGCCTGCCGCGTTGATCACGGTGGCCACGACCTCGTCCCTGAACCCAACCGGGGCGGGCACAGACGCGGCAGCCGGAGCCCCCGGGGCGACGGGCGGGGCCTCCGCTGCGGAGATGGTCCCCGTCTCCACCACGAGGTACGTCAGGGCGCCGCTGACGGGCATCTACTATGCCGCGTCGTCGCCTGGTTCGCCGCCCTACGTGAGCGTCGGGCAGACTATTGCGGTAGGCCACGTCATCGGTCTGATCGAGGCCATGAAGCTCTTCAACGAGATCAAGTCGGACCAGGCCGGCAGGGTGGTCAGAATCGTCGCCGAGTCGGGCAAGCTCGTGAAGGCGAAACAGCCGCTCATTGAGGTCGAGCCGTGAAGTCGCGTCCTACCTCAGGTGTCCACCTGACAGGTTGGGGTGCCTACGCCCCGAGCCAGGTTCTCACGAACGCCGATCTCGAGCGGATGGTGGATACCAACGATGAATGGATCGTCTCTCGTACGGGTATCCGCGAGCGCCGCATCGCCGGGCCGGGTGAGACGACGGCCAGCATGGCTGCGGTTGCCGGGCTTCGGGCAATCGCCACTGCAGGACTCGGGCCGGACGACATCGATCTGATCATCGTCGGCACGCTCACGCCCGACTACCAGATGCCGTCGACGGCGGCCCTGGTCAAGGACGCCATCGGTAACAAGCGCGCCGCGGCGATGGACGTGGCGGCGGCGTGCTCCGGGTTCGTGTACGGATACGCCACCGCGCAGGCCTACGTGGCCAGCGGTATGGCCAGGCACGTGCTCGTGATCGGCGCCGAAACCCTCAGCCGCTACACGGACTTCTCCGACCGAACCACGTGCATCCTCTTCGGCGACGGCGCCGGGGCTGTCGTGCTGTCCGCCTCTGATGAGCCCGGCGGAACGCTCGGCATTGAGATCAGGACCGAACCGTCGGGCGCCTACTTCATCTGGCTGCCGGGCGGCGGGTCGTCCAGGCCGCCCACTGCCTCGACCATCGCGGCGGGCGAGCACTTCATGAAGATGAAGGGCGCCGAGACGTTCAAGATGGCCGTCCGGACTCTCGGCTCGACGGCGCTCGCGTCGCTGTCCAGGGCCGGGATCGAGCTCGCCGACGTCGACCTCGTCGTGCCCCACCAGGCCAACATTCGCATCATCGAGGCTCTGGCCAGGTCGCTCGATTTCCCGATGGCGCGGGTCTTCGTCAACGTCGAGTGCTATGGGAACACCTCCGCGGCGTCCGTTCCGATGGCCCTGAGCGAGGCCGTGGCCGCGGGCCGGGTCAAGAAGGGCGATCGGCTGCTGTTCGTTGCTTTCGGATCCGGCCTGACGTCCGGCGCAATCACGCTGGAATGGACCGCCGACCCCGCCGCGTTTTCCCGCGCCGCGGACATCGGACCCGAGGACGTAACCGTCATGCCCGGCTACCTGGGACCCGTCAATCCGTTCCCGCCAGCCCTGGAGTGGCTCCGCAGGGACGCTGCTGCAAGCAGCGGACGCAACCCCGACCTCGACGTACGTGATATCAAACCCGCGGCCAAGGGCCCACCGGCCGCCGCATCCCGGCCGGGGTGACGAGCCGAACGAGCGGTCCGGGCCGCTCGCTCGTCTTCACGAGGCAGCGACTCGAAGAGAAGGGAGTCCCGCGATGATCGATCTGACCGGCAAATCCGCCCTCGTGACGGGCGGCGCCCGCGGCATCGGCAAGGCCATCTGCCTGAACCTCGCTCGCCAGGGCGCCGACGTCGCGTTCGTGGACGTCGGCCGGCCCGAAGTCGCCGAGGCTACCGTCGCCGAGATCCAGGCGCTGGGCCGGCGCGCCATCTACATCCCGGCCGACGTCACCGACCCGGAGGCCTGTGTCAAGGCCGTCGGGGCCACCGTCGACGCCTACGGCAAGATCGACATCCTGGTCAACAACGCAGGCATCACCCGCGACGACCTGATCATGCGGATGCCCATCGACGACTGGAAGAAAGTCCTCGAGGTCAACCTTTTCGGCGCCTTCTACATGATCAAGGCCGCGATAAGGCCGATGCTCAAGGCCCATGCCGGTCGCATCGTCAACATGTCCAGCGTCTCCGGCCAGGCCGGCCAGATGGGCCAGGCCAACTACTCGTCGTCCAAGGCCGGCCTGATCGGTCTGACCAAAGCCACGGCTCGCGAGGTCGCGTCGCGCGGCATCACCTGCAACGCCGTCGCCCCGGGCTTCATCGTCACCGAGCTCACCAAGGACCTGCCGACGAGCCTGACCGACCAGATCAAGACCCAGACCCCGCTGGGACGCTTCGGCACGGTTGAGGAGATCGCGGCGGCGGTGACGTTCCTGGCCTCCGACGAAGCTGCCTACATCACCGGCCAGGTTCTGGCGGTGGACGGCGGCCTGGTGATGATGTAGGTCTGACCCGTCGAGGCGATCTGATTGGAGACCTCGACTGAACTGCGAGGCGCGACTGCCTGGCCGGTGCGCTACTGCCGGCCCAACCGCTCATCCGTGCAGATGCCCGCCAAACAGTTGCCTGTCATGGGCTCGATCCGATGCCGATTCGGCGGCAAACACATCACGCTCCAAGGCTGCATTGCCTTCGTCCTGACCTGCCAAAGAGGCTGGGTCAGCGGTGTGTGCGCTGTATAGACAGCGCGTCTGAGGGGGAGCGGGCCTCGAAAGCAGCTGTCTTGGGAGATAGGTGTTCTGTCGTTGGGAGCGGTCGTCTTCTCGTATTGGCGTGGGCGTCACGATGGTCCTTGAATCTGGAGGGTTCCCGAGTTCTCCCGACACACGGGAGCGTGATCACCACCTGACGAGCGCCGACCATAGCTACGCTTGTCGTGCCTGGAGCGATTGTCAGGTTGCGCAGCCCGGCGGGTGGGATCTTCGGGCGAGGTATCCTCAGGGTGGGTGCGAGGCGGAACCGAGCAGCCTCGATGCCTGGAACGTGGCCGCCGTGGCGACGTCAGCCGGACTCTCGGTACAGCACAGGAGCTTACTCGACACAGGGCGCAACAAATCGCTGCAACTCTCCATCGATGACGAAGCCAGAAGGATCATTCGAGGAGTTTTCGGAGCGGGTTAAAGGGGGGTGGCGGGCCCCATGGGCCATAGCCGGAAGGATTATTCGGAGTTTTCGGAGCGGGTAAAAGGGGGGTGGCGGGCCCCATGGGCCGTAGAGAGCAATCCGCGCTCCGGAGTCCCTGCTCGCCCCCACTTTGCGTCTTGCTGACGATCGCACCGCAGCCGCTATTGGCGTGACCCATTCCATGCAAGGCCGCCGGTTCGGCGGCTCCCCGACATCCTTGGTTTGTCAACACTTTCAACACTCACGCAGGGCCTTGGGCCGTCGGCGACCCGGCCCGGAAAGCAGCTGCCGAGCGGGGTGACGGCGCTCGACCACCAACCACCATTTGACCAGCAGAGCTGGTCGATGGTGGTCTACACCTGCACCGAACTCGGCTTCGCCGGCCGCTGGCACAGCCTTAGGCCCATAAGCGCGAACGCGACCCGCCGTTACATCTCCGATCATCCGGGCCGGCGCCCCCGGCCTCGTCCGGGATGCCGAGCGTCTAGAAAGGCGATGAAGTCCGCCACCAAGGCTCGCTCACTCTCAGACAGGCGATCGAAGGCACCCTCGCCCGAACCGGCGAGCCCGAGATGTACAAGTTCGGCCGCCAGCCTTGAGGGCTCGATCCCCCAGAGCGCCTCTAGGAGCTCCACGAACGCTATCCCGGTCGCATCCGAGGCCCGGAGTAGATCGGCCGGGGTCGGCCGTGCCCGCGACGGCCGGGTTGGATCGAGGATTGCGGCGATATAGCCAGGATCGCGTCCCATGACCGCACTCAGGGCCCGCATCGAGAGGCCGGAGCGTTCGAGCACATCGCGGAGCGCGGCTCGTAACTCGTCGTCGTCTGGTGGCATCTCACGGTCTCCCGGGGCTCGGTCGAGCCCAAGATTGCGGTTGCTGTCAACGTCAGGCTGACGTATTATAACGGCATGGTACAGCGTCCGGACAGCGGCGTCGAGCCGGTTTGCGGCGTCGTGGCGCAAGCGACCGAAAGCCGCCATCGGAGGTCAAGCATATGACCGCCATTGGCCTCGTCCGCGATGCCCGCCACCGCTACAGCTGGAATGGCGGGCCCCTCTATCCCTCGGTCACGACGATCCTCGCTATCAAGGACAAACCCGCTCTTGTGGGCTGGGCCAAGCGCGAGACAGCGGCCTGCGCGGTGCGCAACCTCGACGTCCTGGCCCGGATGGTCCAGAGCGGCGGAGCCCAAGCAGCGGTCGACTGGCTCAAGCGCATCCCCGACTATCAACGCGATGTCTCGGCCGACCTAGGAACACAGGTTCACGCGGCCGCCGAGGCGATTGCCCGCGGCGAGCCTGTGGCGCTCAGTGATGAGGTGCGGCCCTTCGTCGCGGCGTACACACGGGACTTCCTCGAGGTCTTCACGCCCCGCTTCCTAGCCATCGAGGCCATGGTCTGCTCGGAGCGCTACGAGTACGGCGGCACCGCGGACGCGTTCGCCGAGATCGACGGCGAGATCTGGCTCCTCGACTACAAGAGCGGAGCCGGGGTCTATCCCGATACCGCCCTCCAGCTCGCCGGTCTCGCCCGGGCCCAGTTCATCGGTCGCAGCGGCGACCCGACCCAGTACCCGGTGCCGGCCGCTACCCGCTTCGGTGTGCTTCACATCAGGCCCGAGGGTGCCCGCCTGCTGCCGGTCGTCGTGGATCGGGCGACGGTCGCCGCGTTCCTCGACGCTCGCCGCCTCTTTGGGTGGGACCAGGGCGCCGCCAAGACGGTCATCGGGCAGCCGATTGCGAGCGCGGTGAAGCGCGCCGCGGCCTAGACGCCGCCGATCGCCACTCGATCTCCTATGCTCCGCCGCTACCCCACCCCGCGACGAGCGCGGGGCGTCTCACGGCCGGATCCGATCCCGCCGGCCATGCGGGCGCACGTCCGGGCGCGTGACCGCATCTGCGTCTTTAGCCGCATCGGGATCCCGCACGAGTGCTTCGGTCGCCTTGAGCTCGACCATGTGCGAGCCTCGGGCGGACTTGGGCTCAAGAGCGCCAGCGAGCCCAGTAATCTCGTCCTGCTGTGCCCCTGGGCCCATCGCCTCAAGACGCTCCACGGCCGCCGCTGGCGTCCCGTCCTGCTCGCCTGGATCGAGTGGGCCGAGCAGGAGGCCGAATGATCCGCACCATAGCATGAAGGGCCACCTCGGTCTGCTCGTCCGAGTTAGAGGGGCCGAACCGATACCCCAGCTGCTCGATCGGCGGGGCGAGAAGGGCCAGGAGGCGACCGGCCGCCTCGGAGTCGCGTGGTTCGGGCTGCTATCGATCGGCACGTACCTGCGAGCGCGTCTCGACCGCCGAACGACGCAAGAGGCGAGGCTCGGGCGGGTCCGCGTCGCGGCCGGGCGGCATCAAGCCGGGGCTATCAGTGTTCACGAGGCCCACGAGGCCCAGCCGGTCCGTGACCGACACCCCAGACGGAGCCGTCCGGGCGGCCGTCCTCCGGGCCTGCCGCGTGACCGTATCCGGCAGATCGGCTACGCCTCCTCGAACGGAACGGGGACGCCGGCCCGCCACGACGTGGCCCGAGACCGTCACGCGATCCCGGCTCAGCTGCGGTTCACCGTCCTCCTGCGAGACGGCTTCCGCTGCCGGTACTGCGGCCGCACCGCGGCCGAACCCGGCGTCGGGCTGCACGTCGACCACGTCGTTCCTCTTGTAGCTGGCGGCGCCACCTCCGAGGACAACCTCATGACCGCGTGCTCAGAGTGCAACCTCGGCAAGTCCACGCGCCCGGTTGTGTCGGCGGGGTCGTGACGATGTCGAAGTCTGGGATCTCGAGGGCGCTGCCTACGCCACGATGGTCTGTCAGATTTGGAATCTTGTTTCGCCCTGACCGAGCCATGAACGGAGCGAACGCATGCTGATCCGAAGTCGAGACCATGGAACCTGGCACGCTCCCACAATTACCGCCTATGAGGACTCGGAACGGGAGCTCAGGAACGTGCTCAACAGCGGAAGTGTCCCGCATGCCAAGGCACGCGGGAAGCTGCTGCGACTCGTCGCCGTCGGGTCCGGCGATTCGTAGTTGAGTTGGGTGCTGCTCAGCGGATAACGCGTGGAGGCGCCACGCGCGGGACTGTGCTGCCTTCATTGAGCCGCGATCATCCAGCTGAGTTGCGTGACGGGAGTGGTGTTGCAGCGCCTCTTGACGCTGCCTTCATTGAGGCAGTTCGTAAGCGAACAGTGCGCCATCGGGCTCCGTCTTGCAGCGCCCTTGCTAGTGCTGCCTTCATTGAGGCATGGGTCCCGCGACGGCAAGATCGAACGGAGATGGCAGGAGGATGTGCAGCCTCCTCCCGCCGCGCGGCAACTTTGCGCTGCCTTTCCTATACCCCCCGGATCGTTTGACGGGGTAGTAGTTAGAGGGGTCCGAAGTTGCCGGGGTGGTTCGAAGGCAGGCTCGGGCTGGGCTGCTGCTGCCGCTGGCTGTCTTGGAACTGGGTGCAATCGACCGTCTACAAGGCGGTCATGCATCCCTCGAGGAACACTGACGCCAAGGACTCCATGCCCTCGCGAGTTCGATCGCGGAGGGCCGCCGCGCCGTCCAGCATCCGCTTTAGTCGACTCAGTGTCTCCACTGTTCGCTTTTGATCCGCCATCGGGGCCATGGGAAATACGAACCGCGGCAGGTCACCAACCCTAATGTGCTGGGACGTCAGGCCGCGCTGCGCCTTTGTGACCTGACTACGGAAGAGTGGGCCATTCAAGTAGAACAACACGTACTCTGGTAGTACGAATCTGCGATCGACCCTAATGAGGACCAGGCGCTGGGTCAGGCAGGCTTTCACGTTCTCAGGCAGAAGACACGCGTACCCCATTGGTGCCTCACGGGTGAGCAGAATGTCGCCAGCCGAGGGTGTCACCCTTCGGTTCCATTGCCGGTAATCGTGCTCGCTGACGTACCAACGCGCCGACATGTCCAGCTCGAACGGGCGCACGTTCGTTGACTTCAAGCCAACGTATCCGGTGTCGGAATCGACGAAGTCCGGAGTGTCGTTTACGCAATCGATGATGTGCGTGGCGGCTGACCCCAGATCGGTCCAACACCACGCCTTCGGCAGCTGGGACGGGCCGTCGGACTGGATGACCGGTGCCTCAGGATGAGCGCTGTTATAACGACGATCGTCCATGCTAATAACGACTGCGGACGCCTGTTCCCGCAGCAGTCGTGCGGCCGCTCCCGGTTCAACGCCGATCTGTGGAGCGACAACCTGTTGAGAACCTAGAGCCGCCCAGAGATCCGAGGCAAGCTCGGCACCACGACGAAGCCGGTTCAGGACCAAAGCCTCAACGCCTTCCAGCTCGTCTAGGGACGATATGAGGCGCCTCTGGTCATCGAGCAGTGGTAGTGGTATCGGTATTGCCAGCAAGCGCTCTGGTCGGATCCGGTTCTTACCGCTTGTGCCACGAGCTGCGAGATCGCACCGGTGCCAGAACTCTGGCCACCGCGTCAGCCATCCGATCCACGCCGGCTCGGCAAGGGTACGGTCAACGGTGAACAGCGGGAACTCTGTGGAGACATAGCAGCCATCCAGGGCTGGCGGCACCACAGCAACGCTCCCGTTCCGCGCCCAGATCTTGTTGACGACCATGTCGTCGGCCGCGACGCGGTTTAGTGTCGGGTAATGGGTGGAACCGCCTTCGAGTTCCGGGCGCTCATAGGCGCCCTCTCCCCAGAGACGAACACCGAGCTGCCTGTACGACCGGTTGGGCGCTGGTACCTCCAGCCTCCGAGCCGCTCTGAGGATCTTTCCCAGTTCGACCTCAGGCCACCCGCTCACCCGTTGACACTCGCGACGAGCTCTTGGATCTCACGCACAAGCCGGAGGATCTCCGCTTCGTTTTGGACCATGTGCATCGCCAGCTCGTTCGGTGACGCCGTACCCACGCTTTGTGTCGCGTTCGGGTTCTTGCGGTCGAGGTTGCAGTTGGTAGCGAGCAGTTCTTCCGCTGAAACTCTCCAGGCGCGGTCGCTCTCCTGCCGGTCAACCCACCAAGCCAGACAATCGGCGAAATCCTCTGTTCGAATCGGCCCCGTCTTCGTGTATTGCTTCCGCCCCGCCGGGACCGGCAACTCGAAGTACCAAACACTCTCAGTGGGCCTGCCTGATCGCTCGAAGAACATCAGATTGGTCGTAATGCTGGTGTACGGAGCGAATACGCCCTTTGGAAGCCGGACGATCGTGTGCAGGTTGAATTCGGTGAGGAGCTCCTCCTTGATGCGAGCGGCCACTCCCTCGCCAAAAAGCGTGCCGTCAGGGACTACTAATCCAGCCCTCGCGTGGCCAAAGCCCTCATGAGGGGCGCGCCTTAGCTTGCGCATGATCAGCTGTAGGAACAGCAGCGCGGTTTCAGAAGTACGTCGGTCAGGCGGAAAGTTGGCCTGGATGCCCGCTTCCTCCTCTCCGCCGAAAGGGGGATTGGTGAGGATCACGTCCACGCGATCTCGCTCGCCAATCTCCGATATACGCGTTGACAGGCTGTTGCCTGGCGAGATAGCGGGTGACTCGACGCCATGGAGAAGTAGGTTCATCTGGGAGAGCAGATACGGCAGTGGTTTCGCCTCACCACCGATGATGCTCTTGGCCAGGGTCTCGCGATCCTCGACAGTTCGGGCCTTGCCGAGCAGATGGATGTACGACTCCACCAAGAACCCGCCAGTACCGCAGGCAGGGTCGAGTACCTTCTCACCGAGCTTGGGATCGACGGCCTGAACCATGAAGCGGACGACCGGCCGGGGCGTATAGAACTCGCCGGAGTCGCCGGCGGCGTCGCGCATCTCTCGCAGCATCATCTCGTACAGGGCGCCGAGCGTGTGGATCTCGTCTGAGCTTGCGAAATGGATCTCGTCGACCTTGTTGATGACGTCGCGGAGCAGGTAGCCGTTGATCATCCGATTGACTGTGCCGCGGAAGACGGTCGCGATTACGTCCCGGCGGTCGCCTCCGTCTGCGCCCTGGAGGCTCCGCAGGTACGGGAATAGCCCTGGTCCATCACTGCCATCGGGACGAGTCGCGCGCTCGTTCGTAATGAACGCAATCAATGCATCGCCCGTGATGCCCTCGTCTGGCGCCGCCCAGTCCCGCCATCGATACGGAGGGTCGATGGCCGGCGTGAACCGGGCGCCCTGCAGCTGCGCCTCAGTCTCGCGGACGATCTCAGAGTCGTCGAGAAACTTTAGAAACATGATCCACGTGAGCATAGGGAGCCGGTCGAGATCACCGTTGAGGCCCTTGTCCTTGCGCATGATGTCTCGCGCCGACTTGATGAGGCTGCCCAGGTGCTGGGCGGTAGTGGCCGGCACGGCATCGACGCGGGTTCGGGTTCCACGTGGCACTAGATCGTCTCCGTCACGTCAGGCTGCATACAGTAGGTTCTGGAGGCGCTCGACAGCCAAGCGGAGGCGCTCCGGTCCTCCGAACGCCTCGGCGATCTCCATGACGTTGCCCTGATCGGAGATCGGCGGGACCTGAAGAATGGCGGGCAACGCGAACTGCGCCGTCCCGTGCTCGGCGTACTTCTCGAGCAAAGCCGAGAGGACCTCCTTGGCCTTTGAGCTGTATTCGTCGAAGAACGCAGCCTCCTCGCGGCGAACTCGGTCCGCCCGTTCACGACGCGAGCGCAGCGGCGCGTTGTAAGCAAGGTGGCAGAGCAGGTCGAATGGGTCGGCATCCGGCTGCTTGACCTGTTCCGCCAGGGTCTCGAAGTCGATGCCGCGCCCGGCGAGCTCGTCGACCACGGCCGCCCGACCCGCCGGGTTTGCCCACGCACGCCTCAGGTCGGCCGCGAGCGGGTAGAGCGTGCGCACGCGCTCCGAGGCGTAGTCCGAGAACTGCACCACCCGAAGCTGCCTGCCCTCGGGATCGAGTTCGTAGACGAGATGCGCGACGATCTCGACCTGTCCGCCATCCACGTAGTACTTGCGCGGCGCGCCGGGTTCGCTGTCATCCGAGACGATCACCGAGCCATCCTCATCGAGGATCTCGGCGGCGTCGGTCTCAGGTTCAACAACTACATGAGTGCCGGGCACCTCTTGGCCGTCGTCAGCGATCTGGACCTCGTCGACGTCGACTGGCTCTCCGTCGAAGTCGGGATCGGCGAAGAGACGGGTGGCGGACCCCGTGTAGTCGAGGATGGTGAAGAACAGCTTGCCGTAGTCGTCGCGCACGCGGGTGCCACGCCCGATGATCTGCTTGAACTCGACCATCGAGTTGACGACCCGCGCGAGGACGATGTTCTTCGTCGTGGGTGCGTCCACGCCGGTGGTCAGGAGCTGCGACGTCGTCAGCACGACCGGCGTGAGGCGATCCACTTCCTGGAAGTGCCCGAGGTGGGCGCGCCCGATCAGGGCTTCGTCAGCGGTCACCCGACAGACGTAATCAGGGTACCGGGCCATGAGGTCGGCGTTGAGCGCTACGATCGCGGCCCGCATCTCGTTGGCATGCTCTTGGTCGACGCAGAAGGCCATGGTCTTGGCAAACCGATCGGTCGACTTCAGGTACTCGGTCAGGTGCGCCGCGATCGCCTGCGTCCTCATCTTGAGAGCGACGAGGCGCTCGAAGTCCTCGGTCCGGTACTCCTGGTCTGGGATCTCGCGCCCGTAACGGTCGACCTCGCCCGCGGATGGGCGCCAACCGGCAGCGTCGTAGGACGTGATAACCCGGTGCACGCGGTACGGCGCGAGGAAGCCGTCGTCGATGCCCTGGCGGAGGCTGTACGTGTAGATCGGCGAGCCGAAGTACTCGTAGGTGTTGCGGTTGACATCGCGCAGGGGAGTAGCGGTCATGCCGAGCTGCACGGCCGGGGCGAAGTACTCAAGGATCTCACGCCACCTGCTCTCGTCGCGAGCGCTGCCTCGGTGGGCCTCGTCGACGATGACGAGATCGAAAAAGTCGGGCGCGTACTCCCGATAAAGCCCGGGCCGGCGCTCGTCTTCCGCGATCGATTGGTAGGTGGAGAAGTACATCTCCCGACTCTTGACCGCTTGGCCGTTCTCGATCTTCTGCCGCGCCTCCGCGAAGGGAGCAAAGGTCTTGTCCTTGGGGTCGTCTACGAGGATGTTCCGGTCGGCCAGGTACAAGATCCGGGGGCGCAGGCGTGTGCCGTCACGGCTCCAGCGCATGCTCCAGAGCTTCCAACAAACCTGGAAGGCGACGGGGGTCTTGCCACTCCCCGTGGCCATGGTCAGGAGCAATCGGCGCTGCCCGGCCAGAATGGCCTGGATCGTGCGATCGATCGCGATCCGCTGGTAGTAGCGCAGGACGAAATCGGGTTGGTGGTAGGTAGAGGTTAGGACCCGTGTGGCGATCTTCTCGTCGGTCAGCCCCGCCCCATTGCGGTATCGCTCCCACAGCTCACGTGGCCCCGGGAACGCCGACAGCTCGCGCTCCTGGCCTGTCGTGAAGTCGTACTCGACTATCCCATGCCCGTTCGTCGAGTATGCGAACCGAAGGTCGAGGGTCTGGGCGTAGACCTTGGACTGCTGGAGTCCATCCTCCGGAAGCTTGTAGGCGGCCTTCGCCTCTACGACCGCGATCGGGAAGTCCCGCGTCAGCCGGAGCAAGTAGTCGGCTCGCTTGCCTGGCCGGCGGCGAACGTGGGAGCCGGCGACGATGATGCGGCCGTCGGT
Source organism: Candidatus Limnocylindrales bacterium (assembly GCA_036404515.1). Lineage (GTDB taxonomy): Bacteria > Chloroflexota > Limnocylindria > Limnocylindrales > CSP1-4 > Fen-1039. The sequence goes on from DASWZK010000080.1 coordinate 25,617, forward strand.
GAAGTAGACCTGGCCGGCGTACGAGTTGGGTGGATCATCCCAGCCCGCAGCATTCAGCAGGGGCTCCACGTACTTGCGACAGGTGTCCGCTTCGCCGATCAACCTTGCGTCCTCGTGACGAGGCTCTAGCAGCTGCTGTGATGGAGGCATTCTCAAGCTTAGCGCCTGCCTCGGTCGGAACGCTCTGGTTCCGACCTGCCGAATCGGCCCAGCAAGGCTCGATTCTCAGGTGGTCGCCGAGGTGGCTAATCGACGAGCTTGGCCATATTCGCTCCGTTGAGCAGAGCCATCTGGCGTCTAGCCCGGCCGCCACTCTGTCCATCGGCGGCGCACGCCACGCCGAGCTAAGTCGGCCGTCACCAGACGGATCGATGCCCCAACGTATGAGGGGCCAGGGATGGATGGAAACGACATTGCACGTCAGGTCGAGCTGCGAGCTGAGGCGACAGAGGCAATCGTTCGCTCGAGTTCCCGCAAGCGGCTAGTCGTTGCCGGTCCCGGCACCGGGAAGACATACACGTTCCGTGCCGCGCTCGAGGCAACGGGCGGGCACGGCCTTGCGCTGACCTTCATCAGGAGCCTCGTCCGTGACCTTGAGGTCTCATTGGGCGATCTCGCCGATGTATTCACCTTCCACGCATTCTGCAAGTGGCTGATCCACCAGGCCGGTGGCAGCGCAGGCCTCTCGGCCAACTTCCACATGTACCCGGAGTTGCCAGTGCTCATGGCCGGCGATCTGGCCTGCCTCGGCTACCCACCGGTCGATCCCAAAGAAATCGTGCGCCGTCTTCACAATCTGGACACAGCGGAAGGGATCGTAGACGCCGTCTTGGAGCGAGGGTGCTTCTACGACGCCGCGGGCTTCGAGGATGCAGTACTCCGAGTTCTGCGGCATCTGACCGACAACCCAAGTGCTGTGCCCACATACCCGTTGATCGTGGTCGACGAATACCAGGACTTCAGCCTGCTCGAGACGGCGTTCATCGCCTCTTTGGGGGCGAAGAACCCGGTCCTGATCGCGGGTGATGGTGGCGTCCTGAGACTGCTGTAAAAGTGAAGACGGCGTAGGCTCCGAAGCGGACCTTAGGAAGTTCGCATCAGGAGGACTACGCCGTGCAAGCAAGGATAGCCCCGAGTGTCCAGATCGAGACCCAGATCGAGCTGCTCCTGCTCGACGGGCTCGAAGCCGGAGTCGATGGCGACGGACTCGAGCAGCTGAGCAAGCTCGGCCGACTGGGCGCCCAGCTCGTGTTCCAGCGGGCCATCGAGGAAGAGGTCGAGCGGTTCCTGGGACGAGCCCGCTTCGAGCGCACGCCTGAGGCCCGCGGCTCCCGCAACGGCCACCGCCCCCGCCAGATCGCGACCGCGGAGGGACCACTCACGATCGCGGTGCCCCAGGTCCGCGACAGCCTGACCCGCTTCGTCAGTTCGGTCATCCCCGACTGCCGCACCGCGGTCCGGACGCGACCGCTCGAAGCGCTCGTCATCGGCGCCTACGTTCGCGGCCTCAGTGACCGCGACATCGAGAGCCTGGCAGCGGAGGCCGGTCTTGGTCACATCAGCCGGATCGCCGTGTCGGGCATCTGCCGCGAGCTCCGCGACCGCTATCGGGCGTTTCGGGCCGAGAGTCTCGCCGGTGTCCGCCTGTTGAGCCTGATGCTCGACGCGATCTACCTGCCCGTGCGCCCGGAAGGTCCCAAAGAGGGCGTCTTGGTCGCCTGGGGCTACACGCTCAATGGCGAGCGGGTTCTGCTCGATGTCTGTCTTGGTCAGCGCGAAAGAACCGAAGACTGGCTCGATCTGGGACGTGGCTTGGCCGCCCGTGGCCTGGCGAGTCCACTCCTGGTCGTGTCCGATGGCGCACCCGGGCTCATCAGCGCGATCGGACAACTCTGGCCCGATGCCGACCGGCAGCGCTGCACTGTTCATCGCCTGCGCAACATCCTGGCCAAGCTGCCCAAGAAGCCGCTCCTCACGAGAAGGTGCGCCGCGCTTACTGGGCCGCGCTCGATGGAGCGAGCTGCCCGCAGGAGGCCCAGGCTCGTCTGCGCGCCATCGTCGGCGAGCTCGAGCGCGACTACCCGAGCGCCGCCGCATGCCTGGCCGACGACGTGGCGGCTCTGACCGTCCATCTGGCCTATCCGCTCGCCCTGCGCAGGCGTCTTCGCTCCACGAACCTGCTGGAGCGTTCGCTCGAAGAGGTCCGCAGGCGAACCAAGGTAATCGGCCGCTTCCCGGGCGAGACCAGCTGTCTCACCCTGGCGTGGGCGGTTATGGATCTCGTCATCGCCGGCGCCCGTGGCCTTGCTGTCAGTGGTCCAGAGCGTGGCGCCATCGCCGCTCTCGTGGCCGCCGCGCGCACGGTTCCCGACACTAAGCAAGTGGCCTAATCTATCGGAGCCGAGGAGCCTGCGCCGTCACGACTTTTCGCAGCAGCTCCCGGACGCGACCAGGCGCTGGTCTGCCTCAATGGCGGATTGGACGATCCGAGCAAGGATGTCGACGAGCTGGTCTGACAAGCGGTCAGACATGCCCCTCCGGGGCTGACAACTGACGGATCCTAAGCGTCGCTGCAGATCCCAATCTAGGACCGCGATTGCCAGATTGACAGCTGACCGGCTACACCCTCGGAAGACTCAGAAGGTTGTCAGCCGTTGTCCGGTCGGGCTTGGTCTTGAGGTAGTCACGGAAGGTGCACTTCGGACATGTGACCACTTCTACATCTGCCTTCTGACCGCCGCCCAGGGTGTAGTAGGAATCGCCCCCTGAGCGAATATCGTTCACCACCGTGTGGCGGGACAGGATCGCAGCCCTATTGATCTGAACAGCTCTGATGTGGTCGTGGTAGCCGTCCGCTGATTTCTCGGTTCGAACCCCGGTAACTTGATAGCTAGCCATGCTTCCCCCGCAGAGTTCCAGGCGCAAGGCCTCGCTCCACATCGGGCGACAGCCCTGTCAAGTAAATAATGTACCAGCTCCGAACCAGGTTTTGACCGGTCAATCCCGATTCCAGGCCGCGCTCTCCGAGTTCGGCGCGCTTTGCTGAGGCGCGCGGCAACTTCGGACCGCTCTAACTACTACCCCCCGGATCGTTTGACACCCATGTCGGTGTGCCTATACTCATTTCCGACGCTTTTTGTCGGAATTGACGTGGGCAGGAAGCTGCACGCTCAACCGGCAGTCGTCAAGAGATCGCGGCGCTCGCCTAGCACCCAAAGGTGTCGATGGCGTCCCCCGAGCGCCACGCCGGACCTTCCGAGGAGGCGCTATGCCCCCTGGTCGGCACCCGGACGGACCGCCATTGGCGGACGCTGCCGCCGAAACGGAGCACGAAACTGGCTACAAGGATGTACCACAGCACCGGGGCCGTCTCCTTCTCCACGAAGGGCGAGTACGGCGTGCGCCTGATGACCCAGCTTGCCCGCCGCTACGGCTCCGGTCCGGCCAGCCTGACCGAGATCGCCGTGGACGAGGGCCTGCCTCGGGCATACCTAGAGCAGCTGGCCATCAGCCTCCGCGAGGCCGATCTCGTGCAAAGCACTCGCGGCGCCCATGGCGGGTACGAACTCACCCGCGCGCCCGAGCAGGTAGTCATGGGCGAGGTCCTACGAGCCCTCGAAGGGCCGATCGCACCGATGATGTGCGTGACCGACGATCCCACCCACCTGACGTGCGAGCGCAGCGGCAACTGCACCGTCAACCGCATGTGGGTTCGGGTTCGCGACGCCATCGCCGGCGCGCTCGACTCTATGACCCTGGCCGACCTCGTCCCATCGGCAGCGCGTTTGAACCGCGCGGGCGTACCGGCTCTGAGTGCACAATCAGATCGTGCTTCGTCGAGCAAGGCCAGTACTCTCACCCTCGCCGACTGAGCGACGCCATCCGCCCAAGGAGCCACAGATCTACGTGAGCGACCAAGACCTCGTCATCCGCGACCTGCACGTGGCCCCGGCCGCGAACCCCGATCACGAGATCCTCAAGGGGATCGACCTCTCGGTTCGCAAGGGCGAAGTCCACGCCATCATGGGTCCCAACGGCTCAGGCAAGACGACGCTGGCATACGCGTTGATGGGCCACCCGGCGTACAAAGTGAAGGCCGGCGAGGTGCTCTGGCAGGGCCACGACCTGCTCAAGATGTCGGTCGACAAGAGGGCGCGGCTGGGCATGTTCCTGGCTTTCCAGTACCCCATGGCCATTCCCGGCCTGTCCGTGGCGAGCTTCCTGCGGTCGGCCATCAATGCCCGCCGGGCCGGCCTCAACCCGGACCCTACCGTCGATCCAACCGACGCCGTGAGGGGCGGGATCCCGATGGGTGAGTTCCGCAAGCTCGTCCGGGAGAAGATGGCGCTGCTCAAGATGGACGAGTCGATAGCGGCGCGCTACGTCAACGAGGGCTTCTCCGGCGGCGAGAAGAAGCGGCTCGAGATGCTCCAGATGGCCGTCCTGCAGCCTGAGATGGCGATCCTCGACGAGACGGACTCGGGCCTCGACATCGATGCCCTGCGTATCGTGGCCGAGGGCGTGAACGCGATGCTCAACCCAAACATGGGCGTGCTGGTGATCACCCACTACCAGCGACTGCTCAACTACATCACGCCGGACACCGTCCATGTCCTGGCAGCCGGCAGGATCATCACCAGCGGCGGCAAGGACCTGGCGCTGCGTCTTGAGGAAGAGGGCTACGCGCCCATCCTCGCCGCCGCCGGGCTCGAGGGCGCGGTCACCGACGAAGCGCCCGAGGAGACAGTACTCGTCGACGGCAAGGTTGCCAGGCCGGTTATGGAGGCCGCCCGCCAGGGCTGACCCATTATGGCCGACACCGCTACGCAGCCTGCCAGGACTAACCCCGCGCCGTCGCGGCTCGACCCGTATCGCCTGCGGACCGACTTCCCGATCCTGGCCACTGCGAATCGTTTCGGCAAGTCTCTCATCTATCTGGACAGCGCCGCGACCAGCCTGAAGCCGCGTGCCGTCATCGACGCCGTCGACGGTTACAACGGTGAGTACTCCTCGAACATCCATCGCGGCATTTACGAGATCGCCGAGCGGGCCACGGCCGCCTACGAGGCGGCTCGCGCCTCCACGGCCAGGCTCCTCAATGCCCGCGAAGCGGCCGAGATCGTCTTCGTCCGCAACGCCACCGAGGCGATCAATCTCGTCGCGTATTCGTGGGGCCGCCGCAACATCAGCCGCGGCGACACCATAGTCCTGACCGAGATGGAACACCATGCCAACCTCGTGCCGTGGCAGATCCTGGTCCAGGAGAAGGACGGCGACCTCGAGTTCGTGCCGATCACCGACGACGGCTTGCTCCGCCTAGAGGTGTACGAAGCGCTGCTTCACCTGCGTCCCAAGCTCGTGGCGTTCACCCACGTCTCGAACATGCTCGGGACGGTGAACCCGGTCCGCGAGCTGACGGAGCTGGCTCACGCAGCCGGAGCGCTCGTCCTCATCGATGGGGCGCAGGCCGTGCCGCACATGCCGGTCGACGTCCAGGCGATCGGCGCCGACTTCTACGTCTTCTCCGGCCACAAGATGCTGGGCCCGACCGGCTCAGGAGCGCTGTGGGCGAGGCGCGAGCTGCTGGAGGCGATGCCGCCGTTCCTGACGGGCGGCGACATGATCCGCGAGGTCCACCTCCGCCGCTCCGACTGGAACGAGATCCCCTACAAGTTCGAAGCCGGCACGCCCGACATTTCGGCCGAGATCGGCATGGGCGCCGCTGCCGAGTACCTGTTGGCCCTTGGCCTGGATGCGGTCCGAGATCACGAGCGGGAGCTGACTCGCCACGCCATGGAGACTCTGCGGCGCGAGGTCCCCGGTATCGAGCTGTACGGGCCGAAGGCCGAGGAGCGTGGCGGCGTCGTCTCCTTCAACCTGCCCGGCATCCATCCGCACGATGTGGCTCAGATCCTCGACCGGTCCGGCATTTGCATCCGCGCGGGCCACCACTGCACGATGCCCCTCCACGAGCGCTTCGACCTGGCAGCGACGGCTCGAGCGAGCTTCAACGTGTACACGATCCCGGAAGAGATCGACGCCCTGGCGGTCGGGCTTCGAGAAGTCATCCGCATCTTCGAGCGCTGAGGGTATCCTCGACGTCGATGGACGATCTCTACCGCGACTACATCCTCGAACACTACCGGCGGCCCCACAACTTCGGCGTCCTCGACGAGCCTACGGTGAGCTACGAAGGCGCCAACCCACTCTGCGGCGACCGCATCACGATGATGCTCGGGATTTCGGATGGGGTCGTGCGCGAAGTCGCTTTCACCGGACGCGGCTGTGCCATCAGCCAGGCGAGCGCGTCGCTGCTGACCGACGAGATCAAGGGCAAGACCGTCGAAGAGGTCCAGCAGATGACCCCCGACGACGTCCTCGACTTGATCGGCATCGACATCAGCCCGGCACGCCTCAAATGCGCCCTGCTCTCGCTCGACACGGTGGCCCACGCCCTGGCCGACGGCGCGTCGGAGCAGGCGAACCATCGCGACGCGGGCCGCGCCCCGCAGGTCTAGCCGAGGGCGGCGAGAGGCCGATGAGTGCTGACGCCGGACTTGCATCCCGCGGCTCTCGAGCTTGGCACGAGGTAGCCGATCGAGTGTTCGTCCTCCGATTCCTCGACCTCAACCTGAACGTCGGGCTGGTCGTCGGCGACGAAGCCGCGCTCCTCGTCGACACGCGCGCCTCGGAGCGGCAGGGCCGGGAGCTGGCCGACGAGATCCGCCGGATCGCGCACGGCCGGCTGATCGTCGCGAACACTCACCACCACTATGACCACGCGTTTGGCAACTACGCCTTCCTGCCGGCCGAGATATGGGGCCATGAGCAGTGCTCCGCTCACCTCCGCGCCGATAGCCGGACGACGCAGCTGGCCCTGGCCGAGGCCATGCCGGAGTCAGCCCAGGAATACATGGAGACTCACATCACGCCGCCGACCAATACCTTCCGCCAAAGTGCCTCGCTCGAACTGGGCGGCAGGAATGTCGACCTCACACATTTCGGGCGCGGTCATACCGACAACGACGTCGTAGCCGTCGTGCCGGACGCGCACGTGGTCTTCGCCGGCGACCTGGTCGAGCAGGGCGCTCCGCCATCGTTCGAGGACTCGTACCCGCTTGACTGGCCAGGCACCCTGGGCCGGATGCTCGACGCCGTCAGCGGAATCGTGGTGCCGGGGCACGGGGAGGTGGTCGGGCAGGAGTTCGTGGAGGGCCAGCTGGCCGAGCTTTCGGCCCTGGCTCAGCTGGCGCATCGCGTCCGATTCGATGGCGGCTCGGTCAACGATGCGCTGCCACTTTCGCCGTTTCCCGCCGCTGCAGCGCGGACCGCATTGCTTCGGGCGTTCGCCCAACTCGCCGGGGACCTGTAGGGGCCGGCGCAGCTCAAGAGCGGCCGGCGCCAACGACTCGAGCCACCTCCCGAGCGACGATAAGGTCCTCCCGGGCCTCGATACGAAGCACGGGTGGCGAGCTACCGGGCGAAGACAGGACCGCGTCCTCTGCGACCGCCTCATCCCGGATTGGCGCCAGGCCGATCGACCCGAGCCGCTGCACGATCCGCGCACGCAGGCCCGCGGCATTCTCGCCGATGCCGCCGGTGAAGGCGATCGCGTCCAGCCCCGGAAGCGACGTCGCCGCCGCTGCGATGCATTCGGCGGCTCGCCTTACGAAGATCGCCAGCGCGAGTGTGGCCGCCTCGTCGCCGGCGGCCTCGAGCCGGAGCAGCTCGCGCACGTCGGAAGTTCGACCGGACACGCCCAGCAGCCCCGCCCTATGGTCGAGTTCCTCCACCATTTCGTCGGGATCGAGGCGCCCCGTCCGGAGAAGGTAGAAGAGGATCCCCGGGTCGATGGAGCCGGCTCGCGTCCCCATCATCAGGCCCTCGAGCGGGGTCAGACCCATGGATGTCCCGACGGAGCGGCCGCCGTTGACCGCGGTGACGGAGCAGCCGCTACCCAGGTGCGCGACCAAGGTTCGCAGCTCCCCAACGGGTCGGGCGAGAAGGGCCGCGGCACGCTCGGCGGACCAGGCCACCGACATTCCGTGGAAACCGTACCGGCGGACGCCCCACTCCCGAAACCAACGCTCGGGGACGGCGTAGCGATACGCCTCTTCCGGCAGCGATGCGTGGAAAGCGGTGTCGAAGACCGCCACCTGGGGAAGGTCCGGTATCGCGGTAAGGCCGGCGGCCATTGTCGCCGCCGCGATGCCGTTGTGGAGCGGGGCGAGATCGGTCAGGGCCGTCACCTGCGCGATCACGTCACGCGTCACGGGCACGGGCTGGCGGAACGTGGCTCCGCCGTGGACGACGCGATACCCAACCGCCGCCAGCGAAGCGGGCGAGATTCCCGCGGCCTCGTACTTCGCAACTAGCGAGAGGATGTCGTCGGTGGGGTCGCCTCCGGCCGTGGCGTCCACGCCCCAGTCGACATCGATCTGCGCCAGCGGCGCCAGCGAGTCGGCCGACGCAGCCGGGATTATGCCGTCGGCCGCAGCGGTGGGAATCGTGGCCGTCTCGATCACGCTCGACTTGAGCGAGCTGGAGCCTGGGTTCAGAACGAGTACGCGCATCGCCTTGTAGGCTACCCGTTCCTCGCCCGTTGTCCCAGCGCAGCCACGAATGAGGACTCCGACGGTGTCGCGCCCAGTCCGAGCCGCGCCCCGGCCAGCGCCGCGAAAGGGGACTCCAGATACGCCGCCCGAAGCTCGGGCCACGTCGCCTCACCGAACACGACGTCCGGCGTCCCGTCCAGGACCACTCGCCCGGCCCGCATGACAACCACCCGCCGGAAGCACTCGGCCACGAACCGCATGTCGTGGCTGATGGCGATGACCGTCCGCCCTTCCTCCGACGCCGCGGCCACGACCGCCCGGACCCGGGCCGCACCCCGCGCATCCTGCCCCGTGGTGGGCTCGTCCAGCACCAGGATCGGCGTCCGCATCGCCAGGACCGAAGCGAGGGACAGGAGCTTGCGCCGCGAGAATCCCAGGTCGTATGGGTTCGAGGCCGCTTCGGCGCTCAAGCCAACCGCATCCAGCGCCGCCCGGACCAGCGCATCGAGTTCCGCCCCACGAAGTCCCAGGTTGCGCGGACCGAAGGCAACCTCGGCCGAGACGCGACCGGCGAACAGCTGCCGATCCGGGTTCTGGAACGCCAGCCCGACGCGCTCGGCCAGACGCGCAACGTGCAAGCCCCGAACATCCCGCCCGTCCAGCAGTACCCGCCCGGTCGTCGGCCGTAGAAGCCCGTTCAGGTGGCGCGTCAGCGTCGACTTGCCGGAGCCGTTCTGGCCGACGATCGCGACCAGCTCGCCGGGATCGATCCGCAGGTTGATGTTCTCCAGCGCACATGTGCCGTCCGGGTATGAGAACGAAACCCCTTCGAGTTCGATGGAGGGCGCCGCCGAACGACCGGATGAAGATGGTACCGAAGGGACGGACGAACGCGCGATCGAAGGATCGGATTGAGTCGAGCCCGCCCGAGTCGATCTGTTTCCCGCACTGAAGGAGCCAGATGAGCCGGAATCGGCGTTTGCTCCGGCGGAAGCCGCCGGAGCCGGGTGGTCAGAACGGCGCTCCAGCCCGCTCACGCAAGAGCCTCCGCAAGAGCAGCCGGCCAATCGAGCCCCGCGGCGCGGACATCCCGTTCGAGTGCGACCCGCGCCGGCGGCTCGACCCCCAGCTCCGCCAGAATCGGATCCCGGAGCACCGCCGCCGCCGGTCCGGCAATGGCCACCGATCCTTCGGCCAGGACGATGACCTCGTCCGCGATGCGCGCCAGCACTTCCGTCTTGTGCTCGACGAGCACGATTCCCGCCCCGGTCTCGGCCGCGACTCTGACTAGCGCGTCGCCGACGAGCGCCGTCCCGGCGGGATCGAGCTCGCTCGTCGGTTCATCGAGGATCAGGTACGGCGGGCGCAGCGCAAGGACCGAGGCCAGGGCGACCAGCTGCCCCTGCCCGCCCGAAAGCCGCGCCGGGTCGCGAGGGGCCAGATCCTCTATCCCAACGGCCTTCAGCGCCCACCAGACCCGTTCAATGACATCGGGCACGGCCAGGCCCAGATTGCACGGGCCGAAGCCCACCTCCTCGAAGACGGTGGCCGTGGTGTTGGAAAGCTGAGTGGCCGCGTTCTGGAAGAGCAGGCCGCAATGCTGAGCCAGAGCGTGGGTCGGGATCGACGTCGTCTCTACGCCGTCGATCCGCGCCGATCCCTCGAGCCGCCCGCCGACCACTCCCGGCGCGAACCCGCCGGCGACCAGGCAGAGCGTCGTCTTGCCCGACTCGTTCGCACCGACGACACCCAGGACGCAGCCGGGCTCCAGGCGCAGGTCGATCGACCGAAGGGCGGCCTTCGACGCACCCGCGTACCGGTAGCGAACGCCCGAAAGCTCGATCGCCACGGCTCAGGCGAGCCTTCCGGAGATGCGCAGGCCGACGAGCGCGACGAGAGCAAGGACGGCCCCCCAGCGCAGAACTCGGTCTAACGCCCCATCGGCGGGGATCCGCAGGAGTGTCTGACGACCGGGAGCCGAGAAGGCCCGCGCCTCGAGTGCCATAGTCCGCTCTTCGACCTCGGTCAGCGCACCGAAGACGACCGGCGCCGCCAGCGGCACCACGCCGCGGGCCCGCTGCCAGAACTGACCCTCGGTATCCATGCCACGGGCGCGCTGGGCGTCCACGATCTCGCCCGCTCGCTCGATCGTCCGAGGCACCGTCTGGACCGCGGCGCCAATAACGAAGATGACCCGGCGTCCGAGTCCCCGGCGCGCCAGATCGGCCAGCAGATCGTCGACGGCCGTCGTCAGATAGACCAGGGCGATCGCGGCCGAGAAGGCGAAGAGACGAGCGGCCGTCTGGAGACCGAACCACAGCCCGCTCCACGTGGGAGCAAACGGCCCGAGCCGTGCGATCGGATCGCTGGCACCCGGCAGCAAGAACAGGTTGATCAACAGGATCGAGCCGACGATCGGAGAGGCGGCGAGAGCAACGACGGCCAGACCACGCAGCCGTCGGGCCGCCAGTGCGGTCGCCAGGACCGCCCCGAGAACGAGGAGCGGCCCCGGCCAGCCCGGAACCACGAAGGCGGCCACGACCTCCAACGCCGCCACCGCCAGCTTGGTCGATGGGTTGGTCGAGCGATAGAAGCCGCCTGGGCGGCGGGTGACGTATTCCGGCAGGCCTGGACCCGAGGCGACAGAAGCCAGAGACAAGCTGGATCAGCTCTCCGAGGCCGCGGGCGCCCCGGCTTCGGCCTCGTCTCCGAGCGCCCTCTCGCCGTTGGGGAAGCGGGCGATGAAGCGGCGCGAGAGGCTGCCGATGATGAAGAAGACCACGAACGAGGTGATCATCTTGTCCATCGGGTCCGACAGGAGCCCCTGTTTCAGCGTTGCCTGGTACAGGCCATCACCGCCCGCCCGGAATGCCGCCACGAGCGCGTCGGTGCCGCTGCCCGTTACGCCTCCGTACACGACGGCGGCGATTGGCGCCGAGACGATCGCCGCCACGATCCCGGTCACCAGACCTGCCCCGATGGCGTAAACAGCGCCGACGTTTCGCCGCAGGAAGATGGCCCACGCTACGAGGACAACGTAGACGAGCATCACGACCAGGAAGAAGACCTTCGACTGGTCGATCGTGATAGCCGAGTTGCCCGATACGTTGTTGTTGAACGCCTCCGGACTGGCGTAGGCGCGCGCATACGTGTACACGGCCAGCGCACCCACGAGGACGACCGCGACCACTGCTCCAACGACGCTGATCGCCCCGCTGCGGCGCGGCCGGAAGAGGCCGAGCTGGCCCCAGACGCCTGCGAGCAGTCCGATGACGCCGGCGGTGATCGCGAACGGACCGGCGGTGCTCGCTCCGATCGGGGCGGGCAGCAGGTAGCCCCAGATCAAGTTCGACAGGATGCCGGTCAGGGCGCCGGCCAGCGGACCCGCCAGGACGCCGACGAGGATAGTGCCGATCGAGTCCAGGTAGATCGGCAGCTTGAGGGCCTCCTGGACCGTGGCCCCGAGGACGATGTTGATGGCGATCGCGACCGGCATCAGGACGATCACTCGGGTGGTGAACTGGCGAGCTACCCAGCGTTTCAGCGGACCCATCTCTCCTGCTCTCCTAGTACGGAGCGCGGCCAGGTCGGATGGTCGGGTGCCGCGCCGAAGAAGCTTGGCAGGTCTGGCGGGCAACCGCCAGACCTAACGGCGCGAGGCCCGCCGAGCCGCCAGGTCGCCAACCCGTTCGATGAAACGGGCCATGAAACGGGCCGAATCCGCCTCCACCGCTACGTCGACGTTCGGGGGCCTGCCCCAGACGCGACGCCAGTCCGTCACGGTCTCGCCCGTGGTCAACCGCCCGCCCAGCTCCACGTCCACGGTGAGCGGCTCGGTTCGCACGAGTGTCGGATCCAGGGCGGTGGCGAGCGCGAGCGGGTCGTGGATGAAGGCGCCGTAGAAGCCGTCATAGCGGCTGTGGAACTCCATGTAGAAACGGAGGGCGTCGGCCAGGTAGCGAACGATCGGGTTGACACTTGAGCCGACTGAGGCGTAGGCGCCGAGGGCGCCGCCGCCCGAGCCCACCGAGCCGCCGGGGCCGCCCGAACCGCCCGAACCGCCCGAACCGGCAGCCCCGATGGAGCCGTCCGGGCCGCCAGGCCCGCCAGGGCCGCCAGGCCCGCCAGGGCCGCCCGAGACGCCCAGACTGCCAGAGACGCCCAGACTGCCAGAGACGCCCAAAGTGACCGAGATGCCCCCAATCGATCCGTCGGCCTCGCAACCGGCCCGCGACGCCAGCGCCGCCAGGTGCTCGGGCAGCATCTTGGCCCTCTCGGTGACGTCCAACCCGAGAGCCAGGGGTCGAGCCGATGGCGGAGCAGCAGCCGAGCTCTCGGTCGAGGCCGGACCTTCGGCGGCCCCGGGCCCGAACGCTTCGAAGACGATCCTGGCAGCTTCGGGATCGACGCTGACGTTCCACTCGGTCGTAGGCGCTGTATTGCCGGGCGATCGATAGCTCCCGCCCATGACCACCAGGCGCCGCAGCAGGCGCGGCAGCTCGGGCTCACGCAGAATGGCAAGGGCGACGTTGGTGAGCGGTGCCAGCGTGACGAGGGTCAGCTCGCCGGGGCGGCGGCGCGCCTCCCCGACTATCAGGTCCGGGCTGAATCGCGGGGAGAGCGGCATCGTCGCCGGGGGTAGCTCGGCGTAGCCGATCCCCCGCGGGCCGTGCGTCTCCGGGGTGGTGACGAGAGCCCGCACCAGCGGCGTCTTGCGGCCGAGCGCCACCTCCACGTCCGGACGACCAGCCAGCTCCAGGACTGCCCGGGTGTTCTCGGCGACCTGGCGCGCATCCACGTTCCCCGCGGTACAGGTCACCGCGACGAGCTCGCAGTCTTGCGACGCGACCGCGTACAGCAGGGCCAGACTGTCGTCGATGCCCGTATCACAGTCGACGAGAATCGGGGTTCGGTCGGCCGCTTCGCTCACGTCCGCATCGTAGGGCAGGGAGGCTGGCTACATCAGCCCATCTCGGCCAGCCATAGGGCATCTTGCCGGCACCGACGGTCGAGCGGGCACTAGAATTCCCGCCACACGAGCGGTAGGAGCCGCAGCAGACCCAGGCGGCCAACCCCGGCGGGACATCGGCCACCCGACACATGCGGGGAGACGAGGGATGGGGCGCACCGCAAAGCTCACAGGTGAGTCGGTATATCTCGCGCTGGGTGACGAGGCCTCCAGCCTGTTCACGACCGAGGACCAAGCACGGGATATCCAAGACATCATCGCCCACCGCGACCACGTCTTCACCATAGTCCAGCGGGCCACGGACCGGCCGATCGGGCGCTGCCTTCTATTCGGTCTCAACAAGACCGACCGACGACCGAGGTCGGCATCTTCATCGGTGAGAAGGACTGCTGGGGCAAGGGATACGGGACCGAGGCGATGCGGCTTCTGCTCGACCACGCCTTCAACCTGCTCAACCTGCACAGCGTCATGCTTGGGGTGTACTCCTTCAACGACCGGGCGATCCGCTCATACAAGAGCCTCGGCTTCAAGGAGATCGGCCGGCGCCGGCAAGCTCGCATCATCGGTCCGAGGATGTTCGACGTTGTCCTGATGGATCTTCTGGCCGATGAATTCGAGTCCCCAGTTGTACAGAAGCTGGTCTCGAACCGAGCTGCAGTCGGGTAAACAACAACGCGTGGCAGCCGACCAGGCGATGGGCCGCGAGGCCGGCGGGCGGCCCCTCGTCCACGCGGCGAGGTTCACGGTGGCTCGGGCGGTTGGGCCTCTCAACCGGTTCGGCGATACTCGCCGGCAGCCCTCGTCATCAGACCCGCCCGCACCAGATCCCTCCGGAGCGCTGCCACATCCTCGTGGTAGGCGCGGAGAAGGTCGTTGACCTCGCGCTCCGAGTAGCCGCGGTCCTGCTCGAAACAATGCGCCAGGAGGTATCGCAGGATCACCTGACGCTTCTTCGACTGAGCCGGAATCGACACGAGCCGCCCTTCCCGCAGAAACGCCCTCAGCACTTTCTCGTCATGAGAGAGCGGTGAGGCGCCGTCTGGATCTGGCATCTCGACGCCCTGCGAGGCTCAACCCTGGTGGGGCGGCTCCACCTGCGGCGCAGAAGGCTGATCGGCCGGGGCGAACGGAGCCGGCTGGACAGCTGCCGGCTGGACGTCCGGCTGCGGATAGGGCTGGGCCGAGATCGGCGGCTGGTAGGGCGCCTGCGTGTACGTTTGTTGCGGCGCGTACTGCGGCTGCGGATAGACCGGAGCCTGGGGCTGTAGCGGCTGCGCAGCCGGGTGTGTCTGCTGCGGGTAGACCGGAGGTTGAACCTGCGGCGGGTACTGCGGCTGCGGCGGGTACTGCTGTGGCACGGCCGCCTGCTGCGGCGGGTACTGCG
>DASWZK010000081.1:0-1594 GCA_036404515.1 Candidatus Limnocylindrales bacterium
CGTAAAGCATCAACCGAATGCGCATGAAGCATCAGCTGACTTCGCGAACGAGTCAGCCGAAACGTGATAGAGATCAACCGACCACGCAAAGTCGCAGATCAAGCGAAGCAATAGAGAAAACAGTGGGGTGAAGAGTATCGGTTGATGCTTTCCACAATGACTCCGGTTGATGCTTGACACCCCGATGAGGGAATGGGTCAACGGGCGGCAGCCGGGTGCTGGGCCCGCTTCTTGCGGATGTCTCCTTTCGTCGTCCGGACAACGGACTTGATGAGGTCGGTCCCCGACCAGACCTCGAGGACCCCGTCGGTGACGTGGACGTCGACGATCTCCCCGCCATGGTGCTTGCCGACGGAGAAGACCTGCCAGGCGACCGAGATGATCCCGTTCGACCCGACGGTCCGCTGGATCCAGTCGTCGCCGGAGCGCAGGGCGGCGAGCCGGGTCTCTGCCCCGATGGCGATCGCCGCTCCGGCGGGATCCCGCCGGTAGAAGCGCTCGGACGGCGTGCACATCCCTATTCCCTGGTGGGGTCGGTTCGTGTTGTAGTCCTCGACCCAGGCGTCGAGGGCGGCCTGGGCGGAGGCGAGGTCGGCGAAGACCTTGCCGCGGAGGAACTCGACCCGCAGGCTGCGGTGGAAGCGTTCGATCTTGCCCGTCGTCGTCGGCGAGCGCACCGCCGTGAGGCGGTGCGTGATGCCGTTCTCCCGGCAGATCCGGTCGAAGAGGACCTCGACCCGCTGGGCGGCGTAACGGCCGGAGAAGACGAGCCCGTTGTCGGTGAGGATCTCTTCCGGGGTGCCGTGGCGGGCGAGGGCGGCGGCGAGGTGGGCGCAGACCTGTTTGGCGACGGCCCGGCGCACGAGGCCGGCCGAGACGCAGAAGCGCGAATGGTCGTCGACGCCGGTCAGGCACTTCAGCTCGCTGCCGTCGGCGAGGAGGATCCCGCCGACGATGTCCATCTGCCACAGCTCCATCGGCTTGCCCCGCTCCCAGCGGCGGTAGTTGACGAGGCGTCGCCGGCGGGACTTCGGCTCGATGAGGCCGTGACGGACGAGGGCGCGGTAGACGGCGGACTCCGACGGGGGCGGCTCGAAGCCCTCCTTGGCGAGCCGCCAGGCGAGCCGGCGCTGTCCCCAGAAGGGGTGGAGCCGGCGCAGCTCCAATAGGCGCGCCTCGGCGACGCCGGCGATCTGGTGCGGGCAGCTCGCCGGCCGGTGGGACCGGTCGGACAGAGCGGCGAGGCCGCCCTGTTCATAGCGGCGCAGCCAGGTGTGCACGCTCTGACGGGAGACCCCGAAGGTCTCGGCGACCTCGGTGACGCTGAGGCCGTCTCGGATGACGCCCATGACGGCGTCGTAGCGCTGTTCCACGATGCTGAGCTCCACGAGCACTCGGCCGCTCCTTCCACTCGCTTGCGCGAGCGGACCAGAGCGGGGCCGGGGTGTAAAGCATCAACCGAATGCGCGTAAAGCATCAGCCGACATCGCGTAAAGGATCAGCCGAACGCGATATGTCAAGCGTCAGGCGGATGTACACAACGATGCGGTGGGCCGCCCGGGTCTCGATCCCGGCACCTTGGGATTAAAAGTCC
>DASWZK010000082.1:0-4151 GCA_036404515.1 Candidatus Limnocylindrales bacterium
ATCGGCAGCATCGGTGCCGTCCGGTCCAGAGCCTGGATCTGGGTCTTCTCATCGACCGACAGGACGATGGCCCGCTCAGGAGGGTCGAGATATAGCCCCACGACATCGCGGACCTTGGCCACGAGATCTGGATCAGTGGAGAACTTGAACGTCTCGACCCGATGTGGCTTGAGGTTGGCCTCGGCCCAAATGCGCTGGATTGTCGTGACGCTTATGCCGGTCCGGGCCGCGAGCCGTCGCGAACTCCAGTGGGTAGTACCCTCTGGAGGTGGCTCAAGGGTCAGGGCGATGACCCGATCGCGAGCGGCCCGATCGTAGGTGGGTTCGCGGCCCGGCCTCGGCGCATCGTCAAGACCGGCCAGACGGTCGCGCTCGAAGCGCCCGCGCCAGAGCAGCACCGTCATCCGGTGCACTCCGAGTTGTCCCGCTATTCGTTCGTTCGCGGTCCCGTCAGCTGCGGCGAGCACGATCCTGGCTCGCATCGCGAGGCGTTGCTCAGTCGTTCCCGCTCGTAGAAGGGCTCGCAGCGATGCTCGCTCAGACTCGGTGATGACCAGTGGAGGCGCTGGGTGGTTCGGCATGCACCGAATCGTAGCTGCGAACGACAGAACTGCCTAGCCTGCTGCGGTCCGGGACACTAGAATCCGGGGCGTAGCGAGACATCGGTTCGGGTGCGAGCGAGGGCGAGGATTGTGGGCGAACTGAGCTGGAACGCCCTCGAGACTTTCGAGTCGGGAATCGACCGGGCCATGGTCAGCGCCCTGCGCGACGGGGACCGCAGCGGATTCGAGATCTGGAAGCGGCTCGGCGCGGAGGAGGCCGCCGCCGGCCTGCTGGCCGAGCGGGACCTCTATCCGACTCTGTACCGGTTGGAAGCTTAGGGCCTCCTCCAGAGCGACTGGCACGAAGGCGAACAAACCAGGCGCACGTACCGGCTGACCTCGACCGCGCTCCAACGGGCCGAAGAGAACGGCTGGCCGGCGCGGGCCTTCCAAGGCAAGTCAGGCAGGCCGAACGAGAACGCACGCACCGGCCGGACCGTCAGGCCGGACCCGGAATCCGGGTCGTGGTCCGTGCCGCCGAGGGTAGCATCGGTCGCGACCGCCCGGCCTTCAACTGCCCCGCCGGCTCGGGTCCGCATGGGCCCGACGGGCGATAGCCGGCCCCGCTCGGCCCAGCCGGCACTAGCACCCAGCGACGGTGGCGATGTCGGAAGCGCGGCCATCGCACGCTATGCGGACGAGCTGGGCGCCGCCCTCGACCTGCCCCGAGTCGAACTGGACCGGGTCCGCCAGGAGATCGCCGACCACCTGGCCGACTCCGTGTCCGCGCTCGTACTGGGCGGTCTCGAGGTAGAGGCGGCCACCAGGGAGGCCATGAACCATCTCGACGGGGTCCAAGACATGGCGACTCGAATAGAACGAGCCGAGCAGACGCCGGATCGTCGGCATCGCGCCCTCCGTCGGGCGGTAATCGAGCTCGTCGGCGAAATCGCGCTCTGGCTGGCCCTGTCGCTCGCGGTGCTCACCGTTACGCCCGGCATCTCCGACGTGTTCGCCGCCTTGAGCCACCTGGCCGGCCTCCACCTGGTCGTGCTCCGAACCGCTGAATGGGCCACGAATCAGGTTGCGATCATGCTGTGCGTCGGCGCGTTCGCCGCCGGGCATCTGAGCATGGGCCACCTGGCTCGGATCAGCCGCCACCGGGACGCAACGCAACGGAAACTGTGGGCGCTCGGTGGCGCAGCGGCGGTGCTCGCCGTCGCCCTGCTCCTGCCCGGCTACCAGGACCCGCTCGTCGTGGCGACCCTGCTCGCAGCGCCGATTGCCTTCGTCGCCGGCACGTTCCGGCCGAAGCATGTGAATGAGAGCTCGTACAACTGGCGCGGCATAACGGCGGCCGTCCTCGTGGTGGCGGCAACCACCTGCCGGCCGGCCGGCCGAACCTTCGCCTACGACCCGAATGCCACGCCGGGAACGCCGCCCACCGAGGGCAACGCCCCGGGCGAGCTGACCGTGGTCCAGCGGCCGGACGGCACATTCGCCTACCCGCTCGGGTCAGCCGGAACTGAAGCCTAGACGGTCGAGCTCTGGCCGGCCTCGAAGGACGGCCTGTTCATAGTCGTCGACCGATCTGCAGCCGGGCCGGCGTTCGTCGCCAAAGGGACCGTCGACCTGGCGAAGCTGCCGCCATACGGGCAATGGTGGGTCGTGGCCGTGGCGACCGGACCGAGCGGAGAACGAACGGCGCGGGCCGTGACCATTCAGACGGGCGTTTCCCCAGATCCTGGGAACGCCCTGACGTGGCTGATCTTGAAGCTGTAGCGGGCGCCTCGCGGTCCGGTTCTAACGCCTCCTTGAGCGGCATGCTGTCGATCGCCTCTTTTCGCTCGCCTGTTTTCGATCGAAGGGTGCGTTTGGTAGGTTCCATTCGCGGCCTCCCTGCGAGGCCGTAGACTTGTCGCCGACCCAATACACGCCCGCCCCAGCCCCGCGGAGAGAACCCCAAGATGTCGAACGACGCCCCCCGCCAGCTTCCTTACGACCTGCCCAGCGACCCGGCCAAGCGCCACAGCGCCGCCCTGACGGACGGCCCGGACAGGGCCGCGGCACGGGGCATGCTCAAGGCCATCGGATTCGACGACAAGGACCTGGCCCGGCCCCTCATCGGGGTGGCGACGACCTGGACCGAAACCATGCCCTGCAACTACAACCAGCGCCGGCTAGCCGAGCACGTCAAGGCGGGGATTCGCGCGGGCGGCGGGACGCCGATGGAGTTCAGCACGATATCCGTCTCGGACGGGACGTCGATGGGTACCGAGGGCATGAAGGCCTCGCTCATCAGCCGTGAGGTCATCGCTGATTCGATCGAGCTGTGCGTCCGCGGTCACATGCTCGACGGCGTCGTCTGCCTGGTGGGCTGCGACAAGACGATCCCGGGAGCGGCAATAGCCCTGGGCCGGCTCGACCGGCCGGGCGTGATCCTCTACAACGGCACGATCTACCCGGGCATGTACAGGGGCAAGCGCGACGCCACGATCGTGACGATCTTCGAGGCGATTGGGGCCTATCGCGCCGGCAAGATGTCGGCCGAGGAGTTGTACGAGATCGAGTCGGTCAGCTGCCCCGGCGCCGGGGCGTGCGGCGGCCAGTACACGGCCAACACGATGTCGATGGTCCTCGAGATACTCGGCCTCTCGCCGGCCGGGCTGAACAGCATACCGGCCGAACACCCCGACAAGGACAGGGCCGCCTATCGGTGCGGCGAGATCGTCATGGACCTGATCCGGCGCGATGTCCGGCCGAAGGAGTTCGTCACCCGAGCGTCGATCGAGAACGCCATTGCCTGCGTTGCCGCCACCGGCGGCTCCACCAACGCGGTCCTTCACCTGCTCGCGATCGCCCACGAATACGGGCTGAAGCTCGAGATCGACGAGTTCGGCGAGATCGCCGATCGGACGCCGATCGTGGGGGACCTGGTGCCCGGCGGCCGCTACGCGGCAGCCGACCTGTTCGAGGCCGGCGGCCTCTCGCTCGTGACCCGCTAATTGCTTAAGAAGGGACTGATCGACGGCTCGACCCCGAACGTCGACGGCGGCACGATCGCCGGCGCGGCGGCGGCGATCGTCGAGACCGAAGGCCAGAAGGTCGTCGTGCCGATCGAGACTCCGCTCAAGAAGACCGGCGGTTTGACGATCCTCCACGGCAGCCTGGCGCCGGAGGGCTGTGTCATCAAGCTTGCCGGCCACGAACGCCGCTTCCACAAGGGTCCGGCCCGCGTGTTCGACACCGAGAACGCCTGCTACGACGCCGTCCGCGGTCAGAGGATCAGAGAGGGCGACGTGATCGTGATCCGCTACGAGGGTCCGGTCGGCGGGCCCGGCATGCAGGAGATGCTGTCGGTCACCGCAGCGCTATCCGGCGAGGGGATGGGCGAGCACGTGGCCCTTCTGACAGACGGCCGCTTCTCCGGCGGCACGCACGGGCTGATGATCGGCCACGTGGCGCCCGAGGCGGCGCTGGGCGGCCCGATCGCTCTGGTCGAGGAGGGCGACGAGATCGTCATCGACGTCGACCGCCACGTTCTCGACTTGAACGTGGCTCCGGACGAGCTCGCAGCCCGGCGCGCCCGCTGGACGGCGCCGGCCCCGC
>DASWZK010000083.1:0-2375 GCA_036404515.1 Candidatus Limnocylindrales bacterium
TGTACCCGGACAGCGCCCTCCAGCTCGCCGGCCTCGCCCGCGCCGGGTTCATCGGTTTCCCCGGCGATCCGACCCAATACCCGGTGCCGGCCGCGTCCCGCTTCGGTGTTGTCCACATCAGGCCCGAGGGGGCCCGCCTGCTCCCCGTCATCGTGGACCGGGCCACGGTGGCGGCCTTCCTAGATGCTCGCCGCCTCTACGGCTGGGACCAGGGGCCGGCGAAGACAGTCATCGGGGAGCCGATTGCGAGCGCGGTGAAGCGCGCCGCAGCCTAGAAGCCGCCAATTCGCACTCGATCCCCGATGCTCCGCCGTTACCCCACCCGCCGACGAGCCCGGGGCGTATCACGGCCTGATCCGATCTCACCGGCCGTGCGGGCGCAAGTGCGGGCTCGCGACGGCGGCTGCGTCTTTGCCCGCCTGGGAGTCCCGCACGACTGCTTCGGTCGCCTTGAGCTCGACCATGTCCGGGCCTCGGGTGGCCTGGGGCTGCGGAGTGCAAGCACACCGGACAACCTCGTCCTGCTGTGCCCCTGGGCGCACCGCCTCAAGACGCTCGGTGGCCGCCGCTGGCGTCCCGTGCTGCTCGACTGGATCGAACGGGCCGAACAGGAGGGCGAGTGACCCACCTCCGCCGGGATAGCATGAAGGGCTGTCTCGGTCTGCTCGTCCGAGTTAGAGGGGCCGAACCGATACCCCAGCTACTCGATCGGCCAGTCGAGAAAGTTCAGGCCGACGCCGGCCGCCTCGGAGTCGCGTGGTTCGGGCTGCTCTCGATCGGCACGTACCTGCGAGCGCGTCTCGACCGCCTAGGGGCGCAAGAGGCGAGGCTCGGGCGGGTCCGCGTCGCGGCCGGGCGGCATCAAGTCGGGGCCGTCAGTGTTCACGAGGCCCGCGAGGCCCGGGCGGTCCGTGACCTACACCCCAAACGGCCCGGTCCGGGCGGCCGTCCTCCGAGCTTGCAGCGTGACCGTCGTATCGGGCAGCTCGGCTACGCCTCCTCGAACGGAGCGGGGACGCCGGTGCGCCCCATCGTGGCCCGAGCCTGTCATGCGATCCCTGCTCAGCTTCGGTTCACCGTCCTCCTGCGAGACGGCTTCCGCTGCCGGTATTGCGGTCGCACCGCGGCAGAACCCGGCGTCGGGCTGCACGTCGACCACGTCGTTCCTCTTGTAGCTGGCGGCGCCACCTGCGAGGACAACCTCATGACGGCGTGCTCAGAGTGCAACCTCGGCAAGTCCACGCGCCCGGTTGTGTCGGCGGGGTCGTGACGCAGAGGCCCCTGCGTTGGCTCGTATCGAGCGGCGTCGATCTGCGGGGCGACGGCCCTAGAGGTGCTCATCGAACCAGACGAGCGCCATCCGGATCGACTCCGCGAGGGCCTGCTCAGTGAAGACGTGGGTCCCCGCCCCCACCTCGTAGCGTGTCGGCACCGTGGGCTCGACGATCTCGAAGACCTTCCTCCCGTAGAAACGGTTGTCGACGAGTTCGTCGCGGTCCGCCACGATGATGAGGATGGGGACGCGCAAATGATCGGCGAAGTCCACGGGGTGGTAGTCCGCCATCCGGGACAGGTGCGGCGTACCGTTCAGGTTGCCGAGGACCCGGTCGGCGGCGCTCTGCGGCACCGGATCTATCTCCCCGCGACCCGCGCTGGATGGCCATCCGGCGCGGGTCGCGGAACTGGTTCACCCAGCGGCCGTCCATGGAGGGGCACTGCGTGACGAGACAACGGGGCCGGGGGTCGTGGGTGGCGACGTAGAGGACGTGGCCACCGCCGAGGCTGAAGCCCCACAGGCCGATGCGATGCGGATCGACGCCGGGCTCTCCGCTGAGGAAGTCCAGGCAGGCGACGATGTCCTCGGTCTGGTCGAACGGGTCCACCAGCTCCCGGATCACCTGCACGCGGACGGTGGCCTCCCCGTTCCGATCGGGCGCGGGCAGGGCGCCCTTGATGACGAGGCGGAAGTCGCTGTCTCCCCAGCCCCGATAGTCGAACGTCAGGACCACGGAGGTCACCTCAGAAGAAACGGAACGGCCGCGGCCAGTGGGGGGTGAGGCACGGGGCTGCGGCCACACGGAGTCTATTCGATTGCCTGCTCATGCCAGGTGCGTACATTGTCGCTGCGCCTGTCGACCGAGCCCCACAAATACGAAGGCTCTTATCGTCCCCTTGACACCCCGTCATCGTCTTCGCCCCAGACTCTGGCGAAGACGGCCGCTTCTCTCCCCTTGAGGTCGTCTGGTCCTGTGGGCCCCGCCGTTTCTCCCTCAAGCGGCGGGCCCTTTTGTGGGTGTAACGGATGGTGATAAAGTCGTTACATGACGAAGCGGCAGAGAGCGAGGGAAGAGGGGGAGGATCCGCGGGACTGGGCG
>DASWZK010000084.1:0-3837 GCA_036404515.1 Candidatus Limnocylindrales bacterium
CGCAGCCACGTCCCCGGGCGGGCGGGGTAGGTGTTGACGCCGACGGTCAGCTCGCCCTCGCCTTCGAGGATGTGGATGATCGCCGGTCGTGCTGACGTGTGCTCCGAAAGCTGCTCGCCCGCGGCGAAGGCGAAGAGCAGGAACTCGATGTCGCCCTCGTTAGAGAGCGTCTGGCTGAGGATGCCTCGGGCTGGGATGGGTGCCTCTGTGGCCAGATCGGCGAAGAACGTGTAGGGCGTGGTCATGTCTTCACCAGGTGCGGGTTACCGGATCGAGACTACCTGCGACGCGCCACCTACGCCTATCGCGCCCATTCTGCGTCCGGAGGCTCTCAGTCAGGCCGATACGATGGGCTCGATCGGGTAGTCGAAAAGGATCTCGGGCCCGGAGGCGCCGACGCGGTAGACGTCCTCGAATCGGACGCCGCCGAAGCCCGGGATCGCCAGGACCGTGTGCTCGATATCCGGCTAGGCACGGACAGCGGGCTGCGGCTCCTCTCGGATGCCGCAAACCAGGGCAGGGCACGGCTGCCCGCCGTCATCGTCCTGACCGCCTACGACTACCCGCA
Organism: Candidatus Limnocylindrales bacterium; assembly: GCA_036404515.1. Taxonomy (GTDB): domain Bacteria; phylum Chloroflexota; class Limnocylindria; order Limnocylindrales; family CSP1-4; genus Fen-1039. Next base: position 569 of record DASWZK010000084.1, read on the forward strand.
GTACGCCGAGGCGGCGTTGAATCTGGGTGCCGCCGGGTTCGTAGGTGCTCCAGCCGTTCGCGGCGGAGCCCTGCTCGAGCGCCCACGGCTCGATGGCCTCGAGGTCCTGGATCGGCGCGGCCAGCAGGGCCGCCAGGACGTCGGGGGTGAGTTGGACGATCGTCGGCTCGGATGGTTCGACGCCGATCGGCTGCGGCGGCGTGAACTCGCCCGTCTGCGGGTCGGGCGTCGGCGGGATCGTGGGAGGAGGTCGGCAAGGAGTTCAACGTGACCCGCGAACGGATCCGCCAGATCGAGATGAAGGCCCTGCGTAAGCTGCGCCACCCGAGCCGTTCGCGCAAGCTGCAGGACTACCTGGAATAGGTCGGGCAGGCGCACCTGCGGCCACAGAGAGGGGGGGCCGTCGACGCAGTCGCGACCGTGGTCGCCGCCAAGGGAACCGGTCGCTTGAATGGGCGGCCTTCCGAGGCGGGCGTCCTCGCGGATGCCGGGACGGGCGGGCTCATCTTTAATGGCTGTCTCTCAACGCCATCTTCACAGTTCAGAAGGGCACCTGATTCGCCATTCCGGCAGGCCCTCACGCCTCAGCGGTCGGTGGATCCGGGTTGAGGCACGTCCCGGGGCGCCCCGGCCGCTGATCCCCGGAATCGAACGACCCGGGTCGAGATCACGCCGGTTCAGGCGAGCCGGCACCGGCTCGCATCGAGAGGGCTAGATCAGCCGCCGCGCTGGCTACGGAAACAATCGCTGCAATAGACCGGCTTGCCGCTGGTCGGGCGGAATGGGACCTGGGCTTCCTTGCCGCAGGACGAGCACGTCGCCGCGAACATCTCGCGGGGTCCGCGATCATAGCCACCACCACCACCACCACCACCGTAGCTGCCGGCGCCGCTCGAATAGCCACCGCCGGAGCTGTACGAGCTGCCACCGCCCTCACTGTTGCGCGCCGCCTTGCGGCTGGCGCGGCAGAGGGGGCAGCGACGAGGCTCGGTGAAGCTACGCTGCGAGTAAAAATCCTGCTCGGACGCCGTGAACACGAATTCCTGTCCACAGTCCGCGCAGGTCAGAAGCTTGTCGTTGTACACGAAAACGAAAACTCCTCTCGATAGCCAACGCGATCCCTTCGGGTTCTCGCGTCAGTCGTGAGAGGAGTCCGAGTTTGCGTCGAGCTACGTCCCTGGCCACGGGCGATTCCATGACCGTTACGTGCCAAAGGTAGACCAGTGCGACCGATCTGCATAGCCTCCCCGGAGAATCGTGTCGTCTCCCGGAGAATCGGGCGCACATTGGCCCGGACGAGCCGTTTGTGCCGGTGGATCCGGGCTTAAGCCGAAGCTTCGCTGGGCTCCGGGGTGCCATCGTAGATGCCACGCGTGCCGCCCAGGATCGATCGGACGAAGTCCAGCACGAGACCAATCAATCCCGTCACGTGGCGTCGCCTACGGTAGCTCGCTGGGCGCCATCATTCGGGCGACAACCTCTGACTCGAACAGACACGATCTGTGCGTCGTGATGCCGGCTGGCTGGCCCTGCCCCCGAACTTCAGGGAGTTCGGGCGCGTCGCGCCCTCGGACGCCCACGGCCCCGCGTTGCTTGAGCGGCCCGCGCGAGGTGGCGAAGCAAGTTGTTGGCCAGCAAGACCACCTCAGCAGCTTCCTGCGGGTCCGTGTAGTCGACGAGCCCGTGACCCGGTGGATTCCGGTGAACACCGAGCGCGCCCGCGAAGAGCTCCATGCGACCCACCCTCTCTCCCGCTACGAGCCCAGGATCGGCTAATGGTCCGTTCGGCTTGAAGGCATTCTTCATCAGCTCCACACCTACGAGGCCGGCGAGAGACGGCGCCTCAAAGCGAACCTGATCCTCCACCTCCCGCATGGCCGCAAAGACAGCCAAATCGTATTGGCCACGGCGAAATGCCGGGATCACTTGTGCCAACAGTGCTGCGTCAAGGTTGGCCGCCCTCAGCAAGCCAAGAGCCCTGGCGTCCGCCACGTGTGTGGCCAGGTCCATCTGGAGCCTCGCCACGTAAGGGCGAATTGGCCCATGGACCCGTGATACGACGCGACGAAACCTTCGTTGACGAGCCACTGCCAGCCTTCTGCGACCCGACCAGCAACCTCGCCACCGTGAGCTTGCCTCGCATCGTTCAGGATGTTCCATTCGCTGAATTGGCCGTCACGGTCCCACCGCCGCTTCACGTCCGGGTAGATCGCCGCCGCGATCTGATCGGGCTCCAGCTCCAGGAACTCAGCGAGGTCGTAGCCATATACGTCGGGCATGTCATGAATCTACCGCTGGCACGGTCTCGCGGGGCGGCAGTTTCTCTTCGCTAACCGCGCATCCTCTCCGACCCGAGCGTCACCCGGTAGCGGTGTCGTCCGTCGCCCCAGGGACCAGACCAGGTGGTGGAGCCGTCGTCGGTCTGGCGCGGCGCCTAGGCGCGCGGCGCGGTGCGGGCGTCCCGGCTGATCCGGTGTCGGCGACTGGCTCCTCGATGGCCGACCGGACCAGGTCGTACCGCTTAGCCAGCACGAGCGGTCCCACTCCCCAGCGCCCTCCGATGTCCGCAACGCCGAACGGGCTGCGTGACGCCAGCTCGACGGGTACGGCAGCGGTCTCGAGGCGGCGGATCGGGCCCGCGATGTCCCAGAGCTGGGCCCGTCCGCCGGGCCGGAGCACACGGTACAGTTCGGCGAAGCCCGCCGCGGGATCGGACCAATGGTGCAGCGAGAACGTGCTGACAACCAGGTCGAACGAGCGGTCCGGGAAGGGCAGTGCCGCAACGTCGGCGACCACGAAGACCGGCTTGGCGGGATCGTCCGGGGGGAACGCGCGCTCGCCGTTCGCCGTCGCCCGCTCGATCATAGCGGGGTCAAGGTCGGCCCCGATGACGCGGAGTCCGGCGCGCTGGCGCGCGAGGCGGATGGCGAGATGGCCCGGGCCGCAGCCGATGTCGAGCACGGCTGCCTCCGCGGGGGCGGTCGCCGCGACCGTGCGGGCAATGTGCTCGAACACCGGTCGAAAGAAGATGCGCGAGGCGAGTTCGTAGCTCCGGGCACTGGGCATCGACGATCGCGCCATGCTCTGCCGCGCCGCCCCCAGCCGAGCCCGACCGAAGCGTGAAACCGCCACCGCGGCGGCGAGACCGCCGCCCATTGCGGCCAAGACAATGGCACTCCGACGACGCGCCATGGCACCTCTTCTCCGGCTGTCGCAACCCACCCAACGCAGCTGGCCGAAGGATACTCCCGGCCCCGACCGCCCGGCCC
>DASWZK010000085.1:0-26523 GCA_036404515.1 Candidatus Limnocylindrales bacterium
CTCACACCGCCCCTGCCACCGGTGCGGTCTCAAGGCCGATTCGAGCGCGGGCCAACGCGGAGTGCTGCCGTGTCTTCGAATATCGCCTAGAACTACCCGTACTCGAGCGAGAGCGAGGCGGAGCGTGCTGCCAGCCTGGCGCGAACCCTTGCCGACCACGAGGGCCTCGAGGAGAGGGTGAAGGCAGAGTCCCTCGGGCTGCCCGAAGAAGGTCGCCGTTGGGTCTGGAGATGCCCGACCAGAGGCTGCTGCGGTCTGCTCCATGAGGCGGGTTTCGCCCGCAACGCCCGGGCGGTGTATGCGGTGTGCGACACCTGTGGCATGACCTATCTGCGCTAGCCGGCTTCGGTGTGGCCGGGGGACGATCCGGGCGCGACGCGGCGCACGGTCGCGGTCGGCCGACCCCTTGCACGTCCGCGCCCAGACTCGCATCATCCATCCGACGCAATTGCAGGAGGAGGCGGTCATGCCAGTACGCTCTGTCGTACTGTTGGGCGCCGATCCGCTGGCCCACTCCACGGCCGGTTCGACCTGCCCCACCGTGCGCCTGATCTGATGACCGACCACGACCACGACGAAGTCGCGGCTGAGGAGCCGTCCGCCCGCAGACGGACCGGGGAATCCGGCGCTTCTCGTGCCAGGCGCGTCTCCGAGCGAATGGCGAGTCTCCCGGCCGTGGCCCGAGTCGATGGGCCCACCCGGCGCCGCGCAGGCGTCTTCCGCCGCGCTCTCCGGCGCGAGGTCAATCGCATCCGAGACCCGCGGCGCCTGACGATGATCCTCATCCTCGGCCTGGTGGGCGGCTTCATGCTGGCCGGTCTGATTGCCCGTGGTGAGGCGGCCGGGGCTGACACTCGCGCCTACTGGGCCGCCGGCCGGCTGTGGCTGAACGGCGGCGACCCGTACCATCCCACTGGCCCGTTCATGCCCTACGTCTACTCACCCTGGATGCTTCCGCTCTTCGTACCGTGGTCCATCCTGCCGTGGGACGTGGCCTGGTTCGTCTGGCGCGGCGCCACGATCATCGGTTTGCTGTGGAGCGTCCACTGGGCCTACAAGCGCCGGCCGATGACGACGGCCGTCCTGCTCGTCCTGCTGGCCTTCCCGCTGGCAGCGAACCTGGATACGGGCAACATCAACCTGCCGCTGGCCCTGCTGCTATTTGGAGCGCAGTTCTCCGGACCGGTAATGGCCGGATTGCTCTGGATGGTCGCCACGACAGTCAAATGGGTGCCGGTCGTGTTCTGGCCGATCATGTCGCCACGAGGACGGCTTTGGGGCCTGGTGTGGCTGGTCCTCGCCCTCGTGCTCACCGTTCTGACGCTGCCGCAGACGCTCGTTCAACTCCAGGTCCTGTTCTCGTTCCAGCGTCCGCTTCGAGTCGACTACCTGGTCTTCATCTGGGCTCTCGTCCCGTGGGCCTGGCGCCACCCGGAAGGGTTCCGCTGGCTCATCCCGTCGACCTGGCCGGGTGCCGCCCACACCGGCGCCGCAGCAGCAAGGCTGTGGGGCCTGCACTGGCGGCGCAGCCCGGCGCGAACGGCCGAGGCCCTCCGCCGTGTCATGCGCGCTCGAGTGCGGGCCTTCTTTGGGTTTGGCGCCTGATCGACGGGAGCTGAGCGCGCGGCGGGCTCGGGGACCGCAACCGACGCAATCGAATCCGGAGAGGCCCTCCACGGGGACGGCGCTCGGTGCTCGGCGGTCGGCTGGCCGAATCCAGCGCGTGCAGCCACGTTCGACTGACTCAGCCCGGCGCGCAGGCGAATGGCTCGCAGCGACGACCCGACTTCCGTCTCCCCCACGCCCCGAGTTTGGACCCTGCCGATCACTTCGGCCTTATGTCGCCGCGGTCGGGGGAAGATGGCGGCCCAGCCGCCAGCGATGCTACCGCCGTCGGCTACCACAGTCGGCGACCACCATCAGGACGCCGTGCGGCGTATCTCTCGCTCGTATTCGGGGAAGTACCGGCCGATAACGGATAGGCCGAACGAACGCAGGATCGACTCCTTCGCCTCACGAGCCAGCAGAAACTCGAACGATCGGCGTACAAGGGGGCAGGGATCGGTCGAAGCCGGATCGAAGCGAGCCAGCTCGGCCTCCGAAACCGCGACCTCGAACTCGCGGCTCGAGCCATGATCGGTGACGGTGACGGCGGCCAGCCAGCCCCCATCGACCGTGGAGCATCCGACCTTGATCTCACTCATTGTCGCGCCTCCCAGAGATGGGGCCCAGGGCCCGGACGCCGGCACGGCCGGCGGGTTTGGTCGACTGCGCCACCCATCGGAACTTGCGAAGCAGCTGCGATTTGGCCGCCGGCTCGACCATACACCTGAGGCCTGCCCAGGACAGGGCGATCGTTACTCCCGCGAGCCCTCAGGCCCGAGATTGGAGTCGTCGGCTGGCATGGCGATAGTGGCGCGATCGAACCTTCGACGGGTCGGCCAAGCCTGATCGGCTACGGCGCCAGTAGTCGTCGGCGGCAGCAGTATCTGGCGAGAGGCCGCGGGCGGCGGCCACGACCCGCCGTGTCTCGGGCCTGAGGATGTGGCCCCGATACCCGGCCGTGAAGCCGGCCTCTTCGAGAGAGGCCCGCCATGGGGAAGTCGAGGTTGGCACGCCGTCGACGCGACTCACGACCAGCTCGCGAAGCCGCCCATCTGTGACGAGGACGCGGAATGCGGCGAAAGCGGCCGCGGCGATGGCAGGATCGTCGGACGCGGGCAGAGTCTGGAGGGAGTGGCCGCCTCGTTCCAGGTACAGCGCCGCCGCGCCGTCAACCAGGACCGCATACCCGCCGGCCGCCCGTTGCAGCGGCCGGCGATCGGCCTCGCCCCGGCGAGGCCAGGCAAGCGCGGCCCCGTACGGGTTGGCCGGGTCGGCGGCGGCGAGGAGATGGACGGTGAGTCGGGCTGGGCCGACGGCAGCGGCACCCGCACCGGTCGGAACCACGGCGCCAGCCGAGGGCCTGCCGCCGGCCACACCGCCAACCCACGGCTCTCGCATGGACCGCAACCGGTCCACCGCTCCTGGCAAAGCGAACTGCGCGGCGCCCAACCCTTCCACGAAGTAGCCGCGCCGGATCCGGCCGGATTCCTCCATTGCCCGCAGCACCGGGTAGACGGCACTGAAGCCGCCGACCACGTCCTCGGCCGAGACAGCCTCACGGGTCAGGACTCCGTAGCGCTCGAGCAGCGCGTTGGCCAGGGCATGAAGGCGCTCGGTCGTGGTCGCAGCGCCGGCCGCCATCGGACCGCTCGCCGGTCCGGCCCCGCCACGCGCCACTCTGCCGCGCCCGTCCACGAGCGACCACCGCCCCACCGCCTCCGGGGGACCTGTAGCGAGTCGGCCCGGCCGAGGCCGTCGCTCGCCCGACGGCCGCCGCCAGCGCAGCGCCCGCAAAGGCGCAAACGTGTCGTTGGTCAGCTCTCCGGCCCACACGAGATCCCACAACGCATCGAGCAGGTCCCTCTCCGAAGCCTGACCGTCCGCAGACCGAAGATCTCGGTAGAAGGAGGCTCCGCGCCCCCGCAGCCGCTCTCGGAGTCGCTCGTGCAGCTCGCCGGATGCGGCAGCCGTCTCATCGACGGCCAGTTCGCGGACCGCTCTGCGGCCGGGTCGGTAAAGCACGATCCGCCCGTCGTCGCGGCCCAGGCTTCCTGCGCCAACCCAGGCCACCTCGCCGAGCGCGCCCAGCTCGTCGAGCAGGCGGGGCTGATAGCCGGGGATTCGGGCGGGCAACACGTCGCGCTCCAGGACGGAGGCGGGGATCCGGAGGCCGGCCAGCTGATCGATGACCTCTGCAAGCCTCTCGAGCGCGGCCTCGTTGCGTAGAGCGGCCGCCGCCCCCTCCCCGACCGGCGTGACGCCCTGCCAGGCCAGCAGGAACCGAGCGAGCGCAGCCTGTTCGACCGGCTCCACCTCTCGCCGCAGCCGTGCCAGCGAACGGCGCCGAAGCTGGCGCAGGACATCCGGGTCGCACCACTCTCTTTCGGTGCCGCCTGGCCGGAATTCGCCGCGCAAGATCGTGCCCGCCTCCAGCGACCGCTCCAGCCCCTCTTCGACCCGGGCCACCGAAAGAGCCCAACGCCGTGCTGGCTCCACCGAGTGGAATGGGCCGTGGCTTCTGGCCCACCGCGCCAGCAGGCCGCCAAACGCGTCATCGACCGGCGCCAGGAAGGCCGTCGGAATGCCGACCGGCAGAGCGATTCCCACGGCGTCGCGATACCGGCCCGAGTCCTCGATAGCGATCCAGCGGACTCCGCCAGCGATCCGCAGCGCGACGGCTCGTCGCGACGCTCCCAGCGTCGCCAGCCACTCGCCGGCTGCGGCCGGCTCCGCGATCCGCGCCGCGACTTCCTCAGCGGTCAGGTCGCCGAGCCGGCGCAGCAGATCGTGCAGCGCATCGGCCGAGCGGGCAGACCGCTCCGGGACCAGCCCCTGCAAAGCCAGCTCCAGGTCGGCCAGGGCCTCCGGATCGATGAGGTCGCGCAGCTCCTCCTGGCCGAGCAACTCGCGCAGCAGCTCGCGGTCGAGCGCCAGCGCCCCGGCCCGCCTCTCCGCTAGCGGAGCGTCGCCCTCGTACATAAACGCGGCCAGATACTCGAACAACAGCGAGCCGGCGAACCGCGAGGCCGCGACCGTCTGCACGTCTCGAACCTCGATCTCCCGTCTCGCCACTCCCCCGAGCACCTCGCGCAAGGCCGGCAGGTCGAACAGATCGGCCAGGCATTCGCGGTACGTCTCGACGATGATCGGGAACGAGCCGTACCGGCTGGCCACGGCGAGCAGCCCGGCCGAACGCTGCCGCTGCTGCCACAGCGGCGTCCGCGTCCCCGGCCGACGCCGCGGCAGGAGAAGCGCACGGGCCGCGTTCTCGCGGAACCTGGCCGCGAACATGGCCGAGGAACCGAGCCGCCCAACGATCAGATCCTCGACCTCCTCCGCCGAAGGGAAGAGCAGATCCCGCAGCCCGCCGATCCCGGCCGCGCTACTGCCGAACTCGTTCGCAGCGCTGCCGAAGGCCTCGCCCTCCGGCAGCCGGATCGCGATGCCGTCATCCGACCAGATCGTCTGCGCCCCCTGGCCCAGCCGTCCGTCGAGACGCGACTCGATCGCCAGGGCCCATGGGGCGTGGACCCGGCCGCCGAACGGCGTCAGGACGACTACCCGCCAATCGCCCAGTTCGTCGCGGAATCGTTCGATCACAATCCGGCGGTCGGTAGGAAGCGCACCGGTCATCTCGCGCTCTTCGGCCAGGTATCCAAGAACGTTGTCAGCCGCCAGTTCATCGAGGTCGTGGTGCTCGAGCAGCCGCCGTCGAGCCCGCTCGCGCCCACGCTCGCCGTGACCCAGATCGTCCTCGAGCTCGCGCACGAACGCGCCCAAGGCCCGCCCGAGCTCGATCGGCCGGCCGAGCCCGTCGCCGTGCCAGAAGGGGATCTTGCCGGGCACGCCCGGCGCCGGTGAGACGACCACCCGATCGGGCCTTATCTCTTCGATCCGCCAGCTCGTGGCCCCGAGCACGATCACTTCGCCGATGCGGCTCTCGTAGACCATCTCCTCGTCGAGCTCGCCAACACGCCGGCCCGACGTTCCGGCCTCGCCGACCAGGAACACGGGGTAGAGCCCGCGGTCCGGGATCGTGCCGCCGCTGGTGATGGCCACCGTCCGCGCGTCACGCCTGCCCTCAACGCGGCCGCTCTCGCGGTCCCACACTACGCGGGCCTTCAGCTCGGCGAACTCGTCGGAGGGATACGCGCCCGCCAGCATGCCGAGGACCGCCTCGAAGGCGTCGCGCGTGAGGCTCTCGTACGGGGCCGCCCGCCGCACGGTCTCGAAGAGTTCGTCCGCCGTCCAGGTTTCGCGCACCGTCATCGCAACGATCTGCTGGGCCAGCACGTCGAGCGGGTTGCGCGGCAGCTTCGTCTCCTCGATCGCCCCGTCGTGCATTCTCGCCGTCACGACCGCGGTCTCGAGGAGATCGCCGCGGTACTTCGGGAAGAAGACGCCACGGCTGGGTTCACCGACGTTGTGTCCAGCCCGACCGACCCGCTGCAGACCGCTGGCCACGCTCGCCGGCGACTCGACCTGGATCACTAGGTCGACGGCGCCCATGTCGATGCCGAGCTCCAGCGAGCTGGTGGCGACGATGGCCGGCAGGCGGCCGGCCTTGAGCGCCTCCTCGATCTCGACCCGCTGCTCGCGGGCGAGCGATCCATGGTGAGCCCGAACCAGCTCCTCGCCGGCCAGCTCGTTGAGCCTGTTGGCCAGCCGCTCGGCAAGCCGGCGCGAGTTGCAGAAGACGATCGTGGAGTGGTGCTCGCGGATCAGTTCGAGGATGCGCGGGTGGATCGCTGGCCAGATGCTGTGGCGCGCCTCCGGGCCCTCGACCGAACCGCCGGGGGCCTCCTCGGGCGGCAGGTCGCCGAGTCTGCTCATGTCCTCGACCGGGACGCGGACCGACAGCTCGAGGGGCTTGCGCGAGCCGGCGTCGACGATGTGGACGTCGCGCGACTCCCCTGCCCTGCCCGGCCCGACGCCGCCGAGGAATCGGGCGATCGTCTCGACCGGTCGCTGCGTGGCCGAAAGCCCGATCCGCTGGGGGGGTCGGGCGGAGAGCTTTTCCAGTCGCTCCAGGCTCAGGGCCAGGTGGGCGCCTCGCTTGGTCCCCGCCAGAGCGTGGACCTCGTCCACGATCACGTGCTCCACGCCACGGAGGATCTCGGCGGCTCCGCTCGTCAGGATCAGGTAGAGGGACTCGGGCGTGGTGATCAGGATGTCGGGTGGATTGCGGACGAGACGGCGGCGTTCGTCGGCCGGAGTGTCGCCGGTCCGGACGCCGACCTCGACCGGTAGCATCGGCGCGCCGAGTCGATCGGCCGCCAGCCGGATCCCGGCGAGCGGGACCCGCAGGTTCCGTTCGACGTCGTAGATGAGGGCCTTCAGCGGCGAGACGTAGAGGACGCGGACGGTGGGTGTTCCTGGCCGGGGCTCGCGTGCGAGTCGGTCGAGGGTCCAGAGGAACGCGGCGAGTGTCTTGCCGCTGCCCGTAGGGGCGTGGATCAGGGTGTGGCGCCCGGCCGTGATGCTCGCCCAGCCCCCGGCCTGGGCCGGCGTCGGGGCCGCGAACGCGGACCGGAACCACTCCGCCACGGGCGGTCCGAAGAGGTCGAGCGGATCGTTGCGTTTGGAGCGCGGTTGGGTCGAGGCAGCCACGAGACGCTCAGTATACGGGCGTGGGCGGGATTAGACCATTCGTTCTAGAATTGGTCGGCGGTGGCCAGTCGAGCCCGAGTCGCGACGGGCGTAGCGGGCGCAAGAAGGCTTGTGGGCGAGATGAGGACTAGCACCTCAGTCCTGGAACTCGCCGGACATGAAGAGACGGCGAGCCTTGCGGCCCGCCGTCTGGGTGCAGGGAGATCGATTAGGACGAGGTGCTCCCCGCGCTGGTACTCCTGGAAAACCTACCCGAGGGCGTACTTGACGCCCGGGATCTTCTGAACGATCGCGACCTTGGCCACGGCTGTGTCGAGAGCGTAGGCGCCGGCGCCGACAAAGGCGATCGTGCCCGCGATGACACCGTACATGAGCTGCTCGTTGAACGGGCCGGTCGCGAAGCTCCAGTTGGCGATGTAGAAGAGCGTCATCATCACGGCGCCGCAGAGACCCGCGAAACGGGTGGCCAGGCCGAGGATCAGCGCGATACCGACCGCGCACTCACCGAAGACGACCATCGTGTCGACGATCGACATCAGGCTGGCGTTGCCTGCGAGCGAAACCCAGAAGGGGTGGGTGGGGTTGACGATCGCCTTGGGGTCGCTGCCAAGCCAGGCACCGGTCGTCGCAAACTTGAGGAAGCTGGCTGCGGTAAAGGGCGTTCCGCTCGCCCACATGAAGAACTTGTCGAGGCCGGCGAAGAGGAAGCCCATGCCGACTACTGCCCTGAGTACGAAGATGCCACGATCCTTCGTTTCCACCGCTATTCCCTGCACCTTTCACTGTAGTTATGCCACTCGGGTCTTCCCTTGGGTCAGACCCTTGAAACTCGATGGATCCAATGTATAGGCACTCACTGTTTGGGCGGTGTGCCGTTGGTCCCGTTTGGCATAGGCCGGTCGGACCTTTATAAACACTTGCGTAGTTACCGTTCGTTGTTTGAGGCAAATGCCAGACGGCCGGCCCTAAATACATACCATCATACTTAACTTTGTTTGGAGCAACCGTCCCTAAATGCATACCAGCATACTGCACAATGTTTGGAGCGAGCGGCCGCCGAGTCGCTGCAACATATACGAGCATACTTAACATTGGAGCCGCCCGGCCGGAACAGCTAGCCAGATCACGTGGAGGATGTCCTGTTACGCGTCAGCGGACCGCGAGTCGGCTCCGGACGCCGGCCGGACGCTCAACGGCGAGACAGCCATCCGTCTGCCGCGATCGCTACGTCCGCCGGCAGTCCGACCGGCAGATGAGCGGCGAGCAGCGCCTGGGGATCAGCCGCGGCCACGTCCGGAGGCAGTGGTCGTACCTGGAACGCGCGGAGGAGGAGCCGCTCGGCCACTTCCCGGCGCACCGGCCGGGGCAGCGGGTCCAGCGGGTCGCGCTCAGCGACGGTATGAAGCGCCACCAGAGCGCGGCCGCCGCGGCCCTGCCCTTCGACGAGCGCCTCCAGCATGGCCGTGGCCAGGCCGCCACGCCGCCATTCGGGCGCCACGCCCAGGGCCACGAGCCGGTCCACGCCGTCGAGCGGCGTGGACGCCGCCAGCGCGACGCCGACGAGCCGCTCCCCGCTGACGGCGCCTGTGGCGACGGCACCGTCTCGAAGCGCGGCGCGAAGGAGTTCGGCGGCGAGTGCCGGGTCGGCAGGACTCATCACTTGCGGAGCCACGGCCAGGGAGTCGAGCGCGGCCGGCGTCAGGGGTGCGACCAGCGTCGGCATCGGCTTATCCCGGCGGGCGGGCGGCGCTTCTGCCGCCGGCGCGGTGCGCGTCGTCGATTCCGGCACGGCCCCGTCGAACCGCCACCAGCCCCGCTCCTCGGCAACGCTGAGCAGAGCCGGCACCGTGACGGTTCGAACAAGCTCAACCGTGCGCCGGTTCTTCTCGGCTGCTGTCTGGCCGATCGATCGATCGGCCGGCAGGTTCGGCGCATCCTCGAAACCCTCGGGCAGCGGAGCGTCGTCCCACCTCGCGGCGGCTCCTTCCCAGCGCGCGCGCCACGATGCGGGAAGCATCCGAGGCGCCTCCCGGTGCGCTCCGGCCAGCCAGGTCAGCGCCCAGACTCGAGGCACGACGCGGTAAACGGCGTAGCCGCCACCGCCAGTCGCGAGCCATCGTCCGCTGGCGTATCGATGGGCGACTCGATCGACCAGCCGGGCCGCCTCGCCCATCGCCGTCGTCGTCAGCGATAGGTGCGCCAGCGGATCCCAGGCGTGGCCGTCGGAGCCATGCTGGCTCACGACTACGTCCGGCCCGAATGCAGCAGCCAGGGGCGGGATCAGAGCCCGCAGCGCGCCCAGCCACGGCTCGGGTCCTGTGAGTGGCTCAAGCGGCACGTTGACCGAGGTGCCCGCCGCAACCCCCTCCCCCAGCTCGCCCACGAAGCCAGTGCCCGGAAAGAGGGACCGACCTGACTCGTGGAAGGAGACCGTCATGACGCCCGGATCGGCGTAGTGGAGGGCCTGGACGCCGTCGCCGTGGTGGACGTCCAGGTCTACGTACAGGACGCGCAGCCCGTCGCGCCTCGCCCTGGCGATCGCCAGGGCCGCGTCGTTGTAGATGCAGAAGCCGCTCGCCCGCGCCCGCATGGCGTGGTGGAGCCCGCCGCCGGGGTGATGGGCGTGGTCGACGTCGCCGCGAAGGATTGCTTCGATCGCCCGGATGGACCCGCCGGCAACGGCCGCCGCAGCTTCGTGCATGCCGGCAAACGCCGGATCGTCGCCGGGCCCTATCCCCGCCTCGGGTGGTCCGTAGGGATCGGCCGAGAAGCGGCGCACCGTGGCGATGTAGTCGGCCGCGTGCAGCCACTCGAGCTCATTGTCGGCCGCCGGCTCGGGAGCCAAACCCGGCTCGGCACCGACCGCGCGCAATAAACCTATCCCCGGCCCGAAACGCCGGGGGCTAAGCGGGTGGCGCGGCCCGAAGTCGTACGTTAGCGAGCGGGGCCCGAAGACGAGAAGTGGTCCCTCAGCCATGACTCACCATGGCCCCATCATCGCGCAAGGGCCGGGCCGCGTCGACGGTCGGGCCCGCCGGAAGCCCAGGGGGTGTCGAGTGGCGGGACGCCCGCGGAAGGTCTGCCGGGGGCATCGGCCGGCGCATCGGCCGGGGCATCGGCCGGCCGACAAACGGCCAACGGCCTGGCCGCGGCTCACTCATCTTCGCCCGGGTGAGGCTTATGCAAGGCCTGAGTCTTCCCGGAAGCGCAGCAGTCGCGGACGCTCACATGCACCGCGCTCAACCGGGCCGGCCGACGGACCCACAGCCCCCTGACGGGGCTCACTCCGGAGGCTGGAGGCCGGTCCGGAGGCGCAGAAGAGAAGCAGAGCGGTCGACCGGCGATCGGCATGACCTTGCGCCAACGCATGGCAGCCGCTGCGCCACCGGGGTTACGCTGCCGGCATGAGCACTCGTGATTCAACGTTCGCGATCCGCCTCGTTCGGCCGAACGAGTACGGGCCCCTCGGCGAGCTGACGGTGGCGGCCTACCACGGGCCACCTGACGTGATCCACCAGCAGGACACCTACGATCGCCAGCTCCGGGACGTGGCGCACCGTGCCCGGCTCTCGTGCGTCCTGGTCGCGGTCGGACCTGGCGGCGAGCTGCTCGGTGGAGCCACGTACGTCAGTGGTCCCGACGACCCCTATTCCGAAGAACTGCGCGAGGGCGAGGCTGGAATACGCATGCTGGCCGTTGATCCGGCCCGGCAGCGGCAGGGCCTCGGGCGAGCGCTTACGCAGGCCTGCCTGGACCGCGCCCGCGCCGACGGCCGGAAGCGCCTCGTCCTGCATACCGGCACGTGGATGCCCGACGCGATCCGGCTCTACGAAGGAATGGGCTTCGACCGCCGTCCCGACCGCGACTTCGCGCCGGTGCGGGGCATCGACCTGATCGCATACTCGTTCGAACTGGGAGCGGTCGCCGAGTAGTTGCGTAGCTCCCGGCGGGCTGCTTCTACCGGTGGCCTCGCGTCGCCAGCCGTGTGCCCGTGGCCTCTGCCGGCGAACGACTAATCGATAGAAGGCAGGCTCGCGGCCGCGCGCGCCGGATCAGCCGATCCATCACCTCGGCCCCCACCGACCCTCGCATAGCCCCGCAGCACTGCCACAGCCGCCACGACCTCCGCCCCGAGGGATATCGCGCCGTTCATGACCAGCGCAGCCGGTGTGCCCCACAGGCCGCCGACGCCACCGGTCAGCCCGTTCCCGATCGGCGTCGAGCCGGAGAAGACGGTCGTATAGACGCTCATGACCCGGCCCCGGAGCGGACCAGGGACGGTGATCTGGATCAGCGAGTTGGCGCTGACTGACGTCGCGATGGCACCAACGCCGGCGAAGAAGACGGCCACCAGCGCGATCGGGTATGAGTTGGTGGCTGCAAGTACGAACTCGGCTACGCCGAGCACCACGCCGCCGCCAATCAGAACTCGGAGCCGCGGCCGCTGAAGCATGGCGACCGACACTGCGGCCACGAGCGCCCCGGCGCCCATCGACGCGTACAGGACTCCGAATCCATTTGGTCCAACGTTCAGGACACTGGCGGCCATGACCGGCAGAACGACGTTGAAGTTCATACCGAAGGTGGACACGAACCCGATCACTGCGATGGCCAGCAGCACAACCGGCGTGTTCCAGACGTATCGCAGGCCTTCGCCCAGGTTGGTGCGGACCGCCGTCAGGCTCCTTGGCATTGCCAGTCGAGCCGCCGGCCTCAGCTCGCTGTCGCGCATGGCCAGCAAGCCGATGACGACGGCCCCGTAGCTGAGCCCGTTGAGGATGAAGCAGAGGGCCGTGCCCAGAAGGCCGATCAGGACCCCGGCAATGGCCGGCCCGATGATGCGCGCACTGTTGAAGACGGCCGAGTTAAGCGCAACGGCGTTGGCCACGTCGTCACCGCCGACCATCTCGACGACGAACGACTGGCGCGCAGGCATGTCCACCGTGTTTACCAGGCCAAGGAGGAATCCGAGCACGAACACGTGCCAGACCGCGACCAGGTGGAAGTAGACGAGCCCGCCCAGGACGAGCGCGAGCAGGCCCGCCGTGGTTTGGGTTCCGATCAACGTCATCCGCTTGGGCCAGATGTCGGCGATGATCCCGCCGAACAGGCCCAGCACCAGGACCGGCAGGAACTGCACCGCGCCGAGCAGGCCGAGGTACACGATGGCCTGGTTCGGCCCAACCAGGGTCACCATGAGCCAGGCCTGAGCCAGGGTCTGCATCCACGTTCCGGTGACGGAGATCAGCTGGCTGAAGAAGAAGAAGCGGAAGTTGCGGTGCCGCAGGGCGCGGCCGGCGGCCCCGAACCGGACTCGCCCGCCCAGGATCACCCGGCCGCCTCGCGCCCCATCGCGGGCCGGTGCTCGGCGCCCTCATATGAGCGGTGTTGGCCGCGCATAAGAGACGCCACCGCCCCCAGGGCGCTGGCCACGACTCCGGCCAGGAATGCCAGGTGGAGGGCGTTCATGAACGGCGCCAGACTGATTCCACCGCCGCCGATCTGGGTGCCGGAGAAGATGGCCACCAGCACCTTTGGGTCCATCGAGGCCGACACCAGGCCGATCGCCAGCGCGATCGAGACGACGAACCCGGATTGCATGAGCATCATCCGCGTGCCTGCACCCATACCCCGCTTGTTCGGCGGGACCACGCCCATCACGGCGCTGGTATTCGGTGAGTTGAAGATGCCAGAACCCGCTCCCACGACGAGCTGCCAGAAGGCCAGCTGCCAGTAGGGCGTGTCGGTCTGGAGGGTCATCAGACCGGCCAGGCCCAAGCCCGTGATGACCATGCCGGCCGTGGCCAGCACGCGTGAGCCGTAGCGATCGGCCAGCACGCCGCTGATCGGCGACAGCACGATCAGTCCGATAGCCAGCGGCGCGAGCATGAGTCCGGCCGTTACCGGGTCTTCGCCTCGGGCGCCCTGGAGGTAGAAGACCAGCAAGAACAGCACTCCGTTCCGGGCGATCGCGTTGAGGAATCCGGCCAGGTTGCCCATGGCAAACAGTCGATCGCGGAAGAGCGACAGGTCGAGCAGCGGGGCGTGGTGATGCGCCTCGATCCACAGGAAGGCCGGCGCCGCCAGGATGAAGGCAAGGAAGCCGCCGACGACCCACCATGTCGTCCAGCCGTACACGCCGCCGAACGCCAGGGCCATCATCAGGCCCATCAGACCGACGAAGTACAGCACTGAGCCGACCCAGTCGATCTCGACACGCTGATCGTGCGGGATCTGTTCGACAAGGATGAGGCCGGCCGCCACGACCCCGACGAGCCCGATCGGGACGTTGAACCAGAAGATGGTCCGCCAGCCGAAGCCGGTCAGCCAGCCGCCCAGGATCGGGCCCATGATCGCGCCCGCACCGATGACCATGGCATTGATGCCGAGGGCCTTACCGAGCTCCAGGCGAGGGAAAGCGTCGGTAACGAGGGCGGTGGCGTTGGCCATCAACAGGGCCCCACCGACGCCCTGGACGAGACGCCAGGCGATCAGCTGGTTCGCGTCCGGCGCAAGGGCGCACAGGATCGAGGCTGCGGTGAAGATGACGAAGCCCAACGTATACGAGCGCGCCCGGCCGACCATGTCGGCGACACGCCCGGCGTTCAGGACCAGGACGGTGGCCACCAGGGTGTAGCCGACGACGATCCAGAGCAGGCTGAAGATGTCCGTATGGAGGTCTCGCAGGATCTCGGGCAGGGCGATGATCAGGGTGCCGCCGGTCAGCGAGGCCATCAGGGCGCCGACGCTCGTCACGGCCAGGACCCACCAGCGATAGCTCGAGTGGGTCGGATTGACGAGGTTGCGGACGGGGTTTCTCACGCTTCGGTCGCTCCGAGTTCCTCGATCTTGGCTGCCGTCCGGGACCTTCTGCCCTCGGTCTCGCTGACGATGGTTCCCAATCGATCGATCTTGCTGCGGAGCATCTCGATCTGGTGGTCGTAGCGAACCAGCCGGTCGCGCAGAATCTGCATTCGTTCGGCTGGATCGGTGGTCGCGTGGTAGGCGGCGTGGCCGCGTTCTCGCGCTGCCTCGTCCTCAAGCAGCTGCGCGATCTCGGCGAGTGAGAAGCCCGCATCGTCGCGGAGCTCCTTTATGAAGCGGAGCCGCTCCACATCCGTCTCGTCGTAGAGCCGGTAGTCACCTTCGGATCGGGCCGCCGGCCGAAGGAGGCCCAGCTCCTCGTAGTAGCGCACGGAGCGAGGCGTCAAACCGACTTCGGCGGCAGCCTCCTGGATGCGCAGCAGTCGCACGTCTTCGGGTTCGAGCTCTTTCGGTTCTGGCATGACCGCATTCTAGCGCAACATTACCGTTTACGTGAAGGTACGGGTTTAGCGAGCCCACGCATCGTGATCGCCGGAATCCAGGTAATCAGGCCGACCGTCTCGATGGCGAAACCACTCCACGCCCCCCGCGACAGGGCGCGTCCCGTGATCACGCCGCCATGGCAGCGGTCAGCGGGATCCGGACGGATGGCTCCACGAAACGACCGCCCCGGATCGACGCCCCGAGACCGAGGCCGGGAGCCAGCACAGCGAACAGTGCCGCCCACCGCGACCGTCGATCCCGCGCAGTATCCGACCTCCGATGACTGGGGACGGCCGAAGGTTGGCGCCGCTCCACATCGCGGTGCCGTCGCGCGGCCATGACACGCTAGCTGGCACACGCCTGGGCCAGGCTTGGCGCGTGGATACCGCCAGGCTGGTCCAGCTCCCCTCATCGCCGATCCGACAAATCAGCGTCCGCGTCGAGCCCGATCGGATCGTGGTCGAGCATCTCGTTCTCGAGGACCCGGCGCTGGCAGCGTTCGTCGCCGAACGCCCGGCCGAGGGGCACGCGGCGTTGATGGAACGCGCCCTGCGGGTCGGCCTGACGGCGATCCAGAGCGTGGGCGTCACGATGAACGTCGATGCGGTCCGGGCCGAGTTCCAGGGGCTGCTACGGCAGACGGAGGCGGCCAACGAACGCGCAGCCACCGCGCTGGACTCAGTCCTGCGACAGAACTTTGCCGACGGCGAGGGCCGACTGCCGCGCACGCTGGAGAAGTTCCTCGGCGACAAGGGCCAGCTGCGCGGCTTCGTGGACGAGCTTTTCGACGAGGCGAAGCGCGACAGCGCCATCGGCCGGATGAAGACACTGCTGGGTACGTACTTCGACGGCGACGCGTCGCGGCTCGCCCAGCTTCTCGATCCCACCCGGCTGGGCTCGCCGCTGCACCAGTTCCGGACCGAGATGGCAGAGGGGTTCAAGGCCATCGGCGAGAAGCTGGCTGCCCTGGAGGCGGCCGGTGCCGCCCGGGCATCGGAGCGAGCCAAATCGACGGCGAAAGGCGGGGATTTCGAAGGCGCCGTCGAGGAGCTGCTCGGAGACCTGGCGCGCGGCTCGGGCGACATCCTCGAGCGAACCGGCACGGAGGCCGGCGCCCTCATGAGCTCGAAGAAGGGCGACTTCGTCCTGACGCTCAACGCCGAGGCTACGGCCGGGGCCGAGCTGCGGGTTGTCGTGGAGTGCAAGGACCGCTACGTTTCGGGTCGAGCCATGCGGGACGAGCTGCGCGAAGCCAAGGCGAACCGCGATGCGGCCGTGGCCCTGATCGTCTTCACCCCGGCTCACGCCCCGGCGGGCATCGCCCCGTTCGACGTCCGAGCCGGTGACGTCTACTGCGTCGTGGACCCGGCAATGCCCGATCCGGCCACTCTCGAGGCCGCGGTCCGGCTGGCCAGGCTGCTGGCGCTGCAAACGCTGCGCGACCACGACGTCGAAGTGGACGCTGCGGCCGTGGCAGACGCCCTCAGGGGCGTCCGCGAACAGCTGGAGACGCTGCGCGCCCTCAAGTCGACCCTGACGTCGATCGGAACCAGTGCCAAGGAGGTCTACGCCGGCCTCGATCGCCTGCGCGACGGCATCCTGGCCCGCCTCACCGAAGCCGAGGCCGAGCTCCGCCGACATTGACCCGTCCAAACCGAGGCGATCGGCGCATTCGGAACGGCCGCCGACCGGCCCCGCGGAACACGGGGCGCACCCCGCTGGACACTGCCCGAGGCCGCGCTATGCTCGCGCCTCGCGGACCCACTGTGAAGGGGCGCGTTGCAAGGAGCGATCCAATGGCGCGTTCGATGTGGAAGGGAGCCATCCAGTTCGGGCTGGTGACGATTCCGGTGAAGCTGTACCTGGCCACGGAATCGAAAGGTGTGAGCTTCAACATGCTCCACGCCCACTGCCACGGTCGAATCCAGATGAAGACCTACTGCCCCACGGACGACGCCTACATCGAGCGGAGCGACACCGTCCGAGGCTACGAGATTGCGCCCGGTCAGTACGTAGTCGTTACCGATGACGATCTGGCGGCTGTACCGCTCAAGACCGTCCGATCCATCGAGATAGAGCAGTTCGTCCCGATCGACTCCGGCCGTGAGACGACGCGCTTCGTCAAGGCGGCCTACTACATGGAGCCCGAGCCGATTGCGCGCAAGGCGTTCTGCCTCCTCAAGTCCGTCCTGGCCGAGCGCGGCCTGCGGGCCATTGCCAAGGTCGTGGTGAAGGACCGCGAACAGCTGGCCGCCATCGACCCGTTTGCCTCGACCATGCTGCTGTCCACGCTCCACTGGCCCGACGAGGTCCGCTCGCTCGGGGAGCTGTCACTGCCCGAGGCGGAGATGACCTTCAAGCCCGCCGAGCGGGCCATGGCCGAGCAGCTCGTCGAGGCAATGACGCATGAGTTCGAGCCGGCGGCCTACCACGACGAATACCGGGGGGCTTTGCTGGCGATCATCGAAGCCAAGGCCGCGGGCGCCGAGATCGCCGAACCGGCAGCAGCTCCGGCGGCGGGAGTCACGGACCTGATGGCCGCCCTCCAGGCGAGCGTCGCCGCGGCGAAGGCCGCTCGTTCGGGCGCCGCACCGGAGACCCTGGCCCAGGCGAAGGCCAGACCGCTCCGCAAGGCCGCCAAGGCGCCGGCCGAGGTCGTCACGGGCGAGCCCGAAGTCGAGGTCGCACCGGTTCGCCGCCGCAAGTCGGCCTAGCCGGAGCGGTCTCCCGCAGCACCTCGATCCGGCCTGGAACGGAGACCTCTCTTCCCCCGCTCGACCGGTCCGCTAACCTACGTCCATGCCCGGACACCCCTGGCCGCTCTTCGACCTGCGCCTTCGAACGCCGCGCCTGGAGCTGCGCCTGCCGACCGACGAAGATCTCCTGGAGCTCGCGCGCGTTGCCCGCGCCGGGATCGTCGACGCAGACCGAACGGCATTCCTCGTCCCCTGGCACAAGCTCCCATCACCGGCCTTCGAGCGCCAGTTCCTGCTTCACTGGTGGGGCGAACGCGGTCGATGGAGCCCGGCGGCCTGGTCGCTTGGACTGGTGGTTACCAAGGACGATCGCGCGATCGGAGTCCAGGAAGTGATGGCGCGAGACTTCGCAATCCGTCGACTCGTTAACTCGGGAAGCTGGCTGGGACGCGAGTTCCAGGGCCAAGGGCTGGGAACCGAGGCTCGGGCCGCAGTACTCGCCCTGGCCTTCGACGGGCTCGATACGGAGGCCGCCGAGTCCGGCTATATCGACGGCAACGCCGCCTCCGCGCGCGTTTCGGAGAAGCTCGGCTACCGTATCGCCGGCGACGAGGTGTTCGCGATCGAGGGCAAACGTGCACTGGAGATCAAGGTGCGCTGCACCCGCGAGACCTGGCAGCGAGAACTCGTCCCGGTCACGATCGAGGGCCTGGAGCCCTGCCTTAGGCTATTCGGTGTCGGCGAGCTCGGGCCCGACGAATGGGCAACCTTCTGACGACGCCCGTGAGCCGCCGGGATCCCGGCGGCTCGGGCCCGGGCAGATCCGAGCACCGGAGCAAGGGCACTCTGACTTGTGTGAGCGAGGAACACAGGAGCCAACAACGGAGTGGGACGCCGCTAACGGTCGTCGGCTCTTCGGCCTACCAGCCACCAGGCGAAGGGGAATATCCCGGCCGCGATTGCGAGCTTGATGGCGTCGCCGATCAGGAACGGCACGAAACCCTTGTCGATCGCGGCCTGAGGCGAAAGGTGTGCCGCGATCGCCAGCCACGGCACTCCCACGGCGTAGATCACGACCTCACCCAGGATCATGGCGCCTACGGCACCGCTGACGTGGCGGTCCCAGCCCAGCTCCGCCAGCCACCCGACCAGGGCCCCGGCGAAGAAGAAGCCGATCAGGTAGCCGCCCCGGGCCCCCAGCACGACGCCACTCGAGCCGACGCCCACGATCGTGTTCAGGCCGTGGGACTGGCCGGCGTAGACGGGCAGGAAGAAACCGAGGATCAAGTAGAGGGCCACCGACATCGCGCCGCGGCGAAAGCCCAGGGCGCCGCCGACGACCAGCACCGCCAGAGTCTGTCCGGTGATCGGGACGGGGTTGTCGGGAAGCCAGATCGCCACGTTCGAGGTCAGCGCAATGAACGCTGCGCCGAGGCAGATCAGGGCGATGTGGCGGAGTCGAGCGCTCATTCGCTCGCCGACTCGAATCGGGACCAGGAAATCGGCAATCGTGATGCCGCGCTCGGCGGCGGGGAGACGGTTCAGCTGGTGGGTCGCGAGCATGCGTCGTTGATCCTTCTGCGGCGCGGGCTGCGGCGCGGGCACAACCGGGGACTCTGCTCCTGCTCCGGATGGGCCGAGTGTAACAAACGGGGCAACCGACGCGAGAGGGGCGGGCGGAAGCGGGCCGCCGGCCCGCTATTCGTGCTGGAGGGCCCTCACGATCGAAAGGCGGCTGGCCAGCCTGGCCGGGTAGATCGACGCGAGGATGCTGACCAGGATGCCGAAGCAGACGGCCAGGGCGATCGATTGCCACGGCGGATCGAAGCCGAGCCCAAAGCCACCGCTCGACCAGGCGATGAGCAAAGCGCCCACCAGCAGTCCGACAGCGGCTCCGACGATCGACCCTACGACGCCGAGGACGGCGGCCTCGACGACAACCATGCCCCATACCTGACGGCTGGTCATGCCGGTCGCTCGCAGCGCGCCGATCTCGCGGACGCGCTCGAGGACGCTCATCGAGAGGGTGTTGACCATGCCGAGCCCCGCGACCAGGACCGCGATCAGAGCCAGAGCATCGAGCAGCCGGAAGATTCGGTCCAGTGCGTCACCCACAGTGCCGGAGACTTGATCCAACTCGGTGGGTTCCAGGGCGTAGCTGGTGGCTGCCGCATCGAGCGCGGTTCGCGCCGTCGACTCCTGGCCGGCCACATATCGAACCGCGTAGAAGTCGGCGCCGGCGACCCCGAATTGGGTCAGCGCATCCGACCAGCCCACGAGAATCGCCTCCTGAGAGCCGGCCGGTATGGAATGGGCCACGATGCCTACGACGCGGAGCTGGGTCAGCGACGGGCCCGTCGCGAAAGCCAGCGAATCGCCGAGCCGGATTCCCGCCGCGTCGGCCAGCGACTCCGGAACGATTACCGAGCCGCCCGAGTCGACCGCGGTGAGGGCCGAGGTTCGATCGCCGGAGATGAAGTTGAGGCGGCCATCGGCGAGATAGTCGCTGCCGACAATGGCTGCCGCCTCCTGGAGCACGACCGTTTCCTGCGTGCTGCCGCCATTGAGCGACGTAGAGACATACGGCACACCGAAGATCCCGATCGGCGAGACGGACTTGACGCCTGGCGTAGCCGCCAGCTGGTCTCGAATCGGATCCGTCAAAGCGACAGGCCGAATCGACGTCAGCAATTCGCTCCCGGGGATCGTCTCGGTCAACCAGCTCGATCCGATCTTGCGCACATCCTGGGCCGCAGTCGCCAGGGCGACCACCATCGCCAGGCCGACGACGAAAGCGCCGGCTGTCAGCGCGGTCCGGCTCCGGTCGCGTGACAGGGAGCTGCGCGCCAGTCTTTCCTCGTTACGGAAGATCCGGAACGGGAGCCCGGCCACTCGCACGAGCGGCACGAGCACGAGCGGCACGAGCAGCACACTGACCAGCAGCAGGCCGTAGATGACGAGCGGCCCCCACGTTCCGGAACCACTTCCAGCGGCCAGAGAAGCCGCCTCGGCGCTCCCGCCAGCCTGACCGCCGGGCCAGACGGCGAGCGCCGCCACTGCCAGGACCCCGAAGACCACCACCAGCCAGCGAAGGCGGGCCGCGCCGGCGGCTGCGCCCGGGGCGCCCCGGCGAAGGGCATCCACCGGCGTGATACGACCGGCCCGCCAGGCCGGCTCGAGCGATGCCGCCAGCGTGAGGGCGACGCCGATGAGGAGGGCCATGGCAATGGAGCCGGCCGAGAGCGCGGGCGCGGTCAGGGCGATCGGGCCGGAAGAACCAACCCATGACAGCATCAACGCCGCCAGACCGACGCCTGCGCAGACACCCACGGCCGAGCCCAGCACCCCTAAGGCAAAGGCCTGGAGCAGGATGAGGCCCATGACTTGCGAACGAGTCGTTCCGGCAGCACGCAGCAGCCCTACTTCGCGGGTCCGCTCGGCGACAGTCATCGACAGCGTGTTGAAGATCAGGAACGCACCCGCGAAGAGAACCACCACCGCCACGAGCAGGAGGGCGCTTCCGAAGTCGGCCATCTCGGTGCGAAGCGAGGCAGCGAGATCCGAACTCCGCTGGAGCAGGTATGGCTCTGTCTTGATGCTCACACCGAGCTCGCCGATGATCTCGTCGACCGACGTACCGGCAGCCACGCCCACGTCAACGCGGGTCGCGCCCATCGTCCCGAAGAGGGTCTGGGCAGAGGCCAGCGGCATGAGGACGAGCCGCCCTCCGGCCTCGGGGAGCGGCCCGTCGCCCGTCAAGATGCCGACGATCTGGTAGGCCTGCGGCCCGGCGGCGAGGGTGCCGTTCAGGGATACCGTGCCCCCGACCCCGACGTGCTCCTGGTCGGCGAGGGTCTGCGTGATCACGGCCGATTGGACGTCTCCGGTCGCCAGCGCCCGACCGGCGGCCAGTGGCATGTCGTGGAGCTGCGGCTCTCTGACCGGGTCGATGCCGAGAACGGTGACGGGAGGCGGCAGCTTGGCCGACGGCGTCTGACCGAGGCTCGCAGACAGGTACGTCATTCGTTCCAGGGCCGGAGCGGCAACGACCACGCCGGGCGCCTGGGCGATCGCGTCGACCGTGGCCTGGCTGAGACCGAGTTCTTCGAGGGCCTGAACCCGCAGGGCGGCGTGGCCCATCTCGTCTGCTGCGGCCCTGTCCACGGCCGCATTCATCGTCGCCCCGGCCGAGAGCGAGGCGAAGAGGACTGCGACTCCTAGCGCAATACCGGCGATGGTCAGGAAGCTGCGCATCTTGCGGGCGCCGAGGCTTCGCCAGGCTAGCGACGATAGGCGCCGCACGGGCTAGAGGCCCAGTTGCGCGAGGCGGGCGATCAGCGGTCCCGCGTCACGGTTGGCCCGCCGGCCAAGCTCGATCTCGTCGCGGATCCGGCCGTCGCCCACGACCAAGACTCGATCTGCTTGCGCCGCGGCGCGAGCGTCGTGAGTCACCAGCACGATCGTCTGGCCGCGCTCGTCGCAGGAGCGCCACAGCTCGTCGAGTATTTCGCCGCCCGTCGCGTAGTCGAGGTTACCGGTTGGCTCGTCGGCGAGAAGGATCGCAGGCCGGCTCACGAGAGCCCGCGCGAGCGCCACTCGTTGCTGCTCCCCGCCGGAAAGCTGGTCGGGCCTGTTGCGCTCGCGGCCGAGCAGGTCCAGGAGGGCCAGCATGTCGTGAATCCGCACGGCGGCGTCACCGTGCCGAGGATCGATGCCGGCTATGGTGAACGGCAGCGCCACGTTCTCGTACACGTCCAGCAGCGGGATCAGGTTGAAGAACTGGAAGACGAAGCCGGTCTTCTCCCGGCGGAGGCGCGTGGCTTGAGCATCGCTCAACCGACTGACGACCTCGCCGTCGAGCACAACTTCGCCGCCGGTCGGCCGGTCCAACCCTCCAAGGAGCTGCAGCAGCGTGCTCTTGCCCGAGCCGGACGGCCCCATCAGGGCTACGAACTCACCGCGGCGAACCTGAAGGGAGACGCCCCGGAGAGCATCCACATCGCGGTTGCCGAGCCGGTAGCGCTTGGTCAGGTTGCGGGCTTCGAGGATCGTGCCGTCACCGCGGACCTGCCCGTCAACAGACCCGGCTGCGCGAGCCTCGGATGATTGAAAGATTGGCTGCTGAGCTGACACGTCGGCAGTGTAGTCAATCGGGCAGGCGAAGAACGGACCCTTGGCGTTCCGCGCACGCGCCTTGCATCCAGCTACCTTGAGGTCAGCAAGGAGGGCTCCACCGTGACGGCGTTACAAGCCGAACAGGCCGCCAAAGAACCAGCCGAGAATCGAGTCGATGGGGCCCTGCGCGGCTGGCGTCTGGTAGACCCGGAGGCTGGCCGGCTCCACCCCAACCTGGTTGCTGACCGCCACGGTCTGGCTCGACGGGCCGGGGCTCGGGGCGACGGTCGCCGTGGCCGCGTTCGACGGCGCCGGCAGCGCCGGGCTGGGAGCTGCCGTCGAAACGTCGGTAGCGGTCGGGCTGGCCGAAGGCGTCCCGGTGGGGCTCGCGGTCGCTGCTGGCTTCGCGGTCGGTGGGGCAGTCGGCTTGGGCGTGGGCTTGCTAGTGGGAGCGAGTGTCGGCGCCAGAGTCTTGGCCGGGGTCGGCGTCGATGCCGTCACGCCGCAGGGGATCGAGAACAGGACGACGTAGAGCTTGTCGCCGTTGGCCGCCTTGTACGCGCCGACGCCCATGTCCGCCCATGTGCCGAGGATGTTGGCACGGTGAGTCGGTGAACCCATGAAGCCGGCCTCGATGCGGCTGGTGGCGACATCATCGGGGTACGTGCTGAGGCCGATGTTCTCGCCGGCAACCTTGAAACAGTAGCCGTCGGCCTGCATGTAGCTGAAGACCATGTTGTTGGTCGGCGGTATCTGGTGCGAGAAGTAGTTGCGAACGCCCATGTCCTGGGCCCGCCACTCGGCCTCCTTGTGGAGGTAGGAGTCGTTGACGAGGGCGTTGAGCCCGGCCGAAGCACGATCCTGATTCGTGAGGGTGAAGAGGAGTTGCTCATCGGCGGGGCTGAAAGCAGAGGCGTCCCAGGCGAACGCAGTACCCGCGGTGACAACGATGGCCGCGGCGGCAAGGAGCAGAGACACACCAGCGATTCGCCGCCTGTGCAGCGAAGCGTGTGACGCGGAGGCGGATGGGATTGCGTGGCCCAGCATGTTCGGCGATCCGATCCCAACTGGTCTTGACGCCTCAACACTAGGCCGGGAGTGGTCGCCCCATAACCCGCCCTGAGGTCCCCCCTTCTCCGTCAGGTGGTACCACGCCGTTCCGCGGAGAATCCGGGGCGGCACCCGCCCGTCGGAGCTGGCGCGGCCCCGGTCGGTCGAAGACGCCGTCCCGGCTTCGCCCAAAGTGAGTGTCAGGAGCGCAGTCTTCCCATCAGAGTGCCAGCTCCCTACTCCCGCCGGCGCGCAGCCGCTATACTCCCGGTCGCCCCATTTGCCGGCGCGACCGAATGGAACGCTGCGCCAGGGGTCCCGACGGTGGCCTTAGCTCAACCGGCAGAGCAGCGGACTGTGGATCCGCAGGTTACGGGTTCGACCCCCGTAGGCCACCCCAATTTCACGAGGGAATCGTCCCTTTTTTTGTTCGCCAAGAACCGCCAGAAGCCGCCCAAAGCCGCAAAACAGGCAGTCAGTTAGGCAGTCAGGCGCGAACAAGCGGAGCGATGGGGTGCCCTGGCACCGCGGTATCCACGCCACAACCGGCCAGGTCGGCCGCTCCGACGACGGGGGTGATCGATGGATCCGGAACTGAGAGACGCGCTGGCGGAGGCAGCCCGCAAGCAGCGGCTCGCCCTCCATGGAGCAGCCGGAGGTAGGACTACTGGCGCTCCATTCGAGCCAGCGACTTCGCGTTCTTGTTCGGTATTCTGGCCCACATCAACGAGCATAAGCATGGAGATGACAAGTGGGCGTTGATGAAGAAGCAAACCAAGACCTACCCGCCGAGTTGGTTCCAATCGAGGCGATAGATGAGTGGAGGCGAGACTTTGGGCCTGAACACGAAGTCGTGCTAATCAGTGACGATCGCTATGAGGAGCAATGGGGTTGTCAGTGTGGTCTCGACTTCGATTCCAAGGAGGCTGCGGAGGAGCATCGTCGGGCCGCAGAATCATCAAGCTAGACTAAGCCTGGAGGGTCCGTAGGATTGGGTGGGTGCGGCCGCAGCCTGGGCAGCGTCCATCGGAAAACGCAATGGCGCGATTGTCCTGCTTATGGCCACCCGTCACAAGTGCTGATTGGTTCATCGCCATAGCAGAGCGGGGAACCCTGGGTGAGCGGGACGAGCTCTGCTGCGCCAGTCGAAGGCCTCGAGGTGAAGGGCCCTATGCCGCTCGTGGCGTAGCTTCCCGACGCGAGCTTCGTCAATCCGATTCGTCGGGACCGTTTTGGTCGAGCTGGACGACTCGTAGAGACGGGCGAACAGCGGAAGCTCTCAAGCGCGCCGATGGCCCTGATCGACCTTGGTCGAGAACGATTTGGGTGAGCCTTCCCGATCGCAAGCTGCTCACGGGAGCATAGGCGATTCGAGTTGGGCGTATCGCATGGCCGCTCGTCGCTAGGATTATGCGGCCACTGACGGCTCGATCTCGGCGATGACGTCCCGCAATCGAACGACACACTCATGAACGCGTTGGCGACGAAGGCCAAGCAGCGCACCAATGTCAGTGCGATTGTGCCCAGTCAGGATGAGGTTCCAAACCTGACGGGTGGTCGTGTTGTCGCGGAGATTCGCATCCGAGCGCAATCGCGCATAGATCGCCGAACACAGTTCGTGCAGTTCGACAGACGCGGAATCAACCACGGCCGATGGGTCTGCCAGGATCGTCGAGATCTCCTCGCCATCACCGTCATCGGAACTGAGGTGAATCGGGGCATCGTAAGAATAGGTTCGCTGGGCGCTAGCACGCCGCCGGCGAAGCTCCGAGCTGACACTGCCGGCCGCATGGCGAACGATGTAGGACGGAGCCTGCTCGAGAAAGTCGAACACAGGTCGGCCATCTTCGTCGAGATCTCGGTAGTAGGTCGCGCACTCCAGTATGCCAGCCACGATCTCCTGTCTGATGTCCTCCACGGTCATCTGGTGAGACCGACGGAATAGGTCTTTCGCCTCCCAATCTATGAAGCGATTGAGTTCTGCCCACTTGTCCTCGGTCACTCGACACTGGGGATGTTCGTCTAGGAACAATCTATGCTCGACGTTCTCAGGAGCGCGCCATCGCGCGTCTGTGATTGGCTCGTGTGGTGAAGCGTGCCCATCACTACTAGCGCGGCGGTTGGCCCTGTTGGCGCAACTGCTTAGCTCCGATCTCGTTGATTGATCCTGCGCTTCATTCATCGGTGGTGACCTTTCCTTAGTGTGTCGGCTCATGAGTCAGCTCATTTACACATGGCTGACACTTCTTGTATCAGCACTTTAATCATCGATTGAGATCACGTAGTGCGCAATGACTCTTCAGCTAACAATGGTGTATCGACGCACTTTGTTGAGTGTCGGGTGAGAACTGGTTGGTATGTCCCACTGGCGGCGATGATCACAACGCTCAGACGTATGGCGGATCGACACTGGCTCATTCAACTCCTCTACAGTCTCTTGGTCTCCGCAGCGACGGCTCCGCGGAATCCGGGCCTGTGAATGGAATCGCTCGCCGCGAGACGACTCGTGTGGCGTAGTCGGCGAAGAACTCAGTTGGCCTTGACGCAGCGCGCCCACGAGCCGATCGTCTGTCTGTGACCGACAGACAACCGCCCGCCCCCTTTGTCGAGGAGCTGAAGACCGGCCTACGGTCGGCCTTCGGACCTGAACTCGTGGCCGTGTATCTCTATGGCTCCGCTGTTTCGGGCGGGTTCGACGACGGCGTGAGTGACATAGATCTCCTCGTTGTGACGGCTCAGGATCTCAACGAGAAGGACATCGCGCGGATCGCGGCGCTGCACGCGCGCATAGTCGAGCGACATCCCGAGTGGGACGATCGGCTCGAACTCGTCTATGTGGGGCGAGAGACGCTCGCCCACTTCCGCGAGGGCGGGACCGTTGGCGTCATCAGCCCCGGCGAGCCGTTCCACATTCGCGACGGCATCGAGTTGTGGCTGGAGAACTTCTATCTCATTCGAGAGGCTGGCGTCACCCTCGTGGGTCCAGAGCCGACCACCGCCATCCCAAACATCTCCTGGCCAGAGTTTGTCGCCGCAATAGCTTGCTACGCAGCCGAGGTGCAGAGCCGCAGCCTTCGCGACGCGAGCCCGGGTGCGCGCGCGTATGGCGTGCTGACGATGTGTCGAGCCCTCTGCACCA
>DASWZK010000086.1:0-2047 GCA_036404515.1 Candidatus Limnocylindrales bacterium
CTTCCGGCTCCATCTGGTCCACCACCGGAGCGCCTTGAAGTGCCGCATTCATGCCACGCTGATGACCTTCGGTCACACCGTTCCGGTCACCGACCTGTTCGGGACATCCGGACGCGAGCTCCTCGCCGGCTTTGAGCTGCCCGAGCCCTGGGCCACGACGCTAGCCACGAGCCTGGCCATGCTCGACGAACTCGACGAGCGCATCGATGAGTGTGGCCGTGAGCTCGCCCGGCTCGGTGCCGACCACCCCTACATCCCGCTGTTGATGACCGTTCCCGGCGTTGGCCCGGTGACCGCCTACACCATTGCCTCTGAGATCGGCGACATTCGCCGCTTCGCGAGTCCGAAGAAGCTCACCCGATACACGGGCCTGTGCCCGCTCGTGCGCCGGTCGGGTAACCGCGACTTCCGCGGCCCGCTGGCCAAGAACGGGCCCAAGTACCTGCGCCCGGCGCTCATCGAGGCGGCCACCCACGCCGCCCGTGATGCCTGCTACCGCGATCGCTACGAGCGGACCAAGCACAGGCTTGGCCGCGGGCGTGGCGCCAAGGTTGCCCGGATCGACATCGCCCGCCAGCTCGCCGAAGCCATCTGGCACGTTCTGTCCAAGAACGAACCGTTCGCCCCGGCAGGCCCCGCTATCCTGCTGGTCGCGTGACGACCCCCGCATGGAATTGGGCCGCCGGCGCAGCCTCCCATGCAACCTTGTCCTTCACAACTAGAAGGCCATAGAGAGATGAGCGCTGCTCGATCCCGTCGACGATCCGAGGGTCCGTGACGGACTGGACCGGTTCATAGACGGGCGGGACATCCGCCTTGACGGCGAGGTTCCCTTTCATAGAGAGTCTTGATCCTGGCCTGGCACAGCTACAATTGCCGGTGCTCCCGAGACCTTCGCCCGATCGGCTATCCGAGGCTCGATCGCCACCTGGAGCAGTTCCGTAAGAGGTGCCGCCGTGCCAGCGATACCCGATGAACTCGCCTACCTGCTGCGCACGAACGTGCCCGCGCACGTGTCCCTGACCGAAGCGGATGGGTCGCTCGTGACCCACGTCATGTGGGTGGACTACGACGGCGAGCACATCCTGACGAGCTCGCCGACCCAGTCATACAAGAGCCGTGCCTTGCGCCAACGCCCGAACATCGCGGTTTCCGTAGCTGATCCGGCGGTCGCGGGGCGCCGCCTCTCGGTCAGTGGGCGAGTCACCGAGATCCGCGACGACCTGGGACTAGCCTTCATCAACATGCTCTCCCAGCGGTACGTCGGGGCACCCTATCCGCGGACGGCGCCGCGCGAGATCTTCGTCATCACGCCAGCCAAGGTCCGTGCGTTCCTGGGACGGGGCTGAGCTGCGGCGGCGTTCGGACCAATCGAAGACGGCACATCGCCGGGAGGCTTAGATGATGCGCTACGTGGAGGTCGGCGGCCTGCGGCTCTCGGTCATCGGCCTCGGGACCTGGCAGTTCGGGTCGCGTGAGTGGGCGTATGGCGCAACTTACGCGAGCGACACCGCTCCCGCCATTGTCCGACGGGCGATCGAGCTAGGGGTCACCCTCATCGACACCGCCGAGATTTACGGCTTCGGGCGCTCGGAGCGTATCGTGGGCGAGGCGATCCGCGGCCGGCGGGACGGGCTCGTCATCGCCTCGAAGCTCGTGCCGCTGCTGCCGCAGCCGTCGGTCGTCGGCTGGCAGGTGCGAGGGAGCCTGCGGCGTCTCGGAGTGGATGCGATCGACCTGTATCAGGTGCACTTCCCGAACCCGTTCGTCTCGCCCCGATCGACCATGGCACCCATGCGGCCACTTCTGGAGGATGGGCTCGTTCGCCACGTCGGCGTCAGCAACTACTCGCTCGGACGCTGGCGCGCCGCCGAGCGCGGCCTCGGCCACGCCGTCCTCACCAACCAGGTTCGCTTCAGCCTGGCTACGCCACTGCCGCACTGGGAGCTTGTGCCATACGCAAGGGAGCAAGGGCGCGTCGTCATCGCGTACAGCCCGCTGGGGCAAGGCCTGCTGAGCGGGAGCCACAGCCTGAACACCGCGGCGC
>DASWZK010000087.1:0-13632 GCA_036404515.1 Candidatus Limnocylindrales bacterium
CGCCGCCGCGGTTTACCGCGGCGGCGAGCCTGCGATGTCGGGCCGAGTCTGCCCCGGCTCAGCTGAACGAGAAGGGCGGGTAGGGCACCGGGAGCAGGAGCATGTAGGCCCCTACCCGGACTCCGTAGCGGATGATGCCGCCGTAGAGCGAAGCTGCCCATCCCGGGTAGCGGCCGAACAGAAGGATCGGAATCCAGAGGACGATCTCGCTCAGGCAGACCAGAATCGCGGCGAAGCCCAGCACGATCAAGTGCGGAACGAGGATCAAGACTCGGACGAACCACCCGAACACCGGGATGCCCCAGAGCCGATTGATCTCGAGGCTCTCGAAGTTGAACCGGACATCGATGGGCAAGGGTGCGCCCGGCTCCAGTGGTGGATAGCCGCCCGGCATCAGGAAAGCGACATACCCCCCGACGCGAGCGCCGCGCTGGATGTACTCCGTAAGAAGCTTGACGGCTATACCTGGCACCCGGCCGTTGACGAGAATTGGGATCCAGCCGAGGAAGACCCAGACGTAGAAGCCGAGCCCGAGAAGCCATAGCACGACGAAGTGCGGGATCGCCAGAATCCAACGGACGAAAATCCCGAACACCGGGATGCCCCACAGGCGACTGAGCTCGCGCTCTGGGGTGACGGTCACCTCGATTGGGTTGCCGCCGGCCGGGGCGGCCGGGGGCGGGGCGATCGCCATGCGGACCCTCCCTGAAAGATGCGACTTGGTCGCTTCCAGCATAGTGTCTGCGGTAGAACGTCGACGGCCCCGTCGCGCGGACGCCGACCACTGACGGGAACCGGAGCAGCCAGGCGTGGCCCGTTTCGCGCCGGTGGGGAGCGGTGCAGACGCTCGCGATCGACTGGGTTATTGGCCCAACCCGCGCGAGTCGCCGCTATTTCTGTGGCTGCTGCCGAGCAGTCGGGCAGAATAGAACGCAACTTCGCGTCGGGTCGGCCAAGGGGAGCGCGGTGAGGGCGATCATCCGGGGATACGTGAAACGGGTCGTCGATGACGACGTGGCGGGGGTTTCCGCCGAACTCGCCTTCCGATTCATGTTCGCGACGTTTCCATTTGCCATTTTCGTGGTCGCCCTGGGCGGCTTCGTTGCGAGCTGGCTCGGTATCCGGGACCCGAGCGGCCGGATCATCGGGGCCATCGGGGGCGATCTGCCGTCGGATCTGGTTGGGCCGATCACGGCGCAGTTGAAGGCCGCCCTGGTAAACACCCATCCTGAGCTGCTCTCGGTCGGCGCGCTGATAACGCTTTACGGTGCGACTACAGGAATGACTTCGCTCATGAAGGCCATGAACCGCGCCAATGGGAAACGCGAGACGCGACGGCTCGCGCTGCGGCTCGTTGTGGCGGCGATGCTGACGGTGCTGGGAGGCATCGCGATCGCGATCTCGTTCGCAGCCATAGTGGGCGGGACGCTGGTCACCCATCGGTTGGTCGATCACGCGGGACTGCGAGACGTCTGGCCGTGGATCTCCCTGGTGCGCTGGCCGGTGTCGTTTGCGCTGTTGGTGATTGCGGTCGCCGCCGTGCTGCGATTTGCCCCGGACTTCCGCACGCCCTGGCGCTGGGCTGCCCTGGCAGCCACCGCCTTCGCCGTGGTGTGGCTCGTGGTTACTTATGCGTTCGGCGTCTACGTGGCGCAGTTTTCCAGCTATGCCGCCACCTACGGCGCCCTGGCCGGGCTCATCGTCCTGATGCTGTGGTTCTACCTGACCGCGTTCGTGCTCGTCTGCGCCGCCGAGTTGGGGGCATTGCTCGTGCGGCTTCGCGCGCCGGAGCTGCTGGCGCGGGACGGCTGAGTCGATCGTCCGGCGTCGGGCCACACCTTGGCGTTGAGACGCGCCCGCGGGCGAAGCCTCGATCAGCCTTCGGCGGCGACGCGCTCCAGGTCGACTGCCCGGACGCGCCGCGTCTTGCCCGAATCGGTCCGCACCATGGCCGCGGGAATGATGCCGCTCGAAAGTCCCTCGACCACCGCAAGCTCGCCGGCGTAGAGGCCGACTCCGCCTATCTTGACTCGGCTGCCCACCGCCAGGTCGTCTCGAACGTCGAGAGCAGACAGGTTGATCGTGGCAACCGTCGATCTGATATAGCCGGGGTCGCCCGGCAGACCGGCGCTTCGGGGCTGTTTGGTGGCCGTGCGGGCCACCGGATACGTCACCTTGCGTTTGCGCATCGCGATCAGCGGCTCCCAGCTGCAGCGGGTAATTGGGTTCGGTCGGTGACCGAAGCCGTGGCCTGAGTCAGGCCGGGCCTGGACCACGGCCGCCCCGTCCGGAACCCTTGCGGTCGCCCGGTCCGTGACCGTGCTGCCGGTGCGGGTTCGCGATCGGGATTGGGCAGGAACTCCTCGACGACCGCGCACGGAATGGCCTTGCGCAGCAGCCGCTGGACGGCTCGTAACTCGTCGACCTCGTCCGGTGAGACCAGCGAGATTGCCGTTCCGCTGGCGCCGGCTCGACCCGTTCGGCCGATGCGGTGGATGTAGTCCTGCGGCTCGAACGGAAGCTCGAAGTTCACGACGTAGGGCAGATTCTCGATGTCCAGTCCGCGCGAAGCCACGTCCGTCGCCACGAGGACCTTGACGAAACCGCCGCGGAACGCCTCCAGGGCGCGGGTCCGCTCCGACTGGCTGCGATCGCTGTGAATAGCGGAGGTGCTGACGCCCCGCCGATCGAGGTACGAAGCCAACCGGCTCGCCCCGAGCTTGCTGCGGGTGAATACGAGGACCTGGTCCATCGAATCGCGCTGGATCAGGTGTACGAGCAGATCCGCCTTGCGGCTTTGCTCGACCGGATAGAGCACCTGGGTCAGGTTGTCGGCGATGCTGTTGCGTGCGGCGACCTCGACGATCTCAGGCTCGTGCAGGAACTCACCTGCCAGGCGACGAACGTCGTCTGAGAACGTCGCCGAGAACATGAGCGTCTGGCGCCGAGCCGGCAGGAGAGCGCCGATCTTACGCACGTCCGGTACGAAGCCCATGTCGAGCATTCGGTCGGCCTCGTCGAGGACCAGGATCTCGACCTGGGTCAGGTTGACGGTGCGCTGGCCGACGTGGTCGAGCAGGCGGCCCGGTGTCGCGACGAGGATTTCAACGCCGCTCCACAGGAGCTTGATCTCGGGATCGATCCGGGTGCCGCCGTACACGACTGCCGACCTCAGTGACGAGCCTCGGCCGTACGTCTTGACGGCGTCGGCGACCTGGACCGCGAGCTCACGCGTTGGGGTGAGGATCAGCATGCGAACTGGATGACGAGCCGGCGAAAAGCCGGCGTTGGCGTGCCCGCGAAGTCGCTCGAGGGCGGGAAGGACGAACGCCGCGGTCTTGCCAGTGCCGGTCTGGGCTGCGGCCAGGACGTCGCGTCCGGCCAGGATGAAGGGGATCGCCGCGCTCTGAACGGGCGTTGGATCCGTGTAGCCCTCTCGCGCGACGGTGGCGAGAAGGTCGGCCGATAGGCCGAGATTGTCGAAAGTCAAACTACTGCTCCTGAATGCGTCAGATGACGCGGGGCCGAGCGGGCCGGGCGGGACGGATTTGGTCCCGCGCCTGCGGCGCGATCGGGATGAGGGCCGGCACCCACGTGGCATGCCGACGGCAGACGCTGCTGCAGCCTATCCGAAACAGCGATTGATGAACTGATGTTACCATCCCGCACTTCCGGCCCGGACCGGACCGTGTCGCGGTGGCGGATTGGTCCGAGTCCTGCCCGAATGGCAGGTCGCGTTGAGCGGCTCAGGCTACGACCGCCGCGAACTTTCGGAACGGTGGACGGCGTGCTGAGGCGGTTGCGGTGAGGGCCCGGTCGAAGATGCGCCGGTACTGGCTACCGACCTCCCACCAGACCATGCTGCGGCTGCGCTCGTACGCCTTCCGCCCCATCGAGGCTCGAAGCC
Organism: Candidatus Limnocylindrales bacterium; assembly: GCA_036404515.1. Taxonomy (GTDB): domain Bacteria; phylum Chloroflexota; class Limnocylindria; order Limnocylindrales; family CSP1-4; genus Fen-1039. The sequence goes on from DASWZK010000087.1 coordinate 3,908, forward strand.
CTGGATCGAGCAGGAGGTCGACGAGCGCCCCGGCCAGCGCCCCGGGCGAACCCGCCGGAACCAGTCGGCCGATGTCGGTGGAGACCATCTCAAGCGCGTATGCGTACGGGGTCGAGACGATGGGCTTGCCCGCCGCCATGGCGTAGCAAAGCGTGGCTGCGACGGTCCTGTCGAGATCCGGATAGGGCGTGGTAATCACGTCCGCCGCCTCCAGCCAGTTTCCAAGCTCCACGCGACCCACGAAACGGTCCACGAACCTGACATGCTGACCAAGATCGCGGGCGGCTACCTGCGCCTCGAGGCTGGCTCGGTAGGTCTCGCCATTGGTGGCGAGATGATTCGGCTCGGTCGCGCCCACGATCACGTAGCAGGCGGTCGGCACTGCCTCTATCACTGCGGGCATCGCGTCGATGACCGATTCGCATCCCTTGCCCGGCTCAAGCAGCCCGAAGCTCAGGATCACAGTCCGACCCTGAAGTCCAAGGCGGGGCTTGATCGTGTCCGCGGCGACCTGCGGCAGATGGGGCACGCCGTTCGGAACGATGTCTAGGCGGTTGGCAGCCACACCGTAGGACCGAGCCATCTCGGATGCCGCGGCGTGGGACATGACGATCGTCGCCGCGGCGCGGTCGACGAGCTCGGCCAGGATCGATCGCTGAGCCGGGGACGGTCCCGCCAGCACGTCGTGGAATGTCACGACCATCGGTACGCGGAGGGCCCGGACGAAGTCGAGGACGAAGCCGCCGTCCTCTCCGCCCCAGATGCCCTGTCCGTGCTGAACGCTGACAACCTTGACGCCGCAGTCGTTGAGGGCCTCGGCACCGTAGGCATAGTCGAGCTGGATGTCGCGACGAATCCTGTGGCGGACCTCAGCCGGATACGGCCCGACCTCGCCCGCCGGATGGATGGCCACGATCTCGCGTTCACCGACCGTCGTGGCCAGATCGTACGTGAACGTGGCGAAGCCACACTGGCGCGGCGGGTAGGTTGAGACGAAGGCAGTCCGCGAAATGGATTAGCTCCTATCGGGTTGGTCGACCGCTTCAGACGGCCTTGGCTTGATGCCGCGAATAGCCCAAAAGGCGACTCGAGCCGGGAAGGCGGTCGGGCCCGTCGGTTGGCGATCGCAGCCCGAGGCGATAAACGCTCGGGCTGCGAAGGCCGAGCAGGACTAGGCTGCGCTCACCTGGACGGCGCGCGGGCCCTTGGGGCTGGTCTCGATTTCGAACGAGACACGCTCGCCGCCGATGAGGCGATCGAAGTCGAGGGGGGCCTGGAGGCCGCCGCGATGGAAGAAGTATTCCTTCCCATCCTCGGCGGCAATGAACCCGAAGCCGCGCTCCGAGACGACCTTCTTGACTGTTCCGGTGGTCATAGTGACCCTTTCATCTTCCCGATCCCAACAGCAGACGCACGGTCTGTCGGAAAGGGGGTCGACCACGCGGAGCGTCGCCGCAAGTGGCGGTAACGTACCCACGGTACTCGCTTTTGGGCGATGGCACAACGGCGCCCCGCCCACGGGTCGGCCCGTGGGTCTGAGCCACGCACGAGCGAGGGCAGGCGGGCCGGTTCTCACTCGGCTTGACCAAACGTCGCCCCAGTCCCATCGTGGTGACGCGCCGACTACGCCGGGTAGCCATTTCGTCGCCCGAAGCGCGCGGCAGATTGGATCCCTCGTGGCTCGCAGAAGCTTCCGCACCGCCGATGCGCTGATAGTCGTGAGCACCGACGGCTACTTCGACGTCTTCCCGCCAGTCGATCGATCGCCGAACGACAAGCCCAACTACCGCGGCGTTCTGGCCGAGCTGGGATCGACCATTCGCGGCCCCGACGACCGGTTGGCCGTCCGTCCGGAGTCGGTCGCGCTTGCCGCCGCCGTCTCGTCCTGGTCGCGCAACCACGGCGCAGAGGCAGTTCGAGGTGACCTCGGTTTTGGTCGCAACGACAGCAAAGCGTAGGCCCTCTCGGCCCTCAACCCGCGTTCCTGCCTCTTTCCACATGTTCGCTACCCGCGAATGGAGATTCACATGACCGACGACATCACGCCAACCACCGAGGGCGCGACCCCGCGCCCCGAAGCCGACCGAAGCAAGTCCTCGTATCGCTCCGCCGCCGCTTCCTCCGCTGCGGTCGACAGCCGCCTGAACGGTGGCTCCGGCGTCCAGCGGAGTCACCTCAAGAACCGCAAGGCCTGGCTCGAGGGCCGCAACCGGGCCGGCCAGACGTGGGCCCAGCGCAAGGCCGCCAGCGTCACCTACTGTCCCGCCAGGCAACAACGAGCAAGCTGAACGGGCGGACTGCACCCCGCCCCCTCCGGCTAGCGGCGCCCTCGCGCTAGCTCGGCGAGACGTGCATCGGAGATCCCGAAGTGGTGCGCCACTTCGTGGCGGACGGTCTCGGCCACGCCGCGCGCGAGCGAGTCGGGGTCTCGGAACTGCCGCAGGTGCGCGCCTCGGAAGATCGTGATCTTGCTCGTCACCAGGGCATGTTCCGCGCCGTATGCGGTCCGCGGCACGCCCGTGTAGAGCCCGAGCAGCCCATACGCTCCGACTGAGGCGAGCTGGTTTGGAGTCGGCTCGTCCTCTACGACGATCGCGACGCTCCCAAGCCGGTCGCGGAAGGCCTCGGGCAACGAGTCGAGCGCCGCAAATACGAGCTCCTCGAATGGATCGGGCGGCCCGCCAGGCGCCGCGCCTGGGTCGCCCAGCAAAGCGTCCTCCGCCAAGCGCTCGTCGTCGGCGGCCCGGTCGGGCGGATCATCTCCGTGTGGCATTGACCCATTATCGGGCGGAGTTGATTTGTGTCCTTTTCGTGGCCGCCGCCCGCGAGAAACGAAGACCGGGCCGCAGGGTGGCCCCGGGCCCCGCCGAGCGAATTCTGACCGGGTTCAGCTGCTGGCCGACGGATCGTCAACGCGGCCCATGAAGAGGACGGCGCCGGTCGTCCCTTCTCGAATGAAGTAGAGGAACGGCCTGTCGACGTGAAGCTGCACGCGAGGCGGAGGACCGCCGCCAGCCGTCGCCCTGCCTGTCACGACCGTGACCGCTGAGGCCGTCGTGCCCTGCTCGACCACGTCGATGTTGGCCTCGTGGATCACCTTGTTGATGGCCAGCCGTTCGTCTGTGGTTATTCCGGAGAGGTCGGCGCTCCCCGGATCGAACAACGCCGTCATGCCCATGGCCTGCAGCACGGTCGCGAGGTCGGCCCGCGAATCCACAGAGAACCGCGGCAGCGTCAGGTCAACGTCGTAGATCCGGGCAGCGCCATCTATGCCGGTGAGTTCGGTTGCCGTGAGCCCGCTCACGAACGAGGCCATGTCGTCGGGGACGACGATCGTCATCGAGAGATCCCCGTAGTCGCCGCCGAGCGGAAGCTCGACTGCCCGGTAGCCGGTTCCTGCCGAGTACGCGAACTGCCGATCGATGGCCATCGTCGGAACCGAAACCAGCGATCCATCGGGGCGGGTAAACGAAAGCGACTTGGTCGAATTCGGGTCGAAGGGATACGTCCAACCGGCCTTGAGGTAGATGGCATTGGCCAGGGCGATGCGCGTCTGGTTGGTGATATCGCCCGGCTGGAGGATCTCCGGGATGCGGCCCTTGGTCCGATCGCTGGCCCAGCCGTTGATGATCTGGCGGGCCGCCTCCGGGTAGTTCATGAAGTCGAGAAGGCCGACGCCGGCCCCAAACCCCGAGCTGAGCGAGTCGAGGTACGGCTGCTCCAGGCTCATGCCCTGCTGTGAGAAGACAGCGTTCGACACGTCGAGTTCGACCACCGGTTGCTCGCCGGTCTGGTCCGGCGTGGCCCCCGGATCCGTCGGGAGCGAGTCCGAATCGTCGTACGCCGTCTGGGACTGCAGCGCGTGGAGCAGGGCTACAACCTCGCCCGCCTGCCCATCCGAGCCGAAATCGTGCAGAACCTTGTCCATCTCAGTTGCGGTGATGCCTCGGGCGCCGGGTCGGACCATCGCCAGGGCGAGCGCGATGCTCGCAGGCGAGGCGCACAGGTTGCCCGTCGAGTCCAGTCGGCGGAGCAGGTCGAACCCGAAGTCGTTGATCTCGTTGCCGGCCAGGACGCCGTTGTCGGCCGCCGGTTGCAGGAGGCCTGCTTTGCCCATGGCGATCGCAAATCCTGTCGGCGGGCCCGAGGATGAGGGAGTCGCGATGAGCGAGGGAGTCGCGATGGGCGACGGCGACTGTATTGGCGATCCCGAGCTCGTCGGCCACGGCGTGAACGACGCCTCTGCGGTGGCCGTTGGGGTCACGGCCGCCGTTCCGCACGCCCCGGCCACGATGACCGCGGCCAATGCCGCGCCGACCACCCGGATTCTCGTTTCCCTCGGTAGCGACCGCGCCGGCACCAGGTCCCCCGGCCGGAGCCCTCTCGCGAACATCGTCTCCCTCTTTCGTTGGTGACCCCGAGCCCCGAGGTCGTACCACGTATGACGACATTGTCCGTCGCTACGTGGCGGTCTTGGTGCACGATCGCACTAACTGCGGCATCGGCCCGACGGCCCCCTCGCGAAGGGCCGTCGTGGTCGCGCCTTTCTGGGTGCGATACATTTTCGGCCACAGGCGAGGAGGGTTTGGTGACTGCGGCGAGCGGGTCGGAAGAGGGGCAGGGGTCTGCGGGAGCGGTCGTTCCCTTCACGCCGGACTATGCGGCGGCTGGGCAGATGGCCATTCGGGCCAGTAGCTTCGCCATCCGCGGCCGCGACCTTGACTTTGCGCTCGACTATTCGGACGCGAGCATCGAGGCCGCGGACGATACCGGCGTCCAACTGTGGGAGTCGCTGGCACCCGATCACGCCGGCGAGGAGTCCGAGGAGGTCCGGGCGAACCTCATCGTCGAGCTGGGTGCTTACTTCGGCGAAACGTTGAGACGAAACCGCGGCGGTCGATGGGGATGGACAACCATGGACGGTCGAAGGGTCTTTGCGTTCCGGACCGACGCTGGGCTCACCGCATTCCCTCTGCACAGCGCGAGGAAGCGGCTGCGGGGCGAGGACCTCGACAGTCTCGTCGTTCTCTACCAGTTTCTGTCTCGGTAGCGGGCGACCGCGATGGCTCGGCGCCGGAGCCTGTCGGGCCCCAGCAGCTGTGCCTGGAGGCGCGGGTGGGCCGGTCGCCGCCTATGCGGAGGTCGAAGAAGCTGAACCTCGCCCTGGAGACGCCAGGGCGTTGCCATGACGCCCGATCGGCTGCGCTCACGCGCGATCCGGGCTCTCCTCCGGAACGCGCGATCTCAGGACGATGCTCGTAAACGGAACCCGGATCTCGCGGAAGACCTCGATCGAGACCAGGAAGCCCGCGAATATGAAGAAGACGCCCAAGAACTCGCCCAGGAAGAAGCCGCTGGTGTCGCCGAACCGGTTCAATCCGCTTGTGATGGACGGGATCAGGCCGCCCACGGCGATGAGCAGCGTGGCAGGCACACGGCTATTGAGGCGGCCGGATAGCAGCGCCGCGAGCGCCCCGGGGATCGAGCCGACCAGGTTCACGACGATCGCGATCGGTGCCACCAGCAGGTTACCGAGATACCGCGCCGGCGCTTGGTCTCGGTTCAGCGAGTAACGGATGAACCTGCGCTTGGGCATGAAGATGTAGGTGCTGTAGACGCCGCCCAGTACCAGGGCGAAGGCCCCGGTGATGTTGAAGAAGGGCGTCAGCAGCCGCAGATAGCCCGGGAAGAGGTCTCCGGTCGGGATGTGGGTGACCGGGTCCACGACCCAACCCGGGGCGGGCAGCGAGACCACGGCCATCATCGCTGCCGAGGCGACGGTGCCCACCACCAGGGCCGCGGCGGCAAGAAGCGGCCATGTGGAGCCGCGGCGATACGTGTCGATGCAGATCGCCGCCGCCAGCACCGCCGCGATGACGAAGTAGAGGATCGGTGCGACGCCGCTGTCGGCGTAGTTGTACTTCGCCTGGGTCAGCGCGGTGAATAGGCCCGCCAGGAAAAGCGAGCCCGCGAAGGCATAGCCAAAGCGCGTCTTGCCGAGCAGAAGCACCGTGCCGAGACCGAGCCACCCGGCGACCCAGATCGCGCCGATCAAGTACCAGGCCCGGTATAGCGGCTCCGACCACCCAAAGGCCCCGCCCAGGAACTCAGTGCCGGCGCTCAGTCCGTACCAGAGCATCCCGATGGCCCACACGGCCTGGTATGACCGTCGCCTCTCGCGCCACTGGTCAAACAGAAGAACGCAGAAGATGAGGCTGAGCAGCGACGAGCAGAACGGCAGTATCACGTTGAAGTTCATGACGCTCCTCCAGTGTGGCCGGAGCCTGTGGGCCACTGGTCTGTTCAGAATCCAGTATGCGCCCAACCCCGCCGACGAACCTTGGCCTCTCTCGGCGGAAGAGCTCTCGCGGGGCGTCCGCCGGGTGAGATCAAGTCGCCAACGTTTGACCCGGCCGCGGCGGCCCGCGTGCGACACCGACGACAGAACTGAGGCCGGCTCGGGTACGATCAATCGACCTGGGCCGGGTCGGACGCCGACAATAGACGGCGTCGCCGCCGGCAACTCCGTGAGGCTGAATGACCACCCAGATCACCGCCGTCGTGTTCGACCTTGGCGGCGTCCTTATCGACTGGGACCCGCGCCATCTCTATCGCAAGCTCTTCGGCGCCGACGAGGCGGCCATGGATCGGTTCCTGGCCGAGGTCTGCAGCCCGGCGTGGAATGCCCGCCTGGACGCCGGCCGACCGTTTGCCGACGGCGTCGCCGAGCTCGTCGAGGCCCATCCCGACCAGGCCGAACTGATCTCCGCCTACCAGCTGCGCTGGGCCGAGATGCTGGGCGAGGCGTTCGACGGCACCGTCGCGATCCTGCGCGAGCTGCGACGCGCGGGGTTCGCGACCTACGCGCTGAGCAACTGGTCGACGGAGACTTATCCCGTGACGCGGCCGCGATACCCGTTTCTGGACGAGATGGACGGCATCCTGATCTCGGGCGAAGTTGGCGTTGGCAAGCCCGACCCGGCGATCTTCCGCCACTTCTTGGAGCGCTTCCGGCTCACGGCTGAGAACACGGTCTACATCGACGACTGGGATCTGAACGTCGCCACGGCCGCTGCTCTCGGCATGACTGCCATCCTGTTTCGGGGCGCAACCGAGTTGCGGCGGGATCTACGCAGCCTGGGGCTGCCGCTCACAGCCGGCTCCTGAGCTGGCGATCGCGCAAGGAGACCGTCCTCCGCGGTCCACCTGTTGACGTAGATCGGCCTATCGCCTCGACACCTGATCGACGCCATGTCCCTCGCGCCGCCGCTTGACAGTCGTCCGCCTCAGGGCGATCATGCGACCTGATCAAAAGACCATAGCTTATGGTCATATGATCAAGAGACATGGTCGAGGAGGCGCGATTTGCCCGCTCCGCTTCTATCGAGAGCCGTGGATGGCGTTTGGAAGGTCGTGGCGCTGAGTCCTGAGCGCCCGTTCTTCCAGCGCGAACTCGCCCGCCTGACCGGAGAGCCGTACAACGGCGTGGTCCAAGCGCTGCGCCGGCTGGTCCGGGACGGGCTCGTGACGAGCGGCGTCGTCGGCGGTAAGCCGGCGTTCTATGCGAACAGGGAGAGCCCGTACTTCCTCGAGTTCCAGCGCATCGCCATCAAGAGCCTCGGGATACCCGAGTTGCTGGAGGCAGGCGGAGCGGTCGCGGTCAAAGTGGCCGTCTTCGGGTCCTTCGCCAAGGGTGTAGCCGGTCCTCGCTCCGACCTCGACGTGTTCGTCGTCGGTAGCGAGCCTTCACCAGGCGCCGCCACGACAGCCCTGACCGAGATAAGTCGCAAGTTAGGGCGTCCTGTCAACGTCGTCGTGTATGACCATGCCCGCTACCAACAGGAGCGAGAGGATGCCTCGAGCATCGTGTCGGCCATCGTGAATGCGCCCGTCGTGAACCTTCGCGGGACACTCTGATGCGCCCGTTCGCGTCGATTGCCGCGTTGCTCGACCACGACGTTCGGCCGGCATTCGAGCCCTCGATCGTCAACCGAAGTGAGGCCGGGAGGAAAGCCGGCGAGATGAACAAGCATCTCTCAGAGGCCGAGAGCCTGGTGAGGTTCGGCTTTCCGGAGGACGCTCAGACCAGGTACGAGGCGGCGACGATTGCCCGGAGTTGGAGACTGCCGTACTCAGGATCATCCGGGCGGATGCACGGCGCGCACGTCGACGAGAGGATCGTAGGGGCGACGACTTGTCCTTCGGAGTCGCTCCCGTGCGCTAGGATGCCGATGCCACAGCCTGGTCGCGGACGCTGAACTCCGCCTGGACAAAGTCGAGGTCGAGGAAGCCGGCGTCGGGGCCATTCACCGTCAGCGTGACGGGTGCGCCGTTGGCGGCCGCGAGAGCGGCCAGGATTCGGTTGGTTTCGGCCTCGCCGAAGAGTTCGCGCAGGCCGTCCTCATCCCGGTTCGAGACAGAGATAATCCCGGGCTGGCCGGGCATCCATTCGATCCTGATTCTCATGGTGCTCCCGGTGCGAGAGCTGGGCGCGTCGCCGCCCAAGCCGGCGACCGCGGAACGTGAGGTAGGCAGACCAGAGGCGGTCGTGGTCGAGCGAGAGCAGCTCGTCGACGATGGAGGCGGCTGTTTCGAGGTCGCTGGCGCGTAGGGCGTTGATGCGGTCGAACTCGGAGGCGAGCCGGTCCGCCAGTTGGGCGCTTAGCAAAGAGACCTGGACGCGCTCGGCCTCCTTAGTTTCGAGCTTGAGGACGCCGCCGCCGTAGGCTCGTCCCTCGATCTCTGCACTGAGCAGGGTGAGCGAGCTGCACATCGCCACCGCGAGCGTGCGGGCGGGCGGTGCGAAGGGCTGCAGGCTGACGCCGTGGAGGAGGTTGCTCGACCACGCGCTGGCGTCGTTCACGATCAGGCGCGGGCCGTGGTGGTTCATGTACGGCAGGAAGGCCTGCGGCTTGGAGCGGGGGAGTGGGACCGCATACCAGGGTCTCCGGACTCGACACTTGTAGTGCTCGGAGACGCCGCAAGCTTCACCCTCGGCCAGGTAGGCGAGCAGGTGCTCGTTGGTGGGCTCGGGTTTGCGGGCAAGGTCGAGCAGCAGGCGAGTGTGCTCGTCGCCGGCCACCAATCCGGGTACGTCCGCGGGCCGGCGGATCGTCGGCGTCAGGACCGACGCTGGCAGCATTCGGGCGGCGGCCTCTTCGCGTGACAGAACGAAGAAGTCGTTGGCGCCCGAGACGTACCCGATGTCCACGCTGGCGATTGAACCCAACGGCTCCGATAAGCCAGAAGCGAGCACCTCCTCGTAGACCGCACCGGCCTCGAAGTCGACTGATCCGCTCCAGCGCGCGGGCGGACTCGCACTTGCCCGTGACGCGTGCGCGCCCAAGTCCACAGCCACTAGGCCGCTCTCGTCGGGAACGCGAACTACCCGTAGGCCCCGCCGGTCATCGTTCGAGGCCAGCAACAGCACCGCATCGACCTGCGCGTCACGGAAGACCATGCGGTCGAAGGCGACGATCACCACTGAGCCAAAGCGCGCCATCAGAAGGTCGCGAACCGGCTGGCCATAGTCGACGTGTAGGAGCTCGGCCGGAAGCACCAGCGCAAGCCTGCCCTCGGGACCCAAGAAGCCGATCGAGTGGACGACGAAATGGGCCCAAGAGGATGCCAGCCGCGTCAGCTCGACGCCCTGCCCGCGGGCACGAGCCAACCCCTTGCGCCGATCGTCACCGAAGAAGCCGTGGTAGCGAATGTACGGCGGGTTG
>DASWZK010000088.1:0-43319 GCA_036404515.1 Candidatus Limnocylindrales bacterium
CGTTGATGCCGGTCACGTTGGCGATCTTCAGGACATCGCTGGCGATCCATCCGCCCACGAGGGCGCCCACGATGCCGAGCACGACCATCAGCACCAGGCCCTCGTGGGCCTTCATGATGACACTGGCGAGGAAGCCGACGATAGCACCGACGACCACCCAGCTAAGGAGTGTCATGTTGGGAATGTCCATTGAAGTCCTTCTTTCTGGGCAGGCCCGTCCGGCGAGGACTCGCATCTGCGAGCCCTCGCCGGGAGACGCTCTGGCCATTGCTTTTCATCCATTCTGGGCTGAATCGGGCGCCGGCCGTGAGGATGGAAACCCCTCGCACTTGAGCTGCTGGGTACCGCCAAAGGACACGCGGCAACTTTCGCGTGGCCTCACAACCAGCCCGTCAGGGCTGGAGTGCTCGATATCGGGCACTAGTGCCCGTTTCACCAACGACTACCCACGGGCGTCGATTACCAATTGGAAGCGATGGTAATCCGCTGACGAGCCGGCCTACACTCGCCTCGTTCTGGCGGCGTCACTCAGGAGAGCCAAGTGATAAGCGGCGCTCACGTCGTCCTGTTCACCCCAGCCGCGGAGGCCACCCGCGAGTTCCTGCGCGATGCCCTCGGGCTATCGGCAGTCGATGCCGGGGGCGGCTGGCTCATCTTCGCCCTGCCGTCCGCCGAAGTCGCCATCCATCCGGCCGAACAGCCCAGTCACGAGCTCTACCTGATGTGCGACGACCTTGAGGCCACGATGGCAAACCTGGCTGGAGCCGGAGCAACCTTCGGCCCGGTCCACGAGGAGCGTTGGGGGCGTGTCACGGTCATGACTATCCCTGGCGGTACGCAGCTGTCGATCTACCAACCCTCGCACCCGAGGCCCCTCAACCTCGCCTGATCCTACCTGCATCGACACCCTTCAACAGCCCGGGACGATGCCGCGATGGTGTTGCAATCCGGGGCCCGCCGAGTGAGTCATGTGGGCGACCATCTCGTACCCGAGGCGCACACCGTGACCGCACAACCCCTCCCTGCCATCGCCAGCGGAGACCCGTCTGTCTGGGACCAGGCCCTCTACGCCTTCTTGATCGAGAAGGGCAACCGCTCCGGCTCCAAACGAACAGTCGAGTCATACAGCCGGATGCTCTGGCCCTTCTTCGCCGAGCGCGGCAAGACGCCCGACCGGGTGAAGCCGGCCGACGTGCTCAGCTTCGTTCATGGCATCGGCCGCTCTGGTCGGACTCCATCCGCCACAACGGTCGGAGCCCGGATCGCCTGCTTGTCCTCCTTCTACCGTTTCTTGATCCGGATGGGCCTGGTCGTCGGAAACCCCTGCTACGCAGTAGAGCGACCTCGGAGCGTTCAGTCGGTTGCCCGGGGATACGGAGCGGACGAGGTGAAGCGACTCCTTGCGGTCGTGCCCGACAGCGTTGCCGGCCGACGCGACCGAGCCATCCTGTTGACCCTCGTCTTGACCGGCAGACGGCGAGCCGAGGTCATCGGTCTTCGCGCCGGTGATCTCAGTCTGGAAGGCGAGACGGTCTTCTACGCCTACCGAGGCAAGGGCGGCAAGCGAGGTCGTCGGGAGCTCCCGCACCCCGCCTACGAGGCCATCTGCGCCACGCTGGCCGACACCGGCAAGGAGCTTTCGTCGATGGCCCCTGATGAGTCGCTCTGGCAGGCCGGCGCAGGTCCGGAGGGTCTGACGAGCGGGACGTTCTACGCTCGCTTCCGCCGCTATCTGCGCGTGGCGGGCCTGGCCCCGACCGGCATCCACGTGCTCCGGCACACCGCGGCGAAGCTGCGCCGAGACGCTGGGGAGTCGATCGAGGCGGTGTCGGCTTTCCTCGACCACAGCTCGCTGGCGGTTACTACGACCTACCTCCGCCGACTTGAAGGCGTCGAGGATCGGGCCTGGCGCGAGGTGGCCGAGGCGATCGGGGTCTAGCTGCGGTCCTTGAACAACCCCACCGGACAGCTGATCCCGGTCCCGTGTGTCATACACTGCGCGTTGACGTTCTTGTGCAGGTACTGCTGGTGATATTCCTCGGCGAAGTAGAACTCGGGCGCGGGCAGGATCTCGGTCGTGATCCTGCCAAGTCCGGCGGCGGCCAGCCGCTCCTGGAACATGGCCCGCGATGCCTCGGCTTCGCGTTGCTGGGCCTGGCCGTGGGTCAGGATGACCGACCTGTACTGCGTTCCCTGGTCGTTGCCCTGACGCATGCCTTGCGTGGGATCGTGCTCCTCCCAGAAGAGCTTGAGCAACTCACCGTACGAGATCCGCGCCGGGTCGAAGACGACGCGAACGGTTTCGATGTGGCCGGTTCGGCCGGTGCAGACCTCCTCGTAGGTCGGGTTCGGCGTGAAGCCGCCGGCATAGCCGACCGATGTGGAGACGACACCGGGCGTCTGCCAGAAGAGGCGTTCGGCGCCCCAGAAACAGCCCATCCCGAACTCGGCGATCTCCGTGCCGGCGGGATACGGCGGCCGAAGGGATGCGCCGTTGACGGCGTGTCGGGCGGGGACGCGCATCGCCTCGGCGCGACCCGGTAGTGCTTCGTTGGGAGATGGCATTCGGAGCTTGCGGGGATCGACGAACCAGTTCATGAAGCCAGTCTACGCCGCCAAATTGGGCCAGTCCGCGCCGCCTCTGGGCGGCCCGCGGGGCGAACCGAGAGGTGCGCCTAGAATCCGCCCGGTGACCCCAGAACGTGCGCGCTGCCTCGAAGCTCTGGCCAGAATGGTTCTGCGAGTCGAACGCCCGCATCCGGTAAGAGTCGCGATTGACGGACCCGACGCCGCAGGCAAGACAACCCTGGCCGACGAGCTGGCTCCGCTCATCGAGCGGTCCGGACGTCCTGCCATTCGGGCATCGATTGACGACTTTCATCGACCTCGCCGCGAGCGCATCGCGCGAGGCTCCGAATCGCCCGCAGGCTACTTTCACGACTCGTTCGACTACACAGAGCTGCGGGCAGCGTTGCTGGACCCGCTGGGTCCAGGCGGCAGTCGCGAATTCCGGCGTCGCATCTTCGATGTCCGGACCGACGAGCCCGTGACGGCGCCAGTGGAGGTCGCGCCCGCCCGAGCCATACTCGTGTTCGACGGGGTCTTCCTGCTTCGGCGCGAGTTGATCGACTGCTGGGACTTCAGCGTCTTCCTGGCCGTGCCCTTCGCCGAGACTGGACGGCGAGCCGTGGCGCGGGACCTCACTCTCTTTGGTGACGAGGAGGAAGTGCTACGCCGATACGCCGCTCGCTACATCCCGGGCCAGCAGCTCTACTTCAGCCAGGCCCACCCCCTGGAGAAGGCGGACGCGGTCGTCCACAACGAGGATCCCGACCGCCCACGCCTCCGATTGGGTAGCGCGTTCGCCTGATGGGGCGTCCACCGGCTCTCCGGCCGGGGCTCTCCGCCTCGCCGAGGCCTAGTAGGAACCGTTCTGGCGGAGGCGCGTGAGCACCGCGGGCAGCCAGCGATCCAGGTATACGGCGTCGTAGCTAGCGCGAACGGTAGCCGGTGCGGTTACGCGATCGAACGGCGAGGCGTCAGTCAGCGCATCTTTCACCGAAGCGTACACGCCGCCGGCGACGCCCGCCACGAGAGCAGCCCCGAGCGCGGCCGCCTCTTCTGTGCGAACGACTTCCAGCCGTCCGGGACCGAGGGCGGCTTTGGCCGCCACCCAACGTCGATTGCGCGCTCCACCGCCGGTGAGCTTGACGCTGTCCAGCGACGTCCCGGTGATGCGGGCAAGCTCGTCGAGCATCCACCGGACGTGGTAGGCCGCACCGTCGACGACCGCTGCGGCCAGGTCGACAAGGGTGTGCGTCTCGCGCAGCCCCTCGAACTCCAGGCTGGCCGAAGAATCGCGATGTGGCGCTGTCCGACCGCGCAGGTACGGCCGAACGATCGGCTCGACCGGGCCCGGTCCGGCCCTCTCAAGGAGCTCGATGAAACGAGCGTATCGGTCGGCTTCTTCTGCGTCCGTCTCGATCACCGGGCTGTATACGTGACCGCGGTGGTCGGAACCGGCCGCGACCCGAGTTGGGGGCAGGAACGTGGCCAGGAACCAGTCGACCAGCGCGCCGGACGACTGCAAGCCGCCAGACACATACGCCAGCCCGTCCATCGCGTGGCAGCCGGTTGAGAAGCCACCACGGCGGATCTCATCGGCGAGGGCCGGCTGCTCGGTGATGAGCAACGTGGCCTCGGCGCTGCCCATCGAATCGAGAACGTCTCCCGGCTTCGTGACGCCGGCACCCAGCGCAGAGGCCAGGTGGTCGTGGCCGGCGATTGCCACGGGCGTCCCGCTCGGCAACCCCAATCGAGCCGCCGCCGCCTCAGTCAGCCCGCCGGCCGCCACCCCGAGTGGCAAGACCTCGGGCATCTCGTCGAGACCCAGGCTGGCCAGGGCCAGCAGCTCGGAATCCCAGGCTCGCGCCGAGACGTCGAAGGCCAGCGTACGGCAGGCCAGCGAAGCGTTGGTCGCAAGCCTGCCGGTCAGGTCGAGGGCGACCAGCTCGGCCACGCCGGCCCAGTGCCGCAGGCGGGTGAATTCGGCGGCCTTATGTTCGCGCAGCCAGAGCAACTTCGGGAGTGTGTACTTGGGCTCGGGGCGAAGGCCCGTCCTCGCGTATAGGGGCGCGGCACCGATTTGCCGTTCCAGCCATGCGGCCTGGCGCTCAGGTCGAGTGTCGTGCCAGGCCATGATGTCGCCGACTGGCAGATTCCGCCGATCGACCGGGACGCCGGACTCGGCCATGCTGGCAAGGCCGATGGCAGTGGGCTTGTGGCGAGCGCCGGCCTCGGCCACGCATTCCTCGATTGCAGAGCTGACCGCGGCCAGAATCTCGTTTGGGCGGTGGTAGGCACCGCCACCGCGTACGGCGTGCGTCTCCGTGGCTCGGCGAGCGACATGGACCACGCCACTCCCCAACTCCACGAGCGCGGCCTTGATGTGGGTCGAACCAATGTCGACCCCGATCAGCGTCCTGGCGAAACTGGTCCGTTGGGCAGGCATGCGCCAATCATGGCGCAGGACCGGGCGCCCGTGGGGCCGAAGCTCGCCCTTGAATGTTCGGACGGGCAGCCCGGACTACGTCCGGACTGCCCTTGTCGACCAAGGATGCACGCGAAGCTGAGCGCACCCTGAGATGGGGCGCCCGAGGTCAGTTCTGCTTGTTCGCCGGTCCGGCCGTGAGGTCGACCTTGACCGTCAGGTCCTCGACCCCGCGTACCAGCCCGATCTCGAGCCTGCCCACGCCGGCTTTCGCGAGCGCGGCGTGCAACTCGTCGGGATCGGTGACCTCCGTGCCGGCTGCGGAGACGATCAGATCGCCCTCGCGAATCCCGGCATTCTCGGCCGGACCGGCGACCTCTACACCGCGAACCAGGATTCCGTCGCGATCGGGAAGACCCACTGCACGTCGCAAGTGCCGTGCCACGTGGCTCGGCGCAACGGCGATGCCCAGCCGAGGCCGGACCGTTGACTCTCCGCGCGCCAGGCCGTCGATGCGAGTCTTCAGGGCTCCGTCGGCTGGCTGGGCGAGGTAGAAGCCCTCGCCGAGACGCTGCGTGTTCAGCCCAAGCAGTCGGCCTTCCGAATCGAGGATCGGGCTGCCCGAGGATCCGGATGCGAGAGGCGCCGTGTGTTCGATGCTGCCGCCGATGAGACGCCCGCCGGGACCGCGGAACGACCGCGCTACGCCCGACACCTGCCCCATCGTCGTCCTCACTTCGCCGCCGCCCGCGCTGGCAACCGCGAACACCACGGCCCCGACCGAGGGCAGCGCCGCCTCGCCGGACCACGCCAGCGGCGCGGCACCGGCGGTGTCCACCTCGAGAACGGCCAGGTCGCCGTCCATATCCTCGCCGAGCAGCTTGCCGCGTTCCCGCCGGCCGTCGGAGAAGACGCAGGTGGCTCCGTCCCCATGGACGTTGTGGGCGTTCGTCAGCACCAGGTCTTTCGCGAAGATCACGCCGCTGCCTCGATGCCAGCGCCCGCCGATGCCAACCACCGCCGGCGCCGTTCGCTCGGCCACCCTGGCCACTGCCTGTTGAAGTTCGTCAAGTGCGCTCATCGATCGCTCCTCAAGGCGCCCGTCGAAGTGGGTCGCGCATATACTGAATAGTCACTAGCGAGTAGCAAGTTACCTCGCTGGAGCCGAGAGCGCAAGGCCCGACCCGCTACCATGGAACTCGTGCCAGACGAAGCTCGACCAACGCCGCTGCAGGCTGCGCTGGACCGCGTCGGCGACCGCTGGAGTCTGCTCGTCGTGGAATCTCTTCTCGAGGGACCGGGCCGCTTCAACGACCTCCAGGCTGCCCTGCCCGGCATCGCCCCGAACATCCTGTCCGACAGGCTGAAGCGGCTCGAACGCGAACGCGTCCTGCTGGCCCGCCCCTACTCGCAACGCCCCGTCCGGCTCAGCTACGAGCTCACCGCCGAAGGCCGCGAGCTCGCCGGCGCGCTGCGACTGCTCGCCGATTGGGGAGCACGGGCCGATTCGTCTGACACGCTGCGGCACCAGGCATGCGGCACGCCACTCGAGGCTCGCTGGTACTGTCCGACCTGCGCCCGAGCCATCGCCGAAGACGAAACCACGGAGTTGCGCCAGCTGTAGTCGCAGGCAGCGGGCGAGCGAGTGCAGCTTAGGCCGTCCCGTCGATCGCCTGTAATCGGACTGAAAGCTGACCCGGCGACGATGTCGTCATCGAACTCGGGCGGCAGCCCGGATCGCCGATCGTGCACCGCCACTGCCGCAGGTCGGTGCGTCCCGCCGGCCGGCCGCGGGCGCCCGGCCGGCGGTGACCCGCTCGGAAGCGTTACGTGTTCTTCGGTCAACGCCGCCAAAACCCGCGCCGGCCTTAAGATATGCAGGTCATCGAAACCGCGGCCGCTTGCTCTGGCTGCGCACGAACCATCCACGGAAGGCAAGCATGAGTCGAACTCCGCGCATCGGCATCCTCACCGGCGGCGGTGACGTACCGGGCCTGAACGCCGTCATCAAGAGCGTCGTCTATCGCGCCACCGAGATTGGCTACGAGGTCTACGGGATCCGACGCGGTTGGGAAGGCCTGACCCACATGAAGCCGGGCCCAGGCCTGGACCCCGACTACGTTGTCCCGCTCGATCGGATGAACACCCGCACGATCGATCGGACCGGCGGCACTTGGCTGCACACTTCCCGAACGAATGCCCGCAAGATGAAGGCCGGCAAGCTGCCGGCTCACATCTCGCCCGAGCGGCTCAAGCAGCTCGAAGTCCAGGACGGCATCTACAACTTCACGCCCGTCGTCCTCGAGAACATCGAGCGCCTCGGTCTGGACTATCTGGTCCCGATCGGCGGCGACGACACTTTGAGCTTCAGCCAGGTCCTGGCCGACCGGGGCGTCAAGCTGGTGGCCGTGCCCAAGACGATGGACAACGACGTTCAGGGCACCGAGTACTGCATCGGCTTCTCGACGGCCGTCACGCGGGCCAAGGAAGCGATCAACCGCCAGCGGACCACCCTGGGCTCGCACGAGCGGATCGGCGTCTTCCGCATTTTCGGCCGCGACGCGGGCTTCACCGCCCTGTATACCGCCTATGTCACGTCGGCTCGCTGCCTCATCCCCGAGTATCGGTTCGATCTGGATCACCTGGTCGAACTCCTCGTCGAGGACAAGCAAGGCAACCCAAGCAGGTACTCCTTCGCGATCGCTGCCGAGGGCGCGACGTGGCAGGGCGGAGAGATCTCCGAGTACGGCCCCGCCGACTCGTTCGGGCATAAGCACAAGGCCAACATCGCCGAGGTCCTGGCTTCGGAGATCCAGGCTCGCTCGGGCCAGGAGACCCTGGCCAGCGAGCTGACGTACGACCTGCGCTCGGGCGATCCGGACGCGGTCGACTCCATCGTTGGGATAACTTTCGCTAACGTCGCGATGAACCTGATCGCCGAGGGCGTGAGCGGCCGCATGGTCGCCATCCGCGGCGGCAAGTACAGCCACTCGCCCCTTCCGGACCCCAGCCAGGGCCCGCGTTCGGTCGATATTGCCACGATGTACAACACCGATCGCTATCGCCCGATCTATACGAACCGCATGGGTCTGCCGCTCCTCCTCGGCATCCCGGTTCCGGAGGATCCGTCCCTCCTCTAGTTGAACGTCTCCCGCCAAACCCGACGGCCTCGGTTTTCTCCCGGGGCCTTCGTTCATCCGAGGACGGGCGTTCGGTCTGCGTTTGACAGCGAAGCCCAGGCAAGGCACGGTTCACGAGTGACGACATCTTCATCTCCGGCGCCTCTCCTCAACGGCCGCGATCTGCTGCTGGCCAATGGCCTCTCGGTCGAGGGCCCGATCCTATGGGGTCGTCCGGCCAGCGGCAGCGGCCCGGGCGTCTTCATCGTTGAGCTGCCGGCGCCTCAGGCCAAAGTCTCGATCGATCCGGATGCCATTCGCGAATGGCTGGGCCGTGCCCCGGACCTGCGCCTGGACGGCAAGCGACCGTCAGTCGCGGAGCTGCAATCGCGCCTGGCTTCGTTCTGGCTGCCCGGTCAGGCGATCCTGTACATCGGCTCGAGCCAGAAGTCCGTTTCAGCCCGACTGGCCGGCATGTACAAGACACCTCTCGGCGAGAGACGCCCGCAGCCGTCCGGCTACTGGCTCAAGACGCTCCGCGCTGTCAACAAGACCCGGATATGGTGGGCTCCGGCGAGCGATCCGGAACTCTATGAGGACACTCTGCTCGAGGTTTTCACGAAGACGGCCGGTGGACTGCCCTACGCGGTTCTCGCGACGCCCGGCGGTGAGAGCCGCGATCACGGCCTGACCGCGCCGCTTCACGACGAGGAGGCCACTCGGAGGGTCAAGATCGCAAAGGTCACAGTGCTGCCGGACGCAAACGAAGGCGAGATGGCGCAGAGCAGCTCGGCCTTCCGGACTCCCGCCACCAGACCGGCCTCGCTGGCGAAACTCGCGCGCGCCAGGGCGGCGCCCCGCAAGCCAACGGTGCCGGAGCAGCCCAAGACCGGTCCGTCCGCCATCGAGACACCAGTGGTTCGGCGATCGTCCAAGGGCCAAACCGGCGCGGGGCAGGCCTTCGGCTCAGCCAACGCCACTACCCACCTCACGGCCGAGGGCCTGACAGCCCTGCACGTCGAGCTCGAGGAGCTGACGGTGCGTCGCCGGCCCGAAGTGATCGGCCGAATCAAGGCCGCCCGTGAACTCGGCGACCTCAGTGAGAACGCCGACTACGAAGCTGCCCGCAAGGAGCAATCATTCCTCGAAGGCCGCGTTCAGCAGCTCGAGCAGATGATCAAGTCGGCGGTCGTGATCGAGGCGAGCTCCGAGGGCGGCAGCGAGGTCGTCCTGGGTTCGACCGTCGTGGTCGAGACCGCCCGTCATGGCGAGGAGACCTTCACAATCGTCGGTTCTGCCGAGGCCGATGCAGCGGGCGGCAAGATCAGCTTCACCTCGCCGATCGGGCGGGCGCTGATGGGCCGGCACCCCGGCGAGACCGTTCGCGTCCAGGTGCCCGCAGGCATGGTCGACTACAAGGTCGTCCAGGTCCACTGAGCCCGGATCCACCGGTCAAGGGACCACGTGGCGGCACTCAGCTGACAGGGGGCACCGGAGGTGCCGGCGGCTCCGCCCGACCCCACGAGTTGGAGTTCGGCCGGCCGGACCGCGATCGCCCCGGGATGAGGTTCCAGAGCACGATCAGGACGCCCAGGCCTACGGCCATGACCGGCAGAGCGTTGTGAAGCAGGTTGTTCGGGTTGGCGTTGTCGACACCGATGATGTTCTCGAAGAACAGCCCGAAGCCGATGAACAGCCCAAGCCCAGTCGCGGCCGTCCGCAGACCGGCGTCCAGCAGGTCCCAGCGGCGATGCAACAGTCCGTACAGGGTCAGCGTTGCGCCGACGGATCCAGGCGCGACGAGCGCCCAGGCGTATGCCCAGCTGGCGTACGTGTCTGTCGCATCCTGAAAAGCCAGCACGAGTCCCGCCGTAGTTATGATCCCGCCCGGGATCGCGGCGCCCAGGCCTCCCTCGTGGGGCACCGCAAGACCCACCATCAGGAGGAGTACCCCGGGCGCGATGACGAACACCGGCCAGCCGTACTGACCGTAGTCGGGGTTCAGCTGCTCGGACGCGAGGAAGAAGATGCCGAGCAGAACCAGGAGGATCCCGAGGGTAAGCATCCCTCGCTGTCCGTCGCCGTGACGGTCGTCTCTTCGTTCGTTCCATCCGTCCTTCATGACCCACCTCGCTGCCGCACGCTCGCTCGGCCAGTCTAGCCATGGGTGGCACCGTTGAGGTCATCCCGCAGTCTGACTCCCAGGTGGTGGGCGCCATTCTCCAGGAGGAGCCGACCTAGGAGTTCGACGCGACGAAGACCGGGACGTCGCCGACCGAAAGGATCTTGTCCGGACCGAGGTCCACCCGGCTGCCGGCGACAACCAGCGAGACGCTGACGTCGCTCGAGGCCAGGAGCATTGGCGTCCCGACGGCGACCCGTCCGTCGACCGCGATGTCCCGCTGGAGCGTGTTGCCGTTGAAACTCGGCGTCCCATTGCCATACACGAGTAGCTGGTTCATCGCGTGAGTCGGGTCGATGGCTCCGGGCGGCAAGCCAAGCCGCACGGGGTCGATCACCTGCCAGGCGGTCACGCCCAGCTGCTCGACAAGGACGTGGAAGCCGCCATTCGTTGGAATGGCCTCCACGACCGGCAGCGAGCCGCTGAACCCGACGACAACGCGGGGCGTGTTCGACCAGCCGGCGAGGCCAAACTGATCGAACGAAACGTCGACCATCGAGTCCACCGAAGACCGAATGTCGACCGGCAATGCCACGATCCACCGGTCAGCGTCCGACGCTATCGAAGCCAGCTCGTCCGAGATCATCCTGGCCACGACCGGGCCCGCCAGGACTATTCCGCCGGTCTCGGCGCTCGAGCCGTCGGCCTGCCCCATGGTGACGAGGGGCATGAACTGGCCCGCGTACGATCCGGTCTTGAGGCCCAGCTTGTTGGACGCGAGGGCGTAGTAGATCGCCTTGCCGGTTTGGATCCGGACCTCCAAGCCGGGCACCAGCGGTACCGGGATCGTCGATCCATCGGCGGCGTAGTAGACGAAGCCGTCGCCCTGTTGAGCGAAGCCTGTCACCCGGTCCGTGGGGCCTGATGAGGAAGAAGGCGAGGCCGAAACGCTCGGTGCGGGGGTGGTCGGACGGATCGTGCCCGAGGGCGTTGCCTGGCGGGACGTCGACGAAGGGCGGGCCGGAGTAGAGCTGGGCCGGCCCAGGGTCGTTCCCCCGCCGCCGGTCGCGGCCCCTCCACTGGCGACGAAGCCAGAGTCGAAGACAACCGAGGCGACGCCGATCCCAACAAGGAGGACGGCCACTCCGGTCAGGACTGCGACGACGCGCCGCTTGGGTTCCATCGTCTGGCAACTCCGCCTGCAGAGGCTCGGTTGCAGTCTAGTGGCTTCTTAGGCGTGTGACCGCGTGTCGCGCCGGGGTTGGTCTGGCTTCAAGAGTGGCAGTGCTCCTCAACGATCGCAACGACCGCGTCGACGACGGCCGGCAGTGCCCGTTCCACCTCAGGCGACAGGCGATCGCCGACTCCCAGGGAGGCCGCGCCAACGCTCACCAGGAAGACGACCGGCGATGCATGCCACAGTTCGCGCGCCAGCGCTACGAGCGCTTCCGGGGCAACGTGGTGAGACCAGGCCGAACCGGCGCCAGGGGTCGAATCCAGGCGCCGGACCGAAACGGCGCCCGCCTCGTCGGCTTCGCTGGCGTCGATGAAGACGACCAGCGACGCCTTGCTGATGTCCACGGCCAGCTCTGGAGTCAGCTGGTGCTGCCAGAGCACCTGCGCTCCCCGTAGCCTCGGCTCATCGGCGAGGCGCGCGGCCGCGTGCCAGCCCAAGCCATCGTCGCTGCGCAGGGTATTGCCGTAGCCGACTATGAGAGCGCCGTCAGCGCTCCAGAGCCGCGGACCGCACGACCCGCCGCCGGCGTGGGGGGTCGCGACCGCCGCGGCCCCGTCGCTGTCGCCGGCAATCGTCACCGTGCAAGCTCGTGCAGGACGGCTCCATCAGGCGCGAGAAGCCGGATCCGCAGGGCCATGTTGCCCAGGGCGTGCGTAGAGCAGCTGAGACACGGGTCGTAGCAGCGGATGACTGCCTCGACCCGGTTGAGCATCGCCTCCTCGAGCCTGTCGCCCTTGACGTGGTGGCGCGCCACCTGGAGCACGGCCCGGTTCATCGCCATGCTGTTATGACCCGTGGCGATGATCAGGTTGGCCCATTCGACGATGCCATCGTCGTCCACCCTGTAGTGGTGCATGAGCGTACCGCGGGGTGCCTCTGACACGCCGATGCCCTCGTGGCGGTTGACCTCGGCGCGCGACCGGACGTGCTGAGACAGGATGTCCGGGCTCCGCAGAATCGCCTCGACCTTTTCAATGCAATGGAGCGTGTCGATAAGCCGCGCGTAGTGGTAATGGAACGAGGAGCCGGCCACCCGACCGACACGCCAGCGGAACTTGTCGAGCTCCTCGTCGGCGCGGGGGGTGCCCATGCGCTCGGCGACATTGACGCGAGCGAGCGGCCCGACCCGGTATATGCCGTCCGGATAGCCCATGGACTTCCAGTAGGTCGACTTGAGGTACGACCACGGCTCTACGGCCTCGCCGATATAGTCGTTGAAGTTGCGCGGATCGATGCGGTCGGCAAGGAACTTGCCGTCAGCGTCGACGACGCGCAGCCAGCCGTCATAGTGGTCAACGTTGCCATTGCGGTCGACGAGGCCCATGAACGCCGAGCGGAAGTTGCCGAAGGTCGACGCCTCCTCTTCCCAGCGCAGCATGTCCGTCTTATACCAGGCGATCGCCCGCTCGACGGCCGCGATCGCCTCTGGGACGCCGGCAAGTATCCGATCGCGGACCTCTGGCGTGAGCGCCTGGGCGACGCCGCCCGGGACGATCCACATCGGGTGGATTCGTTTGCCGCCCAACCACTCGATGATCTGCTGGCCCCACTTGCGGAGCGCGATGCCGTCCCTCGCCAGCTGCGGGTTCTCCCGGGCCAGTCCGATGATGTTCCGCTTGGCGGGGTCCGCGTCGAAGCCGAAAAGGAGGTCCGGCGCCGACAGGTGGAAGAACGACAACGCATTCGACTGCACGATCTGGCCGAGGTTCATGACGCGCCGCAGATCCGCCCCCGTCGGAGACGGCTCGACGGCGAGGATGTCATCGACGGCCTTGGCGGACGCGACCATGTGGCTGACCGGGCAGATACCGCAAATGCGGGCCATGATCCCGGGCATCTCATTGACCGGGCGGCCCTGCGTGATGCGCTCGAACCCTCGGAACTGCGTCACGTGGAAATGAGCGTCGACGACCTCACCTGCGTCGTCTAGCTGGATCGTGATCTTGGAGTGGCCCTCGATCCTCGTGACGGGATCGATGACGATTGTTTAGCGGCTCATGTCGACTCCCGTCAGCGACCGAACCGGGCGGAAGCCACATCGGGGACGCGACCGGCCAGCAGGTCATCGAGCAAGGTGTAGATGAGGTCGGCGGACGGCGGGCAGCCGGGCAGGAAAACATCGACGTTCACGACGCGGTGGACCGGTTGCGAGGTCGGCAATAGCTTGGGCACGACCTGCGACGGAATCTGCGGGTTAATAGTCACGTTCTCCCGGTAGGCACGGTCCATCAGAGCTGGGACCCCGATCGGGTTACGCATGCCCGGGACATTCGACGTCACGGCGCAATCGCCGAACGCAACAAGCGTCTTCGTGCGCTCGCGGACCATCCTGATCTTGTGAAGATCTTCCTCGCTGGAAACAGCGCCCTCGACCAAGCAGACATCGACGCCCTGCGGGTAGTCCTTGAAGTCCACCAGCGGGCTGTAGACGAGGTCTGCTCGCTCGAAGATGTCTAGCAGGCGCTCGTCCATGTCGAGCAGGGACATGTGGCAACCGGAGCAACCATCGAGCCAGACGGTTGCGACCCGAGGCTTGTTCACAGCCCACGCTCCTCTTGCACTACCTTGAGCCACGGGAGGAAGGGCCGCTGCCTCTTGCTGCCCGAGGCGACGGCGCGCCCCTTCTCGAAGAGAGCGCCGGTCGGGCAGACCTGGACGCACTTCCCACAGCTGGTGCAAGTGGTGGACTCGCCCCATGGAATTCCCATGTCGGTCTGAACGCGGGTCTGGAGGCCTCGGTGCATCACGTCCCAGGTGTGCGCGCCTTCGATCTCGTCGCATACGCGGACGCAACGCAGGCACAGGATGCAGCGGTTGTGGTCGATGGCGAAGAGTCGGTGGCTGGCGTCGATCTCGAGCTCAGGGTTGATCCGCGGCAGGTCGAAGTGAGTCACCTCCAGCTCGGCGGCCATGTCCTGCAGCTCGCAGTGGTCGTTGGCCACGCAGACCGCGCAGACATGATTGCGCTCCACGAACAGCATCTCGGTGATCGCCCGCCGGTACTCCTGAAGGCGTTCGGAGTGCGCCGTGACGATCATGCCCTCGGTGATGTTCGTCATGCAGGCCGCGGCGAGCTTGGGTGAGCCTTCAATCTCGACCATACACAGGCGGCAGGCGCCGCGGTCGTGGATTCCCTCCAGGTGGCAGAGGGTCGGGATGTTGATCCCGTTTTCCTCGGCCACTTCGAGGACGGTCTGGTCCTCCGAACCGGCGACGTCCTTGCCGTCGATCTGGAAGGTGAAGACTGCGGTCATACGATCGCCTCCGCCGGAGTGATCGAACAGACGCCGGCGGGACAGACCCTGTCCACGATGTGAGCGAGGTACTCATCCCGGAAGTAACGCAGCGTGCTGAAGATCGGGTTGGGCGCTCCCTGGCCGAGCCCGCAGA
Source organism: Candidatus Limnocylindrales bacterium (assembly GCA_036404515.1). Lineage (GTDB taxonomy): Bacteria > Chloroflexota > Limnocylindria > Limnocylindrales > CSP1-4 > Fen-1039. Next base: position 14,859 of record DASWZK010000088.1, read on the forward strand.
GCGCGGTTCTCTGGACGATGCCGGCCAGACGTTCCAGCTGGGCCAGGTCGTCCAGCGTGGCCTCGCCACGGCTGATCAGGTCGAGGAGCATGTACATCAGGGTCGTGCCGACGCGGCAGGGCACGCACTTGCCGCACGACTCGTCGCGGCAGAAATCCTGGAAGTACTTGGCCACGTCGACCATGCAGGACGTATCGTCCATGACGATGAGGCCGCCTGATCCCATGAACGAGCCGAGTTCGATGAGAGACTCGTAGCTCACCGGCATGTCGAGGAACTGGGCGGGAATGCAACCGCCCGAAGGGCCGCCGGTCTGCACCGCCTTGAACGGCCGGCCATCGATGATGCCGCCGCCGATGTCGTAGACGATCTCCCGCAGGGTCATCCCCATCGGGACCTCGACGAGACCGGTGTTCACGATACGTCCGGCCAGAGCGAAGACCTTGGTGCCCTTGCTCTTCCCGACGCCGATCCCCGCGTACCACTCCGCACCCTTGCGCAAGATCGTGGGCACGCTGGCGAACGTCTCGACGTTGTTGATGAGAGTCGGGCATTCCCACAAGCCGTTGACCGCTGGGTACGGCGGCCGGGGTCGTGGCGTACCCCGGCGTCCTTCGACCGAGGCGATCAGGGCGGTTTCCTCGCCGCACACGAAGGCGCCGGCGCCAAGCCGGATCTGCACGTCGAAGTTGAAAGAGGTCTCCGCGATCCCGGTGCCGAGGTACCCGGCGCGCTGGGCCAACCGGATTGCGGTCCGAAGGCGGGACACTGCCAGTGGATACTCGGCTCGGCAGTAGATGTAACCCTCGGTGGCGTGGACGGCGAAAGCGGCGATGGCCATGCCCTCGAGGACACGGAACGGGTCACTCTCGAGAACGCTTCGATCCATGAACGCGCCGGGGTCGCCCTCGTCCGCGTTGCAGATGACGTACTTCTGAGTACCCTGGGCCTTCGCCACCGTGGTCCACTTGAGGCCGGTGGGGTAGCCTGCGCCGCCGCGGCCGCGCAGCCCGCTGCGAGTGATCTCGTCGCGAACCTCGGTGGAGGTCATCTCGGACAGTACGCGCTTGAGGGCCTCGTAGCCACCACGGTCTACGTAGTCCTCGAGGCTCTCGGGGTCGATCCGGCCGAGGTTTTCGGTGGCCACGCGCAGCTGCCGCTCGAAGAACGGGCCCTGCGGCTGGCGCGTGTCGGTCGGCTTCACCTTCTTAAGGGCCTGGACGATACCCTCAACGTTTTCCGGCCGGACTCGCTCGAATAGCTGGCCCGTCTCGGCGATCTCGACGAGCGGGCCCGCGGCGCACAGGCCGAGGCAGCCGACGCGCTTGATCGTGACGTCGCTGAGACCGGCCGCGGCGACGCTCTCGCCGAGGCGCGCGCTGATGTCGTGGGCCTGAGCCGACATACAGCTCGCGGCCTCGCACACGTACGCGGTCGCGCACGGCGGCTCTTCAAGGACACGTTCGGTGGCGCGCCGACGGATGGGTTTCGCCGTGGCTGGAATCTCGCTCACATCGCCTCCAACTGGGCAACGAGCTCGCCCGCGGTCACCTTGCCTTTGACTTCGCCGTCGACGATGACTGCCGGCGCCAGGCTACACGCACCGAGTCAGCGCGCAGTCAGGACCGAAACTCTCCCGTCCGCACTGGTCTCCTTGGGCTTGACGTGGAGCGCACGGTCGAGACCGACCAGGATTTCTTGCGAGCCGTTGATGTAGCACGCGGTTCCCGTACAGACAACGCATGTGTGCTCGCCCTGTGGCTTCAGGGTGAAGAATGAGTAGAAGGTTGCGACGCCGAACACGCGCGAATGGGGAACGCCGAGCTTGTCGCCGACGAAATGGAGGGCGTCCGTGTCGAGGTACCCGAAGGCCTCCTGGGCGGCGTGGAGGGCCTCGATCAAAGCGGCCGGGCGATCGCCCATGCGGCGCATGCGCGTCTCGACGATCTTCCAGCGCTTGTCGTCGGTTGGCGCAAGTGGCTTGGCGTGCGGGGCGGGCATTGCCCTCCCTCCAGTGATATGACCGCAGAGAAGCAGTGAGGAGGGGCGGCCGGCGCAGAGCTTGCGCCCTCCGAGGCGAACGTTTGGACCGCGGTCCGATAGTATTGGACCTGGATCGGCGCTCCGCGGGCCGCACTTCCTGACTCCAGGGGCCGTGTCTCCCTGATCCTTCCGGGCCGGCCGGACCCAAAGCGTCGCGTCCGAACAGCGGCCTTTTGTTGGCCGGCTGGTCACCCGGACCCGGATGGCGCCGCGTGGCCCGAACCGGCCGCAGGTGTGGCTTTCCTCGCGCGAGCGCGGTCGGCGACGTCTGCGGACGTCGAGCACGTCGCTGCTGCCTTCCGCGAGAACAACCAAAGTATCTTCTCCAGATGCTCTTTGCTACGGGGTCATGGCTCACGCACTGCCCGATGAGCAGGGCACCCTCGCCTACCAGCGGCGTCGGCGCGATGGCCCGGGCCCGTCAACGGGGCCGAATGGCCCACGCTCGCCGACCTGATGGCACTGCCCGCGCCACGGGCCCAAAGGCATGCTCGCGCCATGGATGAGTACGCGGTCGTCATTGCCACGCTCAACCACACATGGTTCGGAGCCGAGCTTTCGCCCGAGACACAGGAGCGCCTGGCCAGGCTCGGCGAGCTGCAGGACTTCGAGGCGGACGAGGTGATCCTGCAGGAGGGCGACGACGCCAGGGAGATGGGCATCCTCCTCTCCGGTCGGCTGGCTCTGCGGACGCTCGTCCCCGGACGGGGGCCGGTCACGATCCTGAGCGTCGAGCCGGGCGACATCTTCGGCTGGTCTGCCGTTCTGGCCGACACCCAGGCCCAGTCAACGGTCGTGGCCACCGAGGCCAGCAAGGCCCTCGTGATCGAGGGCACGAAGCTCCGGGCGGCTCTCAAGGAGGACCACGCCCTCGCCGCGAGTCTCTACCCTCGAGTCCTCAAGGCAGTGGCTCGGCGCCTCAGGTCCACGCGGCTGCAGCTTCTCGATCTGTTCGCTCGCTGACAGTCGTCCCAAGCCCGTGTCTCAGTCCTCTCCCCAGGAGGTTTCCGGAGCCGTGATCACCAGCCCCGCGCAAAGCCAGGCGGCCGCGGCCAGGCAGTGGTTCCTCGCCCACGAGAATCTCGGCGCCCTGGTCGAGGCCATCCGCGGCACCGGTCGGCGCGTCATCGGCCCGACCGTCCGGGAAGGAGCCATCGTCTACGACGAGATCCAGACGGTGGCCGACCTGCCGGCCGGCTGGCGGGACGAACAGACCGCCGGACGGTACAGACTAGAGCGCGGCACAGACGATCAGGTCTTCGGCTACACCGTCGGGCCGACGCCCTGGAAGCGTTTCACCTTCCCGCCCAACCTGACGATCGCGACGGCTCATCGAACAAACACCGTTGGTTTCGAGCAGCCCGCGCCGGACGCTCCACCGGTCGCCTTCCTGGGAGTTCGAGCCTGCGAGCTCGCGGCCCTTGCGATCCAGGATCGGGTCTTCCTGGGCGGCCAGTTCACCGACGAGGACTTCCGGGCTCGGCGAGCCGCCGCCTTCATCGTCGCCGTCCAGTGCACCGTCTGCTCGAGCACGTGCTTCTGCACCTCGATGGGAACCGGGCCGGAAATCCACGGCGGCTACGACATCCTCCTGACCGAGATCGACGAGGGCTTCATCATCCAGGCGGGATCGCCGGGTGGGGCCGCCATCGTGGCCAAACTTCCGACTCGGCGCCCCTCCCACGCCGAGGCCGGTGCGGCGGTGGACAGCGTCGAGGCGGTCCGGACCCGGATGGGCGAACCGCTGCCGATGGTCGGCGTGGGCGAGCGACTCAAGCTGCAACTCGACCACCCGCGCTGGGCCCAGGTCGCCGACCGCTGTGTCGAGTGCGGCAACTGCACCATGGCCTGCCCGACCTGCTTCTGCACGTCGGTTGTCGAGAAATCGGACCTGGACGGCAAGTCCAGCACGACCGAGCGGCAGTGGGACTCCTGCTTCGACGTCGGTTTTGCGAAGGTGGCCGGCGGCGATTTCCGAGCCAGGCCTCGCGATCGATACCGCCAGTGGCTGACCCACAAGTTCTCGACATGGTGGGACCAGTTCGGCAGTTCCGGCTGTGTCGGTTGCGGCCGCTGCATCACCTGGTGCCCGGTCCGAATCGACGTCCGTGAAGAGCTGGCCGCGATCGCACCACCCGTCGCACCGGTCGTCCTGCCGGTGGCCGTAGAGCCGGTAGCCGCCAGCCCGGGTAGCTACTCCATGGCGCGCCTCGCGTCCGTGCGACCGGAGACCGAGGACACCTCAACACTCACGCTGACGGACCTTGACCCGGCCTTCCTGGCCGGCCGGCCAGGCCAGTTCGTGATGATCGCTCTGCCGGCCTTCCCGGCGGTGCCGATCTCCATCTCGCGCTTCGGGTCCAACGCGATCGACCTCACGATACGGGCCGTCGGCCCCACCTCGACAGCCCTGGTGAACCTGCACCCCGGCGCCAAGGTGGGCCTACGAGGTCCGCTCGGGACGTTCTGGCCCGTCCAGGAGGCATACGGACGGCATGCCGTCGTGGTTGCCGGTGGAGTCGGTCTCTCGCCGCTCCACGGCCTGGTGGATGCGCTCGTGGCCAACCACGATCGTTTCGAGTCGGTCTCGCTCTTCTACGGCTCACGAACGCCCGAGGACCAGCTCTTCCGCGACGACCTGGCGGCCTGGTCCTCCGGCAAGGCAATCGACGTGGCCATCACGGTGGATCGCGCCGGGCCGGAATGGAAGGGCCGAGTCGGCGTCGTCACGACGCTGTTCGACATGATCTCCTGGGATTGCTCCAAGGTCACGGCCTTCGTCGTCGGACCGGAGCGGATGATGCAGGCCTCCGTCCAGGGCCTGATATCCAAGGGCGTCCCCGCAGATCGGATTCACGTTTCGATGGAACGACACATGGAATGCGGCATCGGGCTGTGCGGGCACTGCCAGATGGCCGGCCGTTTCGTCTGCAAAGACGGCCCGGTATTCCGGCTCAACGACCTCGGCGACATGTTCAACCGCGAGGGAATCTGATGGCCACCTCAGGCAGAACCGCACGACCGCGAGTCGCCGTCGCCAAGTTCGCCTCCTGCGACGGCTGCCAGCTCACCCTGCTCGATCTCGAGGATGAGTTGCTCGAGATCGTCTCCCGATTCGACATAGTCGAGTTTCCCGAGGCCACTTCGCGCCGATCACCTGGCCCGTACGACATCGTCTTCGTCGAGGGCTCGATCAGTGCGCCGGAGCACATCGACCAGGTCAAAGAGCTGCGCAAGCAGGCCCGTGTGCTCGTCACCATCGGGGCCTGCGCCACAGCGGGAGGCATCCAGGCATTGCGCAACTGGGCCGATCACGACGCATATCGCGCGACGGTCTACGCCCACCCGGAGTGGATCGAGTCGCTGGCCACGGCGACGGCTGTGGCCGACCACGTCAAGGTGGACGCAGAGCTGCGCGGCTGCCCGATCGACGGCGGGCAGCTGACGGAGCTGCTCACGTCAGTCCTTGTCGGCCGTCGACCCCAGATTCGCGACGAAGCGGTCTGCCGCGAGTGCAAGCGCAAGGGCATCGTCTGCATCGTCGTCGCCAAGGGCGAGGCGTGCATGGGCCCGGTCACGACGTCCGGATGCAACGCCCTATGCCCCAGCTACGGCCGCGGCTGCTACGGCTGCTTCGGACCGCGCACGAACGCCAACGCGAAGAGCTGGAGCACGGGGCTGCTCAAATCGGGCCGCCCGCCGGAGGAGGTCTGGCGGCTCTTCGCCGGCTTCACCGGCTACGCCGAGCCGTTCCGGGCGGTCGTCACCGAGTTGGGCAAGGGAAAGGGCTAGCGGGCGACACGGGTTCTGGCCCAGCCCTCGTGGTTGGCTCGAGATGAATGGCGCCGGCCACGAAAATCGCTTCGGTCGGCGGTCGTGCCCTGCGGTCGAGCGCGGATTCAGGCGCGCCATTTCGGCGCCATCGTGTCACCATGCCAACATGACTGAGCCAGTCGATCCTGCCACCTCCCGGACGCCTGAGGCCCCCGCTGCTCCTGCTGCTCCTGCTGCTCCTGCTGCTCCTGCGGCTCCTGCGGCTGCCGCCGCACCCGCCGCTTCCGCTGCTGCTGGTCGCCGCCTTCGCCGGCGCCAGCCCACGGGCGAGCCTTCGATGACCCGCGATCCGGACTTCCAGACGGCGCGGCCGACGAAGGTCGCCATCGTTGGCGTCGGCCTGGTGGGCTCCACCTTCGCCTACACGTTGCTGCTCTCCGGCATCGTCTCCGAGATCGTATTGATTGACGTCAATCGCGAGCGCGCCGAGGGCGAGGCGATGGACCTGAACCACGCCGTCCCGTTCGCCCACCCGACGAAGATCTGCGCCGGCACCTACGCCGACTGCCAGGGGGCCGCCATCACTGTCATCGCTGCGGGCGTGGGTCAGCGGCCCGGCGAGACCAGGCTCGAGCTCGTCCGCCGGAACGCGGCCATCTTCGCCCAGATCGTTCCCGAGGTAGCCCAGGCCAATCCTGAGGGGATCATCGTCGTCGCCACCAACCCCGTGGACGTTCTGACCTACCTGACGCTCGAGCTGGCCGGACTGCCCGCCGACCGCGTCTTCGGCTCCGGAACGATCCTGGACACTGCCCGCTTCCGCTACATGCTCAGCGAGCACCTCGGCGTCGACCCGCGCAGCGTCCATGCCTTCATCATCGGCGAGCACGGTGACAGCGAGGTTCCGGTCTGGTCGCTCGCCAACGTGGCCGGGATGCGTCTGCCATCCTTCTGCGCAGAGAACGGGATTCCGCTCAGCCCCGACACTATGGAACGCATCTTCCGCCAGACCCGCGATGCCGCCTACGAGATCATCACCCGCAAGGGCGCCACCTACTACGCGGTGGCCGCGGGGTTAATGCGGATCACCGAGGCGATCCTGCGAGACCAGAACACGGTCCTTTCGATCTCCAGCCTGGTTACGGACTACTACGGCATCGACGACGTTTGCCTCAGCCTGCCGACGGTCCTGGGCCGGCGAGGCATCGAACGCGTCCTACGCCTGGATCTCAGCCCGCACGAGGCCCGAGGCGTCCGCAAGTCGGCCGGGGTGCTGCGCCAGACGATCGACTCACTCGAGGAGATGACACTGACGGCGGGAGCCCCTCGGCCGTAGGCGCTCCGCGCACTACCGCGGCCGGCCTGGTTCCGTCCCCTCATCTCCTGGATGCCGATGGTGCAGCGATCTCGCGCAGGACTGCGCTACCGGGGAAGAGCGTGCTCCTCGAGGGGCACATCCCAGTGGGCTTCGGTCAGCTCGAACCGGCGCTGCTCCTCCCGGGCCAGCTTGTCGGCGTCGGGGTAGAGACGGGCGGTGACAGCCGGGTCGGCGTGCTCCTCCATCGCGGCCCAGTCGCGGTAGGTGATCGTGACCTCGAAGGTCCAATCCCCTCGGCCGTCGCCGTGGAAGCGCGGCACGTAAGCGCGCACGTCCAGCAGCCGGCCCGACTCCAGCTGGGCCCGCAGCAGAGGCCAGTGGTTCCGTTCGAAAAGCTCGACGAACTCGTCCTGGAAGCCCCACAGGATAGTGTAGAAGTACTGGACGGTCACGGGCTTGCTGGCTTCGGCCATATCCAACTCCTCCTCTCAGCCCGACCACACCGGGCTTTGGAACATCCAACCGATCCCGAGCTCCCGCTCCCAGATCGGCCTGGCCAGCCTACACGCTCCGGCACGGGCCCGCCCGCGGCGACGACGAAAGGCTCGGTCCGAGACGCTTGGCACGAGCCTTGATCGCCTGATCCGGCCGTCCCCCGCGGTCGAGGCCGTCTGGCGGCGTCCGAAGCACCCTTCGGCACCACGTCCAGATGCCCGCCGGCACTCCGCCGCCGGCCCTACGTCGCCGATGCTTCTCAGGATCACCCGATCTCGCCACCCGGACGCCGAGGTCGTGGGTGGAGCACCAACCGTCCGCACAGGCTAGACGAGACATGGCCAGCATTCGTCCCTCGCGTTCGCCCGACCTACCAGCCTCCCCGCGGACCCCGCTCCAGCAGCGCCTCGAAGGCCTCGATGGCACCCACGCCGCCGCGCCCCAGCTCGGCTTCATGCTTGCCGGTGCCCAGTGGCGCGACTCCTGGCTCCACGGCTTCCGCAGCCTGTACCTGGTGATGGAGGTCATCCTCCTTGGACTAGCCGGCGGTCTGCTGGTGTCGATCCTGAATCTGGACGTTCAGCGCGCCTGGGTGCCCGCCGCGCTCCTCGTGGTCGACGCGGTCGGCAGCCTGATCCTGCTCGCCCGGATGCGCCGGGCCGCCATCGCGCTCGGCGACGACGTCCGCTTCTGGCACCGCGAAATAGTTCGCGCGGAGCGCGAGCTGCCGCCCGATCGCCGCGTGTTCACTCGCTTCAAGCTGTTGCAGCGTTCACGCAACCATGCCGACACCGACGAGCTTGCCGCGCTGGCCCTGGCCCCGGACGGCCTCGACGAGGCCGGCCTGGACCGGCTCGTCGAGCCGTTCAACTTGAGTGCCACGCGTCGACTGATCGAGAACCGCGTTCCGGCACTGATAGCCGTGCTGTGGGTCTCATGGGTAATCGCCGGCGTCGGCGCCCTCTACCTCCGCGCCTCGGGCGTCATTCCGTGAGGACGCTCCGGGGAGTCAGACCGGCTCGTCCGGGACGACAGCCTGCCACCGATAGCCGGATCCGCTCGAGTAGACACGCCTGATGCCGGCCACGAGTCGCTGCAACGATCGGACGCGGGCTCTGCTGAACGAGACCGAAATGGTGGCCCGCCTGACGTTCAGGCGGTCGGCGACCTCCGATTGCCGCAGGTCGTCTATCAGGGCCATCCGAGCCACCGTGCGCTGACGCTCGGTCAGGCCGTCGAGCATGTCGACCAGGGCGGGCGCGAGTTCGGCGAGCAGCTCATCCACGTCGGCTCGACCGGTCAGGATTGCCAGCCGCAAGTGACCGGAACGCGCCTCGTCCATAACTCGGCGGGCCTCGAGAAAGACAGGGCCCGTGCGCTCCGTGGCAGGCGCCCCTCCTCCAACGGGGTCGACGTCCGCCTCGCCACGAACTGCGACCCATCGCATGCGGCGCCCTCCCGGCCCGAGAGCCGCGTGGAGGACGGCGGGCAGCGGATCGGCCCCCGGCGTCAGCAGCCCCTGGAGCTCGTCGCCCGGGGTGAACCCGAAGGGCGCCAGTCGCTCGTCCCCGTAGACGTCGCTGAGTTCAGCGACAAGATCGCGCAGCAGGCGGCCGGGCCGACGCTGTCGCGCCGCGATCGGACCACATCGCCGAACAGAACCAGCCCTGTGCGATCCATCATCCCGCAGAGGCTAACTGGGACCTAGATAGCCTTCAATGGCTATCTCACGCACAGATAGACGATCACGGCTAACTGGCACGCCAGGCTGGCGAGAAACGTCGCGCGATGCGCGGCGATCGGGACGACCGTGGTCCGGCAGGCACTCGAGCGGCTATCCTGAGTCGGTGACGGCCGATACTCGCGCTCGGGGCCAACCCGGCGCCTCCACCCCGGCGATTCCGCCAAACCCAGGACGACGCGACCTGGGCATGCGGGCGACGATGATCTTCCCCAACCGCGAGATCGTGGAGCGCTACTACGTCCCGCTGATCTACACCGCCTGCCGGACCTGCTACTCGGAGCTGGCGCCGGACGACATCTTCGAGCGGGCTGTCGATGGTCGAATCACACCGGAGAAGCAGCGCGAGTTGATCGGCCGGGTCATAGAGTCGGGCCACGGCAGCACCATCGAGCACGTCGTCTTCACGTTCGCGATCACCGGCGTCAGCCGTACCCTCAGTCACCAGCTCGTCCGCCATCGCGTGGGCGTGGCTTTCGACCAGCAGAGCCAGCGCTACGTCTCGTACAAGAAGGGCGCCTCGACGATGCTGCCCGGCACGATTGCCGAAGCCGACCCGGCGTTGCTTGAGCGCTACGAAGATCAGGTCGAGGGCGCACTGGAGCTGTACACCGAACTGGTCGAGGCCGGCATCCCTGGCGAAGATGCGCGCTTCGTCTTCCCCAATGCCACCCGCACGAACCTGGTCATGACCGCAAATCTGAGGGCCCTGATCCACATGTCCGGGCTGCGGTTGTGCACGATGGCGCAGTGGGAGATTCGCCGGCTCTTCCAGTTGATCCGCCACGAGGTCTTCATTGCGAGCCCGTTCCTGGGCAGCCTTCTAGCCCCGAAATGCGTGGCCCTGGGCTACTGCGATGAGGCCGCCAACCGGGACGGGCATTGTCCAATCAGGCCGCACAAGGACAAAGTATTGGGAGCGTGGGCCGAGAAGTCCCGCGCCGACCGCCCGGCCAAACACAATTCGATCTAGCAGACGTTCCGCAGCCCCACGACTGCCTCGGTCGCAGCCTCAAGAAAGCTTCCGGCGGTACGGAAGGCGACGAGCCCTGGGACCTCCGGCTCAGTGCCCGCCTGCAACACCCGGTCCATGATGCGACCGACAAGCAGGTACGAGCAGCGTCCCGCGGGACCCACGACAACGGTTCGCGGTTTGAGACTCGAAGCCGGGCCTTTGAATCAGAGGTAGAGGTAGTAACCTGAACGGGAGGTCTCCGGCGTCCGGCCGGGGCCCGAAGCGACAAACACGGGGAGATGGGCGTGAACGAGACGGCCACGCGTCACGCGAACCGATTCCTGGCGGACCTCACGCAGGCCATGCGTTCGACCGCCGAGACGGCGCGGCAGGCGACGATCGAGCAGTGTGAGGCGGACGCGAAGTCGTACACAGAGCAGCTGCAGGCGCGAACGGACGGCGAGGGAGCCTCCCTCCGCCAAGCCGCCGAGGCCGACGTGAGCGCCATTCGCGATTGGTCCACGGCCGAGATTGAGCGCATTGGCGTCGAAACTGAGCAGCGAATCGCGCGCCGACGGGAGCTTCTCGAGCAAGAGCTGCACGAATACGCCTCCGCGATCGAGGTCGAGATCGCTAGCATCCAGAAGCACGTTGCTGACTATGAAGCGGAAGTTGCAAGCTTCTTCGAGCGGCTACTCAAAGAGGGCGATCCCAGCGTCTTCGCCGGCCTTGCCGCCCAGATGCCCGAGTCGCCGTCCTTCGGAGAGGGCGAATACGGCAGCATTTCACCGCACCTTCCGGCCCGCAGCGAAGAGATCGTCCGGTCTGGCGCCGAAACCGCGGTCGAAGTCAGCCCCGAAACCCCGCCGCCGGTCCAGGATTCGCCAGGGGTCGAGGTGGTGGACGAAGTGGTGGACGAATCGGCTCAGGCCGAGGCCCGAACACCCGGCAAGCCCGCTTCCGTCGATTCCACCCAAGTCGTCGTCGTTGGACTCGTCAGCGTTGCCAGCATCGCTACCTTCAAGCGCCAGCTCGGCCGTTTGCCCGGCGTGAAGAACGTGGGTGTGTCGTCCGGACCTGACGGCGAGTTCATCTTCACCGTCAGCCACGGCTCGGACACCTCGCTGGCTTCGCTTATTCCGACTCTGCCCGCGTTCCAGGCGCGTGTCGTGAGCGAGCTCGAGGGCGTGATAAACGTGTCGGCCCACGACCCAGAAGCCGAGGGATAGATTTCACCGAAGGGCCCGGTCCCACAAGGAGATTCGGTCAGGTGCCTCGGCCTACAATCGCCATTGCTCTACCGTCCGCTGAGTATGCCGCGGTTAGCGCGCACCTCGCCGAAGCGGGCTACGACCCGATAGAGATCAGGACTGCGGAGGCCCTCGAGGCACTTCTGAAGATGCGCCACGATGTCCGCGTGGCGATCCTCGACGGCGAGAACGACTTCGACCGAACGCTGGAGATGTACTCGCTCCTCCACGAAGATGATCGCAACATCCCGGCCCTGATGGTCGTGGCGGACCGGGCCCTCGATCGTATGAGCGTGGCGGGCAAGGCCCGCGTCAACGACGAGTACTTCACGCGGCCCTACTCGCCCCAGTCGCTGCGGTGGCGGGTCGAAGCCATGCTGATCCGGGCCGAGGTCCCGGTCGAGGGCACGGCGAGCGGGATCCTTCAGGGAGAATCGAGGATCGGATTCCCTGTCGAGGAACATCGCGGCCAGATCGTCATCGTCTTCAATCCCAAGGGCGGCGTAGGCAAGACCACCATCGCCGTCAACCTGGCCGCTTTGCTGCAGCTCCGGAAGACGCAGCGCGTCCTGCTCGTCGACTGCGATACGATCACCGGTCATGTCGCCTCGTCTCTCGGCATGGAGAACGTCCGAACGGTCGCGGACGCCTGGACCGAGGATCTTGACACCGGCGTGGCGGAGGAATTCGCAGATATCGCGGCCCCGCACCTGAACGGCGTCTCGGTTCTGGTCATGGCCGAGTCTCCTCTCCACACCGAGATCCTCGATCCCAAGCGCGTCGCCGAGGCGATCACCACCGCCTGTCGCGTCTACGACTGGGTAATCATCGATATGCACCCGGACTACGGGCCGCTCAACCTGATCATCTTCGAGCGGGCGGACAGGATCATCGTGCCGGTGACACCTGACGTGCCTGCGATCCGGGCCGCAGTCCAGTTCCGCGAGGTCGCCGTCGAACTCGGGATCCGCGACCGCCTGGCCATGGTCGTGAATCGCGCCAGCAGCGGCATATCGGTCGGGGACATGGAGAGGACCGTGGGTATGCCGGCCCTGGCCGAAGTTCGGTCGGCGGGCATGCTCTTTGTTCGCGCGGCCAACGAGGGTCGCTCGGCGGTGGAGCGATTCCCCAAGGAGAAGGTCATCGGCGACATCGAGACCCTGTCCGATCGGATCATGGCTTCACGCGATCCCGGCTCGGCCAAGTCCGGCCAGGGCCTCCACGGCATCTTTCGCGGTGGCCGAAAGACCGATCCGTCGGTACGCGCCTCCTAGGCCTCCTAGGCGCCGACGCTATCCCGCGACCCCAACCACTCGTCGGGGCCGCGCATTACTCGTGGCCACCAGCCGCTGAGCCGCCGGGGGCACCCCGCTCCGGAGTGGCTCCGAGCCGTGCCGAATCGTCTGCCGCGTCGGCGCTGCCCGAGGGCGAAGCCCCGTCTCGTACTGGCGATTGCGTGAGAACAACGCGCTGAGGCCGCGGAATCTCGATACCACGCGCCAGGAAGGCCGCCAGCAGGCGCTTACGTAACTCGCCGCCAACGGCCCACTGCTCGGAGGCCCGGACCTTGCTGATGATCTTGAGAGTCACGCCCAGTTCGCCGAGGGCCGAAATCTGGTCCACGTGCGGTGCCTCGAGGATACGGGGCCCAAACTCCTCGTCGTTGGCCAGCTCCTGCCCCACGCGATCGACGACGGCGATCGCCTCCTCGATGTCCGTGCCGTAGACGACCTGGATCTCCTGGTTGACCAGGGCGAAGACGCGCGTCAGGTTCGAGGCCACGGTGATCTCGCCGTTGGGCACGGTGTGCACCGTCCCATCCCCGTCGCGCAGGGTTGTCCGACGCAACGTGAAATCCTCCACCTTGCCCGACACCCCGGCGATGCTAACCACGTCGCCCTTGCCGTACTGGTTCTCGATCAGGATCAACGCGCCGTTGAGGTAGTCGCGGACCAGGTGCTGAGTGCCCAGGCCGATGGCGATGCCGGCGATGCCGAGGCCGGCGACGGCCGGACCAATGTCCACCTTGAAGGCGGCCTCGAGGATCATCAGGGCGGCGATCACAACCACAAAGGAGCGGATGACGTTGACCGCGAGGATCTCGATTGTGGTCTGCCGCTTCTTCAGCTCGGCCGCGGTCAGCTCCTGGGCCGTGCCCTCGACGTTCTCACGCCTCAGCAGCGCCCCCGCGATGCCACGGACGAAGACATGGGCGAGGCGAATGAAGATCGCCGCCACGATCAGAATCGCAATCACGGCGCCGACGGTTTGCGCCAGCGGACCGACGTCGATCGCCCAATCATTACCGGTTGGCAGATGGACGGTCAGTTGCATGAGATTCGGCGTCGGGCTTGGCATGGGCATAGCCTAGCGCGGCGGCAGGTCGGTGGGTCGGCTCTGAGATGCAGGAACCCGGAAAAGAAGCAGCCCCTCGGCAGGGGGACCGAGGGGCTGCGGAAGGACAACTCTGCGTTCAGACCCGCTTAGCGGGCCCAGGATCACATGGAGGCGACTACGCCCCCGATGCGATCGGTGATCACGGCTGCCGCTTCGCGAGCATGATCAACCAGCTCCGGCACGCGGCTCGGCATGATCCGGTTGCCCGCGGCGCGAACCTCGAGCGCGGCCACGACAGACGCGCGCTGGTCGAAGACCGGCACCGCGATGGCGTTGACACTCGGCTCGTGTTCGCCGAAGGCGGTGGCGAAGCCACGCTTGCGGACGCGGGCTAGCTCCTCAAGCAGGAGATCTACTCGAACTATCGTGTGGGACGTGTACGGCGTGAAGCCGATCTTGGACAGGCGGATGACCTCACGCTCGGGCTGACTGGCCAGCAGGACCTTGCCGGGCGCCGTCGCATGAAGCGGAGCGTTTCTGCCGGTTCGATCACGGCCCATACCCGAGGCGTCCGAATACGCGACCGTCAGGACGCTGTCTCCCTCGAGGATCTCGAGGGTAGTCGTCTCGCGAATCGATCGAGCCAGCGACTCCAGCTCCAACATAGCGATCGATCGCAAGTCGAGAGACTTCTCGGCGTGGCCACCGAGGCGAACGACCGCCACCCCGAGTCTGTATTTGCCCGAGTCGTCATCCTGCTCGACCAGGCCCCGCTTCTGGAGCGTGGCGAGCAGCCTCGACGCGGTCGATTTGTGGAGTCCGAGGCGGCGTGCGAGCTCGGTGACCCCTGCCTCTCCCTGCGTGTCCCCGAGAGCGATCAGGAGCGACGCAGCGCGGTCCACCGACCGTACCGCATTCCCATCGAGCATCGTCTTCTCCTAACGGGCGTCCTGCGAACGGAAGCTCAGCCGGCTTCCTGATCAGCATCGGGGCCGGCGCCGCTCCGCGCCCAACCGGAACGACGTTGTCCAACTGTGTTGCGGCTGCCGCGCCGCTTGACGTTCCGGTACCGCGAGACCTACCTGCTCGGGTCGCAAATCTGGGATGAATCTCTCTTTACGTCTCGCGAGGCGCAACGTTCGAGGTAATCTTTACATAGTTACTCGGGATTAGTCAAGACCCCCAAGGGCGTCCATCGTGGTCCGGTTGTGTCGTCTTACCGACACAAAGATTCGGTCCGATATAGTTGCAGCCACACTCATCCCCCGCCCCGGGTGCTTCAATCTCCGTACAAAGTCGGGGCGACCTCCGTTCGGGAGCCTGCCTAAGGCATAAAGTCAACCGGCGCAGTCGAAAGGCGACACTTACCGCCGATCGAGCCACCGACACGCCCGCGGCCCGGAGCCACTGTGCAAAGCGATCACGCCTCGCCAATTCACACCTTGTCACCAGGAACGCCGTCGGACGCCGACGAGATCGGCCTGGGCCGGGCGCTGGCCACCATCCGGGCCGAGTTCCCCGCCCTCTCCCGCCGGCACGACGGCCACGCTTACAGCTACCTCGACGGCCCGGGCGGAACGCAGGTCCCCCGTCGAACGATCGATGCCATGGCCGGATATCTGGAGAGGTCGAACGCGAATCACGCCGGGGCATTCCCGACCAGCGAGGAAAGCGACGCGATCCTGTCCGAGGCGCATTCCGCCGCGGCCGACTTCCTCGGAGCCGCCGGACCGGACGAGGTCGCCTTCGGCCAGAACATGACGACCGTGACCTTCGCCGTGAGCCGAGCGATCGGGCGGACCCTGCGAGCCGGTGACGAGGTCGTGGTCACGCGCCTGGACCACGACGCCAACGTCGCGCCGTGGCTCGCCCTCGAGCAGGACCGGGGCGTTACGGTGCGGTGGGTGGAGATCCGGGCGGACGACTGCACCCTGGACCTCGAGGGACTGGGGCTCGCTCTCGGGCCGCGCACGCGAGTGGTCGCGGTCGGCCTCGCGTCCAACGCTGTCGGGACGATCAACCCGATTCCGCGTGTAGTGGAGATGGCTCACGCGGTTGGGGCGTGGACGTACATCGATGCTGTCCACGCGGCGCCCCATATGCCGATCGACGTGGTCGCGCTCGACACGGACTTCCTTGTCTGCTCGCCGTACAAGTTCTTCGGGCCTCACCTCGGCCTGCTGTACGGCAAACGGGAACGCCTGGAACATCTCCTCTCCTACAAGGTGCGCCCCGCCGCGAACAAGCCGCCGGGCAAGTGGGAGACCGGCACGTTGCCAGGCGAGTCGATCGCCGGACTTCTTGGCACGTTCGGATATCTGGAATGGCTGGGCCGCGAATTCGGTGGCGCGCGAGAGGCCGCTTCGCGACGCGAGGCGCTGGCTGCGGCGATGCGGGCGATCCGCGTTACGGAACGCGGGCTCGCCCTTCGCGCCCTGATCGCGCTGGGCGCCGTTCCCGGCCTTGAGTTGCGGGGGATCGTCGACGCTGCCCGCCTCGACGAGCGCGTGCCCACGTTCGCCTTCACGCTGCGCGGCCGGACTCCACGCGAGGTCGCCGCCGAGCTGGGCCGGCGCGGGATCGCCGTTTGGGATGGCGACTACTATGCCTACGAACTGATACGCGCCCTGGGCCTGGCGGAATCGGGCGGGATGGTTCGGGTCGGCCTGGTCCACTACAACGAGCCAGCCGAGATCGACCGCCTGGCCGAAGCGCTCGAGGAGATCGCCGGGTCGGGCGGCGGAATCGCCGACTCGATCGTGATGGAGTGAGCATGACAGTCCAGGGACCAACCGCCGCGGCGCTCTTCGAAGCCATTCGCCGCGGCAACGACCTGGCGGTGGACACGGCACTGGGCGCCAACATCGCGCTGCTCCTGGCTCGCGACGGGTCTGGCCGGTCGCCGGTTCTGGCAGCCGTTTTCTCGGGCCATGCGGCGATGGCCGGGCGAATCGCCGCCTTGTTGGCGGAGACGCCCGACGGCCTGGACATCTTCGATGCGGCGGCCATCGGCGATGTCGGGGCCGTGCGGGCCCTGCTCACCGGCGACCGTGCCTCGGTCAACGATCACGGACCGGATGGACTGACGGCCCTTCACCTCGCCGCCTCCTTCGGGCATCTTGAGCTGGCACGGTTGCTGCTCGGCCGCGGCGCTGACCCCAACGCCGTCTCTCTCAACGAGGCGCGGATCACGCCTCTCCACAGCGCAGTTTCGGCGAAGCATCGCGACACGGCCAGTCTCCTTTTGGCCCTGGGCGCGTCGCCAAATGTGGTTCAGCACGGTGGCTGGACTCCCCTCCACGCCGCCGCACGAAACGGCGACGAGGAGATCGTCGACATGCTCCTTCTTCGTGGCGCCGACCCAACTCGGGCCGGCGACGACGGCCACACGGCCATCGACCTGGCGGAGGTGAACGGCCACGCCGCCATTGCCAGGCGCCTCCGCACGGCAGCGGCAAAGCGCTGATGCGCAAGCCCCGCCGGGACCGACGTGGCCGAGCCCTACCCGGCGAGGCCCAACCAGCCCGGCAGCTCCTTGGCGAGCGTCGCCAGCGGCAGTGTGCCGTGCCCTAAGACGGCGTCATGGAACGTCCGGATGTCGAAGGCCGGCCCGAGCGCCGCGAACGCCTCGCCCCGCAGCCGCTCGATCTCCCGCTGGCCAACCTTGTAGGTCAGAGCCTGGGCCGGCCAGCAGATGTAGCGGTCGGTCTCGATGGCCGCGTCCGTCTCCGACAGACCCGCGTCGAGGAGTTGCGCCACGGACCGCTCGCGCGGCCAGTGGAACGCGTGGATGCCGGTGTCTACGACTAGCCGCGCCGCCCGCCAGGACTGGCCGTCGAGCATCCCGAAGCGCTCGGCCGCGTTGAGGTACAGGCCCATCTCGTCGGCCAGCCGCTCCGAGTACAGGCCCCAGCCTTCAACGTAGGCCATCCCCGCCGTCCGCGAGCCCATCCGCCGAAACGCGTTGAGGCTCGGATGCTCGGTCTGGAGCGCGATCTGGAAATGGTGGCCGGGCACGGCCTCATGGAAGCTCGTGTCGGCCAGGCCGACGTAGCTCCGGCTGGGCAGGTCATAGGTATTGACGTAGTAGATGCCCGGTCGGCTGCCATCGACCGCCGGCGGGTAGTAGTACGCCGCCGGCGCGTCGGCTTCCTTGTACGGCTCCACCGGCCGAACTTCGCAGCCGGCGTGGGGCACATTGCCGAAGTAGCCCGGGGCCGCGGCGAGAGCGCGCTCGATCTGGCCACGGGCGCGGTTCAGCAGCTCGTCGATGGACTGCGGAATCGAGGCGGGATCGTTCTTGAGGGCCGCGCGAGCCGCCTTTGTATCATCGCCGAAACCGAGTTCGTGGGTGATGACGTGGCGCTCCTCCTCGATCGAGGCGAGCTCCGCGAGCCCAATGCGATGCAGCTCGCCGGGATCGATGTCGAGCGAGGTCCAGGCTCGAATCTGAGTCCGGTAGAGCTGCTCTCCGTCGGGTGCGGAACAGAGCCCGGGCTCCTCGCGCGAGGCTTCCCGGTACTTGCCGAGCAGCGCCTCCAGGAAGACCCGTTCGGCCGGGCGGACGTGCTTCCCGACGGCAGCTGTGACGCGCTCCCGGTCGGTCGGGCGGTGGGGCGTCAGCGCCGTCACGATCGGCGACTGGTCGTCGGGGATCGCCTGGAGCCGCTCCAGCTGGCCGATGACGCGTTCGGTGACGATGCGGGCGGCGGTCAGTCCTCCGGCCAGACCCTCCCGAACCACCTCTGCATTGGCCGCCATGAAACGCGGGTAGTCCGCCAGGCGGGCCAGAAAGGCTTCGAATTGCTCGGGCGTCTCCGTGGGCTGGAACGCGGCCAGCAGCGGCAGGAGAGTCTGCGGACCCTCCATCTGGTCGACGACCTTGAGCCGATCGACCCGCTGACCCTGCTGCTCGAGCTCGACCGCGCAAATGACCTTCAGGATGTCGAGAGTGATGCGCTCCTCCGTCGCCAGGCCCGACGCACCTGCAGGCCCGGCCTCTATCGCGGCAGCCCCGGCAAGCGTCTTTCGAAAGAGTCTTTGAGCCCGCTGCCGACCTTCGGGCCCGGGGTCGTCCAGCCGATCCATCCCCTTCTCGTATCCGAGCACGGTGGCCGTGATCGGAGAGAGATCCAGCACGCCGTCCCAGAAACGATCTGCCAGCGCGTTCACCGCGTCGGCTGCGTTGCCCACGTCGACCACCAAAGCCTCCACCCGCTCGGCAGCGGCCGCACGCACAAGGTCGCCCGGCGGTAGCTGTCGGCCCTAGGTTAGCGCGAACCCCGCGTCTGCCGGTGTACCTACGGCCGGCCCGACTATGGCAGACCAGCGGCGACGACGAGCACCGCAGCGATCGCACTTCGAGGTGCGTGAGCCAGGCGCGCAGGAGCCAACGCAGGAATGTGACGGCTGAGCGGCGATCAGCCCCCGAACAGGGGCAGCTGTTGCCCGGCCGAGTCGGCCGCGGCATCCAAACCCAGGTACGGCTCCAGGTCCGCCAGCGTGGCTTCGGGTCGGGCTGCGAACTCAGCCAGGTGGTTCCACTTGAGGAAGTGCCAGTTCCGCTCCTCAATGGCCTTGCGCAACAGCGGCGAGCGCGCCAGCTTGACCTTCGCCAGGGCGGCCCGTTCAGGCGGGATGACCAGGAAACGAACGACCTTGTCGTCGATCGGGTAGCGGGCGTGATGGACCAGGACCGGATCCCCCAGCATCGCCGTCCACTCGACCTCGAACATGAAGGTCGCCTTGCGGCGGACGTACCAGGCGCAGTCGACCCGATCGAGCTCGCCTTCGGGCGCCCAGGCGATCAACGGCAGATGCACGTCGCGCTCGGCCTCGTCCAGCCAGGCCGCCAGCGGCCGACCGTCGACGCGCCGGGCCTGCAGACGCCGACCGATCCAGACGCGCATTCCGAGGCGATGACCCACGTCGGCGAGCATGGCGACGACCCTGTCGTGGTCGACGGTCCTGGCCTCGAGCTGCTCGAAGCCGGCGACGGCCTCCGGCGTGCTCGTGGGCGCAATGTAGCTGGCCAGGCAGGCCTCGATGAGCGCGCCGTCGGGCGCGTCACGATCCTTGAACAAGGCCGCGGTTCGGTCGAAAGCTGCGCGTTCCGTGAGATGTCCAGCCGACGAGAGCAGCGAGAAGACGGCCCACTCCACTCTGTCGGCCAGCGGCGCAGAGGCAACGCCTCGATCCTCTTCGGAGGCGAGCCAGTACAGCCCGGCCTCAATCTGGCGGATGCGGCGGTTGTTGGGACGGTCGAGCTCACCGCGGATGATGCCGATCAGCCGCTCCACCGGGACGAGTTGCGACTCCTCGTCCGTGGCGTCGGCGGCTGCCCGGCGGGACGGCCCGAAGCCGCGCCGCACACCGGCACCAGGGCCGTTCGCGGCCGACCCGGCGCGCGTCGAAACCACGGGCAGCCCGGCCGAACCTCCAGTCGGATCGGTCGCGGCGGTCGCGGCGGCGGCCCCGGGCACTGGCCCGGCCGCAACGCCCGGCCCCGCGCCGTACGCCTCGATCCAGGCCGCCCAACCTTCGTCGGCTCTCTCAGGTCGCAACTCTCGGGCCAGCCTGGCCAGCTGGCCGGATTTGTCGAGGCCGATCAGGAGGTCGCCCAGGAGCTGTTCGAAAGACGCCGGCTCGCCGCGCGCCTTGAGCAGCTCGACGGCCGTCTCGGTGACCGTCGCGGCCGCCACTCCGGCCCGAAACGGACCCTCGTCAAGCCTCTCCGGCCCGGCGAAGACGCCCCGGCTGAGAACGGTGCCGGGGTCGCCGGCACCGCCGGTGACCGGCGGCAGCGGCCGGTTGGCGCGAGTCCGAGCCCCCGGCGACATGACGCCGGTCGGTGGAACGTACACGACCATGCCAGGGCTGTCATCGCCGCCACGATGAAGCCGCGCGTCGACTAGGCGGCAGCCCGCCGCCGCTCCACCAAGCGCAGCGGCAACCAGCGTGATCGGCTCGTCGTCGTCGAGCAGGAGAACGGCCCGGCCGGTCAGGGCCAGGGCCGGGGTAGCGATGGCCAGGGTGCGGCCCACGGAGCGGGCGAGGTCCATCGCCTCTTCGATCGCGGCCGGCTTCACGAACTGCCGGAACAGCGCCTCGTACGGCAACATCGAGACCGCCGCCGATCCGAAGATCCAGCCGGTGCCGTGGTACGAGGCGGCGAGGCGCTCCGGGGTCCATCTCATCGGCGCCTGCCCCAGCATGAGGCGAACACGCGAGGGAGAGCCGGAATGCGACAGCCGCTCGCCGTGGAGCCCGAGCCGTCGCAGTGAGGCCGGGGTGATTTCGCCCACCGTTACGTTGGATGTGCCCTCCTCGAGCGCCGCCATGTCCGGCCCGAGACGAGCGAAGGCGGCGCGAGGGGTGCCGGCCTCGAGTCGCCCCACGAAAGTCTTGACCAGCTTCAGGCCGCTCTCGAAAGCCAGCCACGGGTTCAGCTCGCGCCACTCGTTGGCAGTGGGCGGCTTTAGCATGCCGTTCGATATGCGAAGAGGCGCGGGCTTGCCGCGGGAGACGTTGAGACGGCTCGCCAGGATGACGGCGTGCAGCAGCGCGAGCCGCAGCGTCGCGGTCAGGGCGCCAGGGCGATCCTCGGCGTCGATCCGCGCCAGGATCGCATGCAGGCCCAGGAGCTGCCTTGGCGTGTGCAGGTCGATCAGCTGATCGACCAGCGGATGCGTCGGCCGCGGGGCCGGGAAACGCCGGCGCATCGCCTCGCGGACCTCGCCCGGGCCGAGGACTGACTCGGCCAGGTGCACGTCCCCATGCGTTGGATCGGCGGCTCGCAACTCGGACCCACCCAGCTGTTCATGGCACTGGGCGCAGCGATACTCGCGGGCGATGGCCCGAAGCGCCTCCGCCGCGCCGAACGACAGGTCCGGCAGGGCGCGAATTGCGACGAGCACGGCGGCCGTCTTGCCGCGGCCACGTGCGCGCGCCTTGGGAACCGCCGGGGTGTCCGTCGTGGCTCGAGCGGCAACGGGCTTCCACACCATCGACTCGAGGATCACGGGCCGGCCGCAGCGCGGGCACGTGCTGGCGTAGAGGGCCTCGATCGTCCGACGGATCGTGGAGCCGGCGAGCGGCGCGTTGGCAATGGCCAGGGCCGCGGAATCGATCTGGCGCAAATCGGGCGGGCGCAGCACGACATCGGCGAGCAGCCGGGTCAGAGGCCACGTTTCGAAGTCGGCGGCCCGGCGCTGTTCCGCGATGGCGGCCCGAGCCACCCAGCCGCCCCGGCCATTCAGGTCGAGGACGACCTCGCCGGGTTTGGTCCAGGCTTCGATCGCGGCCACGAGCTCGGCCGCGGGTGCAGGCGGGGCAAGCCGCTCAAAAGCGGGCAGCGACGGAACGCTCGCGAGCCTTGACTCGGGGTTAGTGGCAGCACGCCCGACCATGCCCCAATTGTGACAGACGAGCCCGCAGACGAGTCAGGGGCAGCCGCGTCAGTCTGGCGGTCGAACCGCGCCCAGACCGCGAACGGCCGGAGGGCGAACCACCGGCCGGCGAACCCGCCAGAACGAAAACCTACGGCTCTTCGAGCTCGTCGGTCTCCTCTTCGAACGCTTCCTCGCCCGTGACCTCGGCAGGCAGAACGCGATCGAGATCCTCGATCTCCTCGTCCTCGTCATCCTCCTCGAGCTCCTCCTCAATTAGCTCTTCCTCGCGGAGGAGCGTGCCCTTCGTGTAAGGGCGGAGGTCAGAAGAGCGGGCCGCGGTCGGGAAGCTGACCTTGCCGTAGTTGCGCGGGTCCTGGAAGATCTCGCGGATGACGATGCGGACGTCGCGGTCGCCCAGGGAGGTGATCCCAGCCGAGTACTTGTTGCCGTCGGCGAGCAGTTTGAGCAGGCGGGCCGCAACGCGCGGCTCGACGATCCCGATGCGCGTTCCGTTGGCCTCAGCGTAGAGGCGGTTGCCTTCGGGGATCAGCTCCACTGAATCGCCCGGGTTCACGTGCGCGAGGGTCCGCGGCGCGGCCAGGTCCGTCAGCATCGCGAAGCCGGTCTTGCCGGTTTCCTCGACGAAGATGGCCACGGGCGCCTTCTCGGCCTTCTCCGCTGCCACGGTCTTCTCGCCGGCCTCGCTCATGAGGACGCGCAGCCGTTCTATGTTCCGCTCGGCGATTCGGTTGGTGGGATCGAGGGCCAGAGCGATCTGGTAGCGCTCGCGCGCCTCGCCGAGCTCTCCGAGCTCCCAGAGTGCTTTGGCAAGGCGGTTCTCGGCCTCGGCATCCGCGCCAAACTCCAAGATCTTGCGGTTCGTCTCGGCTGCCTCAGCCCAACGACCTTCGACGGCGTGGGCGATCGCCGCGTCCACCAGCTGACGCTTGATCCGAACGGTATTGCCGCCGGTGCCCTTGTCGATTTCGGGGAAAGCCAAGGAGATGTGTCCTTTCGTCAACTGCGCCGAGTCGAAGCTGGAGCGGCGAGACGACGGTTGCCGCCACCTCGCGGAAGGCATACCAATTCTTACGGGAGAAACCCGTCCGGACCAAGCTTTCTAGCACCCGGCTGCCCGACTGTCAACGTGAGTGTCGTTGCCTGTCAATGTGAGGCATCGGCGAAGCGCCGCTCTCGGGTCCGATCGTCTTCCGTCGGCCCCGAAGTTTCCTGGTTCTCACCAGCAGAACATTGGGCAATACGCGGGGCCGCGGTCTGGCCGTGCCACGTCCATGATATGGACTTGCGGTGCGCGCCCGAGCGTGGAACCGCTCCATGCCGACCGCCGCGACGGCCCGCGACAAGCAAAGGGACTCTTGCGCGGTCCGCCGCCCGATTGCCTTTGCCCGATGTCTCTGTGATAAGAGTTCGGCAAGGACCCCCGACCCTGGCCCTGACCCGATCGGGTCAGGCGCCATAACGCGGCATCGTTCGACACGACGACGTTGCCGGAATGGGCGCGCATGCGCTCTCGATCCTGGGTCCGTCCGGATGGAGGATGAGACCGATCGGCTGGTTCAAACCCGTCGTGTACCGGGGTAGCTTCGCGAACAGGTCGATCAACAAGTGCGTTGGAGAGCGGCGTCGCAGAGACATCGTACAACCACATCCGGTACGACAGTACGTGGCGGATGCTCCGGGGAGTGGCGGTCGGCGCACGCGAGACGCCGCAGTTGCATCACTTCCCTATCAGGCCCCAGGCGATCACCGCCAGCGCCGCGATGCCCAGCACCGCCATCTCCTGCAGAAGCCGCGCGTTCTGAGAAACCGGCTCAGGCGACTCGCGGAGGCTCGTCACCGCGTACGACACGAGCGTCAGCAGCGCCGGGATGAACAATCGTGGCAAAGCCAGCGACCGGAGGGCCGCCGTGGCGACCGCAACCGGCAGGGCGTACTGGCCGAAGGCTACGACCCGCACGATGCGGTCGAATCGGCTCGGCGACGTCAGGGATGCCAGCCGGTATCCCACTGCGCCGGCGATGGCTGCATTCAGGGCCACGAACTCGGCCAGGTGGGCCGTGGTCATCGGCTGGCGGTCGAGGGCGAGGCCGCCCGGCACGAGGCCACCGGCCGCCACGAAGCCGAAGAAGGCCAGCCCGAGTGCGGCCGAGCGAACCGCCAGCGGCCGGGGATGCGCCGGAAGCTCGGGCGCGGTTACGACCACCGGATCGGCCACGATTCGGGCCAGGCCGAACTCGGCTCGCCGCCTGGCGCGCAGGCGTACGGCCGACCGGGCGGTGACCCGGGCCGCCGCGGCAACCCCGACCGGCCCAGTGGCCGGATTCTTGTCGAGGGTCAGGGCATCGGGTGCCGTCTCTAACCCGACCAGCCAGGTCAGGCCGGCCCAACCGGCCACGAAAACGAGGGCGAGCCACGGCACCGGGGCGACGACCCGCGCAATCCCCGCAATCGAGATCGCTGCCAGGGCGGGTAGCACCATTGGAATGAGCGGCATGCGCCACGGTCGCCACTCCCCGACGAGCGGGCCCGTCCCGGCGGCGGCCGCTGCCGCGATCAACGCCGTTGCGAGCACGGCAGGAGCCGGATCCAGCCAGTGGACAAGAACCGCGACCGACGCCGTTACCAGCCCGAGTTCGCGGGCTACGTTGCGTTGCTGCATCCGCGAATGGTACGCAACCAGGCCCAATCGCGGCGAACTACGAAACTGGCGGCGCCACTCCTGCCATCGCACCCGCCCGTCGGAGCTTGCCGGAAACCCACTTGAGCAACTCCGCGCGAGAGCGGGTGTTCATCACCCGATCGGGTGTGAGCCAGGCCCGGCGGGCCATTGCCGTGCCCCAGCGCAGATTGTCGAGCTCCTCGATTCGATGGGCGTCGGAATCGATCGTGAAGACACAGCCGAACTCGGAAGCTCGACGCGCTCGAACGTCCGAAAGGTCCAGGCGTTCGTCGGAGCCGTTGAGCTCGAGGGCGGTGCCGGTTCGCGCAGCTTCCGTGAATATCGCGTCCCAATCCAGGTCGAGGTCGTCGCGCGAGCCGATGTACCGGCCGGCGGGGTGGGCAATGACGTCCACGTTGGGGTTTCGAATCGCAGCCAGCGTCCGGGCGGTCAGCTGTTCGCGGGTCTGGCGGCGAGCGACGTGGACGGAGGCGACTACCAGGTCGTAGCGGGCAAGCAGCTCGTCGGGGTAGTCGAGCGTCGCGTCCGCCCGAACCTCCAGCTCGCAACCGTGCAGCAGCCGAAAGCCATCTGGCGGCGTCTCCGGTGGGGCGGTTCCATCGGTCTCCTCGGCTTCGAACCGGCGATTGAGCGACGCTACGATCGCCCGCTGCATCCCGACTCGATCGAGCGATAGCCCGTGGGCGATCGCCAGGCTGACGGTGTGGTCGGTCAGGACGAGATACGAATAGCCCCGCCGGCGGGCCGCTTCCGCCATCTGCTCGACCGTGTGCACGCCGTCCGACCAGTCGGAGTGGCTGTGGCAGTCGCCGCGCAGGTCGGCCCGTGCAACGAGCGAAGGCAGCGCCCCCGCCAGGCCGGCCTCAACTTCACCACGATCCTCACGCAACTCCGGCTCGATGAACGGCAGGCCGAGGAAGGCGTAGGCTTCCGCCTCGGTCGGGAAGGTCCGCAGCTCGGCGGCGCCTCCGGTGAGAGGCTCGCCGTCATCGCCGAGCCGCAGGAAGCCCTTCTCGGACAGGCTCCAGCCCATGTCTCGGGCCATGCCCCGCAGCCGGACGTTGTGCTCCTTCGACCCGGTGAAGTGGATCAGGTACGTGCCGGCCTCGCCCGGGGGCATGATCATCAGGTCAACCTGCGGGCCTCGAAGCAGGCGAACGGCCGCCTTGTGCGGGCCCTTCGCGAGGACCGACTCGACCGAACCGAGGGACGTGAAGCGATCGACGAGTTCGAGCGGCCGGTCCGTTTCGGCGAGCAGATCAAGATCGCCGATGGTCTCGCGGCGGCGCCGGAACGATCCCGCCGGCTGGATGGACCGCAGCCCCGGTTCGCCCGAGAGTTCCGCAAGCAGAGTCTCGAGGATAGCCTCGGCCCCGCCCAGGCGCATCCGCTCCTGCCGCGCCTCGAGCGCCGCGATGCCAGCCAGGACACCCTGCTCGGTCTTCCCGGACATGCCCTTCAGACTTCGCAGCGAACCTGACTCGGCCGCGCGACGGAGATCGTCGAGCGTTTCGACGCCGAGTTCCTCGTGCAGCTGCCTCACGGTCCGCGGGCCCACGCCGGGGATCTCCAGCAGCGCCACCAGGCTCGGCGGGACCTCCTCGCGCAGGCGATCGTAGAAGGCGAGGCGACCGGTTCGGGCCAGCTCTTCGATCTTTCCGGCGATCGCCTCTCCGACGCCAGGGATCCGGGGCGGCCGGCCGTCCAGATAGGCGCGCGAGACTTCTACCGGTGAATGGGCGATCGCGTCGGCGGCCCTGTGGTAAGCCACAGTCTTGAAAACGAGCTCACCTTTGACCTCGAGCATGTCGCCGATCTCGTGGAAGATGCGGGCCAGCTCGCCGTTGGTGAGGATCGGTGGCGTCTCAGGCGCATCCATCGACCGAATGGTAACGGTCGGCGTTGTCGGCGCCGCCCGGCCCGTCGGTTCGCCGCGCCGCGCGCGACCCCGCGCGGGCGGCTACTGAGCCACGTCAGAGCGCCAGGCTTCAACGACCCGATCGCGGCCGGATCGCTTGGCTGAGTAAAGAGCCCGGTCGGCCCGCTCCACGATGTCGTCGATGGGCTCGCCGGCGTGCTGCCCGGAAGCCACTCCAACCGAAACCGTGATCCGTTCCGTGACGCCGACGTCGAGCAGGTCCAGCTCGCGCACCGTCTGGCGGATTCGCTCGCCGATCTCCAGGGCGATTCCCTGAGCGGGGTCGTGCAGCAGGATCAGGAACTCCTCGCCGCCGAAACGGACGGGCACGTCCTCCTCGCGGACGGAGAGCTGGATGGCGTCCGCAATCCCGCGCAGGACCACGTCGCCAACCTGATGGCCGTACCGGTCGTTGAACTTCTTGAAGTGGTCGACGTCAACGGACAGGATCGCCACGCGGTCGGTGGCCCGCCGACGACTGGCGAGGAGCCTGCAGTACTCGTCGAAATAGCGCCGATTCGGCAGCTGGGTCAACTGGTCGGTTCGGGCCTCGGACTCTGCGGCCTGGTGCGAGTAGACGCGGACCAGGGCTGCAGATGCCTCCGAGGCCGCCCTGTACAGCAGCCGCTCGGCGGCCTCGGGCCAGACGTCGCCCGTCCGACGCGACAGCACGATGGCGCCGGCGATCGACCTGGCCGTCAGGAGTGGCGCGGCCAGGGTGTTGCGAAGCCCGTAGGAGTCACGCAGGCGATACGCGATCCGATCGGCTACATCGTGAGCCCTCGCCTCGTCGTCCGCGGGACCGAGAACCCGGAGCCGCGCTCCGGCATCGGGCCAGATGGAGGCCGCAGTCTCATTCACGACATCGGCCGGACCGGCCGGGCGGTCACGATCGTTTCGCCCGACCGGCGTCGGCTTGCGCACGCGGCGAGTCTCGACCGGCTCAAGCTGGCGAAGCGGCATGACCGTGTTCGAAGTCGGGGTGCCGGGGAGCATCGACACGAACGTCACGTCCAGAACGGTGGCGCCGGGGCGCATTCGCACCACGGCAACGTGGTCCGCCTCAGTGGCCGCCCCCAGCTCGTGGACGATGGCCTCGACCACAGCGTCGGGCGACACGGAACGCGACAGGGCCCGCATTATCCGGCTGAAGCTCTCCGCTTCCGAGTTGCGCCGCTGCCCCTCGATACCGGCGGTCTGGGCATTGATGACAGCCGACGCAGCCAGGCCCGTTACCGCAATCGACAGGGCCAATTCCGTCAGGTCGCCGTGAGAGACGAAGAAATCCGCCAACCCGTTGCCGACGAGAAGGGCAGCCGAGATCCCGAGCAGAGCCCAGGTGAGGACGACGCGCGGGGCCGGTCCCTTTCGATGTCTGCCGGGGTCCTGGCGAAGGGGCGAGCTCACAACCGAAGGATGCTCCAAGCGGGTTCGGCGTGTCGCATTTCGGCTGGTACTTACGCTCTTCCAGCGACCGTACTTGTCGTTCGATCGGCCCCGGTGCTCTCAGACTCTGACTCACACCCTGACTCTGATTCG
>DASWZK010000089.1:0-6444 GCA_036404515.1 Candidatus Limnocylindrales bacterium
CGTCGAGCGCGGCCAGGATGTCTGAGCCCACCTGCCCCACGACCGACACGTTGAGGGTGTTGGGCAGGCGCTCGTCTGGATGGCCGTTGAGCACGACACGCTCTCCGAGGCGGGCGCAGAGAAGCTCCCAAAAGAGGTCGCGCAGCCGACGGACCTCGGCCATCGGGGCCAGATCGGCGGCAAGCCCGCAGGCGGCGCCAAGGGCCGCGGCAAGGAGCGCATTCTCGGTGCCAGCCCGCCGGCCGCTCTCGTGGCCCGCGCCGTGGATGAGCGGTTCGAGGCGCACGCCCCGGCGGACGTAGAGAGCCCCGACACCCTTGGGCGCGTAGAGCTTGTGACCCGCGATCGAGAGCAGGTCGACGCCAAGATCGTCGACTCGCGTCGGGATCTTGCCGACGCTCTGGGCGGCGTCGGTGTGCATCAGGACGCCGTGCTCATGCGCTATGCGGGCGATCTGTGCTATGGGTTCGATCGTCCCGACCTCGTTGTTGGCGTGCATGACGCTAACGAGGATCGTGCGGGGCGTGATGGCGCGGCGCACATCGTCGGGGTCGACGAGCCCCCGCCGGTCCACGCCGACGAAGGTCACGCGGGCACCGAGACGCTCCAGAAAGCGAGCCGGCTCGACGATCGCCGGGTGCTCGATCGTGGTTGTCACGATGTGGTCGCCACGGTGACGCAGGGCGAAGTAGGCGCCCTTGAGGGCTAGGTTGTCTGCCTCGCTCCCACCGCTCGTGAACACGACCTCGTCGGGGGCGCAGCCGAGGAGAGCCGCGACCTGACCGCGCCCGTGCTCGACGACTGCGCGAGCGGCGAGCCCGCCCTCATGCGTCGCCGACGGGTTGGCATAGGGGCCGTCGAGGAGCGGACGCATGACTGCGGCGACCCGAGGGTCGATCGGCGTGCTGGCGTTGTAGTCGAGGTAGATCTCGGTCATGGGACGCTCCAGGGGAAGATAGACGTTAGAAGACCAACACCCGCTCGCATTCGGTGGTCCAGGTGGCCAGCTCGGCCATCGAGGAGCGGTGGACGCCGTCGGTCAGCTCGGTCTCCGCGTAGCCTCGGGCGTCCATGCATGTTCCGCAGGCGCCGATCGGGATGGCCTTCGCCGTCAATCCTTTGAGCATCCGTTCGAGGTTGTAGTAGCCCTCGGGTGTCTTCTGATCGCGCTTGGCGCAGCCGATGGCGTCGCCCATCAGGAATACCCGCACCTCGGAGCCCTCGATCTTGGCCAGGGCGAGCGCAAGGCGCAGGCCGTTGTAAGACCGTTCGGTGCCGTAGGGTGGGTCGTTGAGGATCAGCAGCACTGTCATGGCCGAATTGTCCCACGGGGTTGGGTAGTTTCGTGCGAGCCCAGAAGATGATCGACTGGAGCGACGTTCGCAGCTAACCCCATCACGACACGATGGCGGCAGAGTGGCTGCCTGGGCGCTTAGACGTGAGGCCAATCAGGAACACGAGGAAGAACGACTCTGGGTCGGATTGTGGGTCCAGCCGAACAGCGCCGGCAGGATGACCGAGTGGCTCAGGCTCGACCTCGGAGATAGCCCTGTGATGCCCTGGATAAGTCCGAGAATGATCGCTTGCGCGGAGTCCACGCTCGTCCTTTCAGGATCTAGAGGCAGCAGCGCGGCAGGTCCAACGCGCCCGGCTGCCGGCTCGTCGGCTAGATCGCTGGCACGGGATCGGCGGGCACCGCTGGTGGAGGCGTCGCCTCGGCTGGGACGCCGGGGGCAGCTTCGGGATGATGCCGCACCCACCAATGGCGGACGAAGATGGCGACTATCGCCGCGGCGGCGGCACTAAGGCCGACGACCTGCGCCGTCGCGAGACCAAAGAAGGTCCAATTCCAGCCACTGCGCAGGGTTTCGAGCACGCTTCGCTCGACGCCATACCAGACGAAGTAGAGCAGGCCGACATCGCCGGCAATGAGCAGGCGATGGTGCGCGGTGAAGCGGCGCCACAGCAAGAGCATCACCCCGACGCCGATCAGGCTCAGCACCGACTCGTAGAAGAAGAGCGGCGTGAAGTGCTGACCGAGGGTCGCCGTTGGGTCGGAACCTGCCGGGCAGGCGTATTCGGCAACCCGGTATTGGCACTGGATGGCAATGCCCCAGGGCAGATTAGTAGGCGGACCGTAGAGCTCCTGGTTCATGAAGTTGCCCCACCGGCCGACCGCTTGGGCCAACAGAACGCAGGGCACGATGATGTCTGCCCAGCGCCAGAACGACAGATGGTGGCGGCGGGCATACCAGATCACAGCGAGCATGCCGGTGAAGAGGCCGCCGTATATGCCGAGCCCGCTGTATGGCGGCAGCACGATCTGGGCGAGGTGGTCCTGGTAGTAGGCCCACTGATCGATGACGTGATAGGCCCGACCACCGATCAGGGCCGCGATGGCGACGATGATGAGGCCGTTGATGAGCACGTCGGTGCGCTCGCCGCGTTGGCGGGCAAGGCGGAAGGCGAGCCAGGTGCCGGCGATGATGGCGGCTACATAGGCGATGCCATACCAGCGGATCTCGAGCGGGCCGATGGCGAGGGCGACCGGATTGGGCGTCAGGTCGATCATGGCTGGCAGTGTACAAACCGAGGCCCACCAGAGCCGGCGTTCCGGTCTGCGTGTACCAAGGTCCGCGCACAGGCTCTAGCTAGACGCAGTTGCATACTCGGGCAAGTAGCAGAGCAGGAGACACGCCCTGGTGGTGCCAGTTCCATGAGCCTCGAAGCCGATCTGGGGATATTCGCGATCAGTGTCGCCGCCGGTCTGATCGGCGCACTCGCGGGCGTCGGTGGGGGCATCCTCGTCATTCCGGCCCTCACCATCGGTTTCGGGGTGGACTTCCGCTTGGCCGTCGGGGCCAGCATCGTCTCCGTCATAGCCACGAGTTCCGGGGCGGCGGCAGCGTACGTTCGGGACCGGATGACCGACATGCGGGTCGGCATGTTCCTCGAACTAGCGACGACGACAGGCGCGGTCTGCGGCGCGCTCCTGGCTGCGGCGGTCGCGCCGGCGGCCTTGTATGTCCTGCTCGGGGTGGTCCTGCTCGGCTCCGCGGGCATGCAGGCGACGCGCATGGGGGAGGAGACGCCGCCGACAGGCTCGCCTTCTCGGCTCGCTTCGACGCTTCGCCTGGAGTCCTCGTACCCGGACCGCAAGCTCGGTCGCGAGGTGGCCTACTCGGCACGCCGCATTCCGCTCGGGTTCGTGCTCATGTGGATCGCCGGCCTGGTCTCGGGTTTGCTCGGCATCGGCTCCGGAGTGCTCAAGGTGCTCGCCATGGACGGCGCAATGCGCCTGCCGATGAAGGTCAGCTCGGCGACGAGCAACTTCATGATCGGCGTGACGGCGGCCGCCTCGGCCGGGATCTACCTGGGTCGTGGCGACGTAGACCCACAGATCGCAGCCCCCGCGGCCCTTGGCGTCCTGGCGGGAGCTCTCCTTGGCGCACGCCTCCTGCACCGCATCACCAACCGGACGGTCCGGTTCGTCTTCCTGCCAGTCCTCGTTGCCGTCGGACTCGAAACGATCGGCCGCGGCCTGGGGTTTGGAATATGACTCCCGAGCGGTTCAGGTCGGTGGTCAGCGGTGTGCTGCTCATTGGCGTTGCCGTCAGCGCTGCTCTCGTCGGAACGGGCTTCGTGGCCGCACTGGCGATCGGCTGGCAGAACTCGCTCGTCGGCGCCGCGCCTGCGACTGCGGTCACAACCGACTTCTCGAACCTGCCGACCCGCCTGGCCTCGCTTGAGCCCGCCGCAATCGTCCAGCTCGGGCTGCTGGTCCTGCTGGCCACGCCCGTTACGCGTGTGGCTGCGTCGGTCGTGGCCTTCGCGCTGGAAGGCGACCCTCTCTACGCCGCAATCACAGCGGCGGTGCTGCTGATCCTGCTGACCAGCATCCTCGTCCTGCGCTGACGAAGGACCCTTTGGGGCCGCCACAAGGAGCGACGCCTCATGGCCTCGCTATCAAGCCACAGCGTGGCCAAATGGCTGGCGCAGGATGGCTGTGTCAACCGCGTACGATGGCCATGCCGCACGCGGAGCGAAACCAGATACGACGCCGACGGCCGATGACCCCCGGCCACGAATGAGCCGGACCTCAAGAGCCTCGGGCTTGGTCCT
Source organism: Candidatus Limnocylindrales bacterium (assembly GCA_036404515.1). GTDB lineage: Bacteria > Chloroflexota > Limnocylindria > Limnocylindrales > CSP1-4 > Fen-1039. The sequence continues at coordinate 4,123 of DASWZK010000089.1, forward strand.
GCCCGCTATAGGAGAGACATGAAGGTCCGCGAAAGCGGGATGCCCGACGAAACGATGTGGGAACGGTTCTTCGACCCGCCGGGCGTCCTTTCGCGCCTTGGCCTGACACCGGAGACACCGAGCGTCGTTGACCTTGGCTGCGGCTATGGGACGTTCACCATCTCGGCCGCGAGGCTCATACAGGGTACCGTCTACGGTTTCGACATCGAGCCCGAGATGATCCGGGTGACGAGCGCGAAGGCGAAGAGCGCGGGCCTTGTCAACGTCGATCTACATCTCAGGGACTTCGCGGCCGAAGGCACTGGGTTGCCCGACGCGAGCGTCGGTTACGTGATGCTCTTCAACATCCTCCATGGGGAGGAGCCGGAACGGCTGTTGCGCGAGGCCGGGAGAATTCTGGCCCCCGGAGGGACGGCAGCGGTCATGCACTGGGTCAGCAACCGCCCGACTCCGCGCGGCCCCTCGATGGCGATACGCCCTCGCCCGGAGGATTGCCGGGAATGGATGACTGCGGAAGGATTCAGGGTCGAGGGAGGCGTATTGGATCTGCCGCCATACCACTTCGGGATTGTCGGGCGAAAGGATTACACCTAGCCCTGCATCGCCCTACCGCACCGCGACCACGATCGGGCCATGGTGTCGAGAGTCTAAGACGGAGATGATAGAGCGGAGATAAGCGCCAGATAAGCGGCGCTTGCTGAGCTCGGCCTGCTCAACATCCTCCGCCTCGGCTTCGTTCCTGAGCGTGAATACTCGGCCTTCTTCGACAGACCGGGCGTTATCGAGGAGGGCGAGGGCACGCTGCAGTGCTACCAGGCCCGAGGATCTGCCCGGGCTGGGTATCGCCCAGGCTAACTAGAGGCGTTCCGGCCGCTTGATCGGGGGCAGGTGTGGCTCGCCGGTAATCAGTCGAGTTCCGCGGCCGTGCGTCAGGAAGCTCCACGCCCATCGGATGATTACCACCAGCCGGTTGGCGAAGCCGATGAGATAGACGATGTGGACGCCGAGCCACATCCCCCAGGCCAGGAAGCCACTCATCCGGGCAAAGCGGCCGAGCCAGCGGATGTCGGCCACGCCGGACAGCCGACCGATGACCGCGACGTCGCCGCGGTCTCGGTACCGGAATGGCTCGGGCGTCGCGCCGCGGACGCGCTGCCCGATCGCAACCGCTGCATAGGTACCTTCTTGGATTGCCGCTGGTGCAACGCCTGGCACAGGCTTCCCGCCCTGCCGCTTCGCTATCGCGAGGTCGCCCAGGATCATCACTTCAGGGTGACCTGGCACGCTGAGGTCGGCGCCGACCGGCACCCGGCCGGCCCGATCAGCCTCCACGCCAAGCGCGTCAGCGACCTTGCGCCCGAAGCTCGACGCCTGCACGCCCGCCGCCCAGAGAACCGTCCGCGTCGGGATTCGCTCCGTCCGCTCGTCGCCATCGCTGTGGACGGCCACGTCGATGCCGCCCTCATCAATGGCCGTCACCTTCGTCTCGGTCCGGACCGTCACGCCAAGGCGTTCGAGCTGGCGTCGGGCCGATCTTGAAAGCGACTTCGGGTAGGTCGGCAGGACGCGGTCGAGCGCCTCGACAAGAAGCACCCTGGCATCTGCGGGGCGGATGGAGCGGAAGTCGCGGCGCAGCGTGTCGCGCGAAATCTCGCCGAGCGCCCCGGCAAGCTCGACCCCGGTTGGGCCCGCGCCCGCCACAACGAACGTCATCCACTCCGTCCGCCGGGCCGGGTCCGCCTCGCGCTCCGCCGCCTCGTACGCGATGAGGATGCGACGCCGCATCTCGGTCGCATCCTCGATAGTCTTGAGGCCGGGTGCCAGCCTGGCCCATTCCTCGTGGCCGAAGTAGGCATGCCTCGCGCCGGTTGCCACGACGAGCGTGTCGTAGTCGACAGTTCCGCCGTCGTTGAGAGTGACTCGGCGGGCGACCGAATCGAGCTCCACTGCCTCACCGAGGAGGACCCGCGTATGCTGGTTCCGCCGCAGGATGGCGCGGAGGGGCTGAGCGATGTCGCCCGGAGAAAGGGCACCCGTGGCGACCTGGTAGAGCAGCGGCTGGAAGAGGTGGTAGTTGCGCCGATCGACAAGCGTGACCTCTACCGCCGGGTCCTCGCCGAGCTTCTTCGCCGCGTAAAGCCCGGCAAAGCCGCCGCCGACGATGAGGACACGGTGCCGGCCGCCGCCGGGGTCTCGATGCCGGTCCGCTCGCCTCAGAAAGTGTGGCACACGCTCATAGTGCCAAGGAATCTCGCAGTCGTGTGCCGCGTCCCGAAGTCGCCGCACGTCGTGGTGCGCCGACACGTTGCCCCAGCGACTTCC
>DASWZK010000090.1:0-13148 GCA_036404515.1 Candidatus Limnocylindrales bacterium
ACCCTCCGCGGCACCAGCCCCCACGATCGTGTGCAGCTCATCGATGAACAGGACCGCATCGTTGGTGCTGCGCAGCTCCTCGATGATCTTCTTGAGGCGCTCCTCGAACTCGCCACGGTACTTCGTGCCCGCGACGAGCGAACCGATGTCGAGGGTCAGGACGCGCTTGTTGAGCAGCGTCTCGGGGACATCGCCGTTGACGATGCGTTGGGCCAGGCCCTCGGCGATGGCCGTCTTGCCGACGCCGGGTTCGCCGATGAGGGCGGGGTTGTTCTTCGTCCGGCGCGACAGGATCTGGATGACCCGCTCGATCTCCTTCTCGCGACCGATGACCGGATCGAGCTTGCCGAGTCGAGCCGCTTCGGTAAGGTTGATGCCGAGCTGGTCGACCGTTGGGGTCTTGCTGGCGCGCTTGGTCTCCTGGGTGGGACCGGTCGACGACGACTGCGACAGCACGCGAATCACCTCGTGGCGGACCTTGTCCAGGCTCACGCCAAGCGACTCCAGGACGCCCGCCGCGATCCCCTCGCCTTCTCGGACGAGGCCGAGGAGCAGGTGCTCAGTACCGATGTAGTTGTGACCGAGCCGGCGGGCCTCGTCGATGGCCAGTTCGATGACCCGCTTGGCGCGCGGGGTCAGCTCGACCTCGCCCACGACCGGCCGATCGCCCCGGCCAATGATGAACTCGACCGCGGTGCGGACCTTTGGCAGCTCGACGTTCATGTTCTCGAGCACACGGGCAGCCACACCATCGCCCTCTCGGACCAGGCCGAGGAGTATGTGCTCCGTGCCGATGTAGTTGTGGTTGAACCGCTGAGCTTCGTCCTGAGCGAGCGTCAGGACTATGCGGGCGCGGTCCGTGAACTTGCCGAACCGATCCATCGAGCTGAGCCTGTTCTAGTTGGTCGCGGGCTCACGACCGTAGGGGCATGCCAGCACGCCCCGCATGCACTGTAACTCGCCCCTTCCGGGGAGGCCCTATCGGCCCGAGACGTGGTCCCGGGGGGACGAGATCACGGTCTGTATCGTGCTCGCTCCGCCCTACTCCCGCGGACGCGACTTGATCGCCTCGGCGAGGGCGTCGATCACGCCTCGCTGCCCCTCGATGAGCGACCCACCGACGTCGGGCGCCTCCACGATGCTCACGAAGTCATGGGGCCGAAGCACGGCCCACTGGACTGAGGACCCTGACACCGAGGCTGAGGATCTCGTCGTCGACCTCCTTGATCCGCTCCGGGCGCGTGGTGATCGTCTAGGGCGCGTCAATACTTCCTTGGTCGGCGTGACTCTCTACCGAACCCGGGCGGGCGGCAAGAGGCGTTCGGCCCATCCGAGGGCGCTGCGTGGGGAGGCCGTGGCGGCGGTACCGTGAAGCGGGGCTATGCCACGGGGAGCACGAGGCGGAGCTCGTCCGCCTCGCCGTCGCGAAAGGCCGCGCCATCGGCGCGGGCCACAGCTTCGTCGCATTTCTCGAGGGCGGCTTTCCGGTGGGAGACGACTGTATCGGCCGCCCAGCTGTTCGTGGTCGGCAAGCTGAGCGCCGCCACGGCGGAGGCGATCATCGAAGTGGCGATCGCCGTAATGCGCGTCGGGTTGCTTCTCCTGGTGGCCCTCTCGACGCAATCGGATTAGCATCCCGCGGCCCGGGAGCACGGCCGGGAGGGACCCGACGGCCGTGGCAACTCAGCCTCGCTGACACCATCCGCGGATCGTGGCGGTCACCCGGAACGCGCCATCCGAGCACGCAAAGTAATGCTCACGGACTTAGGGGGTCTCGTGCCCGGTCGGGGTGCTGAAGGACCGCAGCCACCTCGCGGGACGGGGTCACTCGGGAGGGTTCCAGAAGTAGTCGCAGCGGCATTCCTCGGCCTCGCACCCCTCTACGGGCAGCAACCTCTCGGCTTCGTCCGCGGTGTAATACCTCTTCTCGCGAACAGCCGAGCACGGACCGCAGGGCGGGGGCCTGTCGGGCCCTGTGATCTCGATCATCCATCCCTGATGCCTGGCTGTATCGAGGATGTTGCGGCGCCGCGGGGTCTGGTCCGTTGGTGGCCTCATGGCAGGCTGCTCCTTTGTGCGGGCGGCGGCTGGGGAGTCCCGCCGCTCTGCCCCCCCCACAATCGGGCCGACGCTGCTTGTTGGCAAGAATTATTAGCGGACCGGTAGTAGTCCTACTGTCGCGGAGTTCCGTCGCGGAGTTCCATGCGCAATTCGGGGGGCAGTCCTAACGCTCATACCGCGGGCCTTTGGCAGCCGTATCGTCTGTGGACTACGCCTTCGACGCGGCAACGTCGAGGTTCCTCGCCACGATGTTCAGGCATCGTGCGCCGCATACGGCGCCAAATTTGGCACGCCCGCCGCGTATCCCGGGAGGGGAGAACCGCCCAGGACCCGTCCTGGAGGGACCCCCGTTGCCGCGGGGCTGCGTGTAAATCCGCAATCCCTGGAGGGCCCGCACGCGGTAGGCTGAGTCCGTGTCTGAGACCCCTGAACAAGCAGCTCGCCGGGAGATCGACGCCGACCTGGGAGCCGCTGGTTGGTACGTCCAGGATCGCGATGACCTCGACCTCACCGTAGGCCGAGGCATAGCCGTGCGAGAGTTCCCGATGAAGTACGGGTTCGGCCACGCCGACTACCTGCTCTACCTCGACCGAAAGGCGGCCGGCGCCATAGAGGCGAAGGCCCGAGGGTACGCTCAGCGGCGTCGAGCCACAGACCGCGAAATACGGTGCGGGCTTGCCGAGGCGTCGGCACAACCCGCCGAGCTGATGGCCGGCGGCGCAGGCGGCGTTGGACCCGGGCTGGGTCGAACCGGGGTCACCCGGCTGGGCGCCCGATCGCGACCAGCAGGTAGGCCCCGATGCGGGTAGGTGTGATCAGCCCGATCGCCTGGCGCACCCCGCCGCGTGCCTACGGGCCCTGGGAGCAGATCGCCTCGAATGTCGCCGAAGGGCTGGTGGCACGGGGTCACGAGGTCACCCTCTTCGCCACGGCCGATTCACTGACCGCCGGTCATCTCGAGGCGGTCGCCCCGGCCGGCTACGAGGAGGATGCACAGGTCACCCCCAAGGTGTACGAGGCGCTCCACATCGCCCGGGCCATGGAGCAGGCGGATCGCTTCGACCTCCTCCACAACCACTTCGACTTCCTGCCGCTCGCCTGGTCTCGACTGATCCGGACGCCCCTCCTGACGACCATCCACGGCTTTTCGTCACCAGCCATCCTGCCCGTCTACCGCGAGTACGATCGCCACGCCTTTTACGTGTCGATCAGTGATGCGGATCGAGACCGGTCTCTCGACTACGTGGCAACCGTCTACAACGGCATCCGCCTGGCGGACTTCACCTTCCGCCCGAACCCCGGCGAGTATGCGGTGGTCCTCGGCCGGATCCATCCCGACAAGGGCGTTCATCTGGCAATCGAGGCGGCGACCGCCGCCGGCCTGCCCCTGATAATCGCGGGGATCGTCCAGGACACGGACTACTTCCGGCGTCACGTCGAGCCGCGGCTCGACGGCGAGCGAGTGCGGTTCCTGGGGCCGGTTGGGCCGGCGGAACGGGATTCGCTTTTGGGTGGCGCGCTGGCCCTGCTACATCTGGTCACGTTCGACGAGCCGTTCGGACTGGCCATGATCGAAGCGATGGCCTGCGGGACACCCGTGATCGGGATGCGCCGCGGGGCTGTTCCGGAGGTCGTCGTGGACGGGCAGACGGGCGTCCTGGTCGTCGATGTCGCCGGGGCGGTGCGGGCGCTCCGGGTCGTGGCCGGCCTCGACCGAGGTCGGTGTCGAACGCGGGTCGAAGAGCGCTTCACGGTCGATACGATGGTGCGGGGCTATCTCGACGTCTACGCCGAGGTGCTCGAACGGTGGCCCAGCCGGCGGGATCGAACGGCCAGCGACCGCGCAGAGGTGGCGAGGTGACAGGAAGCGACTCCTTCCGGCTCGGAGTGAACTACTGGCCGGCCCGGACGGCCATGTACTGGTGGGACGACGTCAGATTCCTTGAAGTCGATCGGGACATGGCCCGGATCGCGGATCTTGGCCTCCCGGAGACCCGCATCTTCTTGCTCTGGGAAGCGTTCCAACCCCGGCCTGACCGCGTCTCAGATGGCGCGCTCCTCCGGCTCGAAACGGTCCTCAGGGCCGCCGAGCGGCACGAGGTCGGCCTCGTGATGAGCCTGTTCTGCGGCCACATGAGCGGCGTGAACTGGCTCCCGGGCTGGGCGGTGGACCAGTCGGCGGCCTCGTCGATCCGAACCGTCAGCGGGGGCCGGGTCGTGCCCGGCGGCGCCGGCGATATCTACGCCGATCCGGCGCTCCTCGACGCGCAGCTCTTCCTCGCTCAGCGGCTGGCCTCGACGTTCGTCGGCCACCGGGGGCTCGTCGGGTGGGACCTCGGCAACGAGTTCTCGAACCTCCGATGGCCCGCTCGTCCGGAGGAGGTCGCTCGCTGGAGCTCACAATTGACGGAGGCGCTCCGGCCCGCCCGAGTCGACGTCACCGGCGGCCTCCACGCCCCGGACCTCGAGCAGGACCGAGGGATTCGGATCAGCTCGATCGCCGCCCCGTGGGACGAGGTCGTGATGCACGGCTACCCGCTCTACAGCGAGGCGGCCACGGCCCCCGACGATCCCGAGTGGGTGCCCTTCGTGAGCGCGACTGCAGCCCGCTTCGCCGCCAAGCGGGTGAACGCTCAGGAGTTCGGACTGCCCGATCACGAGCTCGGCGAGGACCGCGTCGCGCGCTACGCGAGTGCCGTCCTGGAACGACTGTGGCGGCTGGGGGCGGTGGGCGCGTCCTGGTGGTGCTTCACCGACTACCCCGCCGAGTTGCGGCGGCTGCCCCCGTTCGATCTGGCGCCCCACGAGTTGCACTTCGGCCTCTTCCGGGCCGACGGCAGCGCCAAGCCGGTGGCGGATGTCTGGCGTCGTTTCGGCCGGCGCGCCGCTCTCGACATGTGCCCGTTCGACGGGCCGGACGAGCGGACCTGGTACGAGGGCCTGCCCCGGACGCTCGAGCAGGCGTACGGCCAGTGGCGCGAGAAGCGATCGGCGCTGACCGAGGTGACCGAAGAGGTTTGAGCCCCGGCTAGCTGCCCTCGCTCGGATCTCCCCGGCGCCGTTGCTGCGGCCGTGGACAGGCACGAACGTAGTCGAGCACGGCGCTCAACCGGGCCGTCGCAAGACCGATCCGGGTGTCGGCCGCTCCCTAGTACATGCGACCCTCGTCGCGGAGTTCGTCGACGATCCAGCCGCACGTCCAGCTGCGGGTGGGCGAGTGTGTCACCGTACAGGGGAGCCCAGCTCGGACCGTAGGCTTCACCGGACCGATAATGCGACCCTGTGCGGAACTCAGCCACCCAGGCGCGGAACATCGAGCAGCAGTGAAACGAAGGAGAGAATCGGCATGGACCTGACGCTCGCGCCAGCGCACACGGCACTCGTGGTGATCGACCTGCAGCGAGGCATCGCGGGGGCACCGACGGCCCCACATCCTGCGAGCGACGTAGTGGCGCACGCGACGGCCGTGGCCGTTGCACTGCGGGCGGCGGGCGGGACCGTCGTCCTCGTCCATGTCAGCCCGTCGGTGGACGGCAAGGACGGGCTGCACCCCCAGACCGACACGCCGGCATGGCAGCCGGGGCCCCGTCCGGCGGACTGGGCGGAGATAATCCCCGAGCTCGGTCCGGAGCCGGGCGACCTCGTCATCACCAAGCGGCAGTGGGGCGCGTTCTACGGCACCGAGCTCGACCTCCAGCTCCGCCGGCGCGGCATCGACACGATCCTCCTCGCCGGCATCTCGACCAACGTGGGCGTGGAGACCACGGCCCGCGACGCCTATGAGCGCGGCTACGAGCAGGTGTTCGTGGAGGACGCCATGGCGGCCCGGAGTCCCGACGAGCACGCGAACACGGTCCGCAGCCTCTTCTCGCGGATCGGCCGGGTGCGCTCGACGGCCGAGGTGCTGGCCGCGCTCGAGGTGGCGACTACTAGTCCCTTGGTCGAGGCGCAAACCGCAGGATAATCGGACCCTTCGCCGCTCCCGTCGCCGCGGCTCCCAAAGCACATGCGATCGTGGCCGGGCCAACCTATTCGGCCGGCATCCGGATCCAACCCTGGCGCATCGCGTACACGACGGCCTGGGTGCGGTCGTTCACCGACAGCTTGCGCAGAATGCTGGACATGTGGTTCTTGACGGTCTGCTCGCTGATCGACAGGGCGTAGGCGACCTGCTTGTTGCTCATGCCCTGGGCGACGGTGTCGAGGATCTCCACCTCACGCGGGGAGAGTGGCGCGAAGATTGGCGCCCCCTCCTGGCCGTAGACCGCCAGCTCGCGGAACTCCTTGAGAACGCGGCTTGCGACGGCCGGCTTGGCGAAGACCTTGTCGTTGATGAGGTACTCGCCGATCGAGACCCGGCGGATGATCGTGGCCAGGTCGTCCGGCCCGACGTCCTTCAAGATGAACGCCGCCGCGCCCGCCTTGATCGCGTCGAACAGGGCGTCCTCGTCCTCGCTCACCGCGAGCACGATGATCCCGGCGCTGGGGAGCTCGCGCTTAATCCGCTGGGTCGTCTCGATGCCGCCTGGTGCCGGCAGCGAGAGGTCCATGAGGATGATGTCCGGCGAGGTCTCGACAACGGCGTCGAAGGCGCTCCGGCCATCGTCGGCCTCGCCGACGACCTCGAAGTCGTCCTCTTTCTCCAGGATCGAGTGGATGCCGACGCGGAACAGCGGGTGATCGTCGACGATGAGGATCTTCATCTTCTCACCGGGTCCCCGACGATCGGGCCTTCCGTGGCGCCGATCCGACCCACCATCTTCCATCGCGCTCATCTCCGACCGAACCAGCTTTCGAGCGTCTTCTAGCGTAGCCGGGCGGTAGGCTGGGGGCACCCTCGTCCGACGACGGGCGCTGTGCCGGGCAGCGCCGTGCGGCCCATTTCACTCGCCGCCTTCGGGGGTGCGGACCGGAGCACGACCTCTCCCGGCGTGCCGGCGCCCGCGGACCCGTCCGACCTGGTGCCCGTCGGTCATGAGGCGGCCGCGATGAGGCGATCAAGGAGCTCAAACGCCGCCGAGCGCATCGACAGCGCCGCCGACCACGCCGACTGCGTCGCCGATTCCGCCGCCGCCTGTGCCGACTCCGCCGCTCGCGCCGCCAACCGCGCCGCCGACTCCGCTGCCGCCTGGGCCGCCGCCGGCACCGACTCCGCCGATCGCGCCGCCGATCGCGCCGATAGCGCCGCCGAGCGCGCCGACTCCGCCGCCGAGCGCATCGACAGCGCCGCCGACCACGCCGACGACGCCGCCGCCGACCGCGCCGCCGACTCCGCCGACTCCGCCGCCGACCGCGCCGACTCTGCCGACTCGCGGTCGACCGGCGCGAGCGCGCCCAGCTTGGCGACCTCCTCGACGAGGCCCGCGGCCGCGAACGCGAGCGGGGCGAAGATCCGGACCGCGGCATCCGCGCAGGCAAACGCGCGGCGCAGCTCGAGCTCGGGCTCGGCCGTCCCGACGAGCCTCGGGATGTACGCCTTGAGCCGCTGGCGCGCGTCGTCGGGGAGCCAGTCGTTGAGACTGCGCGCATAGGCGGCGATCACCGGGCTCGTGCAGCTCGGGCTATTCGACCAGGGTTCGCCCGCGAGGGCGCTGACCGCCTCCATGAGCGAGACGCCGTCCGAGGATGAGGTATGGGTACCGGAGCGGAGGACCAGGGTGTCAAGATCGAGCGTCATGCGAGGAGCCTCTGTGCTAGAGCCTCTGTACCGAACTACGGCCGGGCGCGGCGCCGCGGAAGGGCTGCACCGCGACGTCCTTTGGCCCCGACTCGGCATCGGACGTCGGAGGGGGCGTTGTCAGCGCGGGCGCTCTCGAGGGGCTCGTCGCACGCGCGACAGCGCCGACGAGAGCATGGGCCTGATCGAGACACTCCGCACGGCGACCGCGGGAGGGGACCACTAGCGGTGGCCGGTGTGAGATACACGGCCGTGTCGACGCACCCTTCGACTCCCGCGGAGGTCTGGGAACGACGTCACCTAACGACCACCGGCCCGCGGTTCGTCGACGGCCAGCTTGGTGCATGGCCGCCAACATGAACGGCCCCTCGTGGTGCCGGGGGCGTTGGTGCCGCGGGTCGGGAGCCCGACGCGAAGGCGTCAGCAGCCGCCGAGGTTCGTGGTGTGGCAGCTATTGCCGCTGACCGTGTTCAAGCTTCCGGAGCCGTCACCATAGATGTCGAACGGCGTGTTGCCGGAGAGCCGGTTCAGCTGGACCGAGTCGCCGGTGGGTGCACCGGCGCCAAAGATGGCCCCGTCGAGCAGCACGATGCCGCCGCCGGGAATGGCACTCCCGCTCACGAGACCAGCGAGCACCAGCGGCCGTCACCTGGGTCGCGCGCAGCCCGGCATCGGCCCGGAGTCGCTCCGCTATGCTTCGTGGGCGAGAACCTGAGCGCGCCCGACACGATCGCCACAGATCGTGAAACGGGCGCGCATCGGACTCGTTACGCTGTGGGCGTGTCACTCCCGGACCGCGCCGAACTGTCCAATGCCGCGCCCGCGGATCTGCTGGCGCTGTATGACAGGATCGTCGACGAGCTCTGTTCTCGGCGCGTTGTGCGAAGCTCGAACAACCCAGTCGGCGACTACGGCGAGTACCTCACGGCCCGCGCCTTTGGGTTGACTCTAGTGGCCAACTTCGCGATCGGATACGACGCAGTCAGCGCCGAAAGCGTCCGCTACCAGGTCAAGACGCGGCGTCTGACCCTTCACAATCGATCACCTCAGCTGGGCTCCATTCGCGGCTTGGCACAGAACAACGACCCCTTTGATTTCCTCGTCGGCATCCTCTTCGAGGCGGACTTCGCCGTCCAGCGCGCGGCACTGGTCCCGGTCGCTGTGGTTCGAGCCAAGGCTGAACGCGACGACTACGTCAACGCGTGGCAGTTCATTCTGAGAGACAGCGTCTGGGCGACGGCTGGTGTCGAAGACGTCACGGAGCGAATTCGCGCAGCGGCTGAGGCAGATCCGCTCCCGATACCGGGTACAGCGGTCGTTGGGGCCGGCGGGCCGTGGTTGTGAAAGGCGATCCGGCGGAGGTTCGCGCCTCCTTCGCGGCTACTGGGCTGAGCCGCAAGGAGTTGGGCAGGATCGTCGACACGGGTGTCGGTTTGAGCGAGACCGTCCAGAATCCGAACGGCGACCGCTGGTCAGTCGAGCGCTTCGACCGAGCGCGCGCGCCGATCGACGCGTACCTCCCGGCGCGGAACGCCTCGGCGGCGGACGCGTAAATCCCCCGTCTCGTCATGACGGCGACATAGCTGCGGATCGACCCTGGCGGGCGAAGCGTTAGCCCGGCTCTGTTGGTGATACTTCCGGGGCCAGGCCGGCTCGCGCCGGAAGATCTCCAAGACCCCTAGAGTCAGCTACCTCGGTGGCCTGCGGCCGGAGCAGCGTCGTGATCCGGATGAACTACTGGACCGCGCGCGTGCACGCTGCGATGCCGACCGGTGAGTCGTCGCGTCCGCCATGCCGAGAACGAGGACTTCCCGACCGGGCCACCGCCGGCGGCGCTCGATCTCGCGCGCGGGGCGGGGTTTCCATCCTCGCGCGAGTGGGCAGCCCTCGCTATGCTGGGGCTTGATAGGCCCCGCCGGACGGCGGCGCGCCCCGGCAGGAGCTACGCCATACCCAGAACCGCCTTCGTCTCGACCTATGCGCCACACCGCTGCGGTATCGCGACCTTCACCTACGATCTCGCCACGACGGTCGGGGAGCGAGAGATCGTCGCCCTCCACCCGGCCGATGAGCCGGGCCCGTATCCGGCGGAAGTCCACCACCGCATCCGGCGCGACGTGCAGGCCGACTACGTGTCCGTCGCCCGAGCCCTCAACGACTGTAGCGTGGACGTCGTCTCGATCCAACACGAGTACGGCATCTGGGGCGGTAACGACGGCGCATACGTGCTCGACTTCGTCCGGGCGCTCCGGATGCCTGCCGTTGCGACGCTCCATACGGTGCTCCGGCACCCCACCCTCTCGCAGCGGCGGATCCTGACCGAGCTGGTCGATGCGTCGGCCGCAACCGTGGTCATGTCTCGGGCGGCGGCGTCGCTGCTTACGCGCGCCTACGACGTCGAGCCGACCCGCCTCGAGATCGTCGCTCACGGCGTCCCGGATCTGCCGCTGGTTGCGCCGGACACCATGAAACCTCGCCTGGGCCTCCAGGGTCGTACGGTAATCCTGAGCTTCGGGTTGCTGGGACCCGGCAAGGGCTATGAGTCGGCGATTGCGGCGATGCCTGCCGTCGTGAAGGCCGTGCCGGCGGTGTGCTACGTGATCCTCGGCGCGACACACCCGGACCTGCTCCACCGTGAGGGCGAGGCGTACCGTCGGAGACTCGAGGCCACAGCAGCAGATCTCGGTGTGACCGACCACGTCCAGTTCGTCGACAGGTTCGTCGGTCGAGTCGAGCTCGGGACCTGGCTCGAGGCCGCCGACATCTTCGTTACGCCCTACCCGAACCTCGATCAGATCGTGTCGGGCACGCTCTCGTATGCCATGGGCGCCGGCAAGGCGATCGTCTCGACACCCTACGCATACGCCCGCGAACGGCTGGCCCACGGGCGCGGCAGGCTCGTTCCGGGGGATTCCGCCGACGCGCTCGCAGAGGCCCTCATCGCGCTGCTACGCGATCCAGAGCTTCGCGCCTCGCTCGGGCGGCGTGCCTACGCGTACAGCCGCGGCATGGTCTGGTCCGAGGTGGGGGCGGAGTACCGTCGGGTCTTTGCCCGCGCCGCCCGATCGGCCACGCCATTCATCGCGCCCGTTCAGAAGCTCGCGGCTGTCGCTGGCTGACCGGCCGTTCTAACGGGTCAGTCGGCATCACCTCGACACCCTCGTCGGTCCGTTCGGTATCTGGCAGCAGGGTGCACAGCGCACTGAGTCGCAGGTGAGCAGCTGAGCCTCTCGGCCTAACCTGACGTTTACAGCACTGTGGCTGCCCAGCGTTGGCACTTGCCCAGACGCGGCTGCGAAACGCCGGTGACCGATCCAACCTAGGCACGGCCGCTCTTGAGCCCGGACCCGCCCTGGTCTACGTCCTTGGCGTGGAGGGGTTGCGGGGCGCACGCTTGGCTGCCGCCCGCGTCGCCGGCTTGGGCGCACCCCGGGTCACCGTCGCCGCGGCCTCGCCGGGCCATGCCCCCCATCGCCTTCGCGGCGGCAAGTTCCGCGGCCCCCGCCGCCCCCGATCACACCACACGGTCAGCTACGACGCGAGCCTGTCAGCGACCTCGGCCCTCGGCGGCAAGACCTACGACCTGGCCGGCGTCTGAGGCGCGGCCGTGCAGCCGTATGGGCATCGCGGCCACATACCTGAGGACGTCGGTCAGTCGGGCGGTGGCCAGGGCGGTGACCGAATCGGCGGCGCCGTAGTAGAGCATCAGCCGGTCCCGCTCCTCGTCGACGATCCAACCGTCCGGAAAGACGACCCCGCTCACGTCGCCGGCGCGCTCGTACGAAGCCGCCGGCCCGAGGACCCATTCGTCGGAGCGGCGCAGCACGACGGTTGGGTCCTCGCGATCGAGCAGAGCCAGCCCGACGCGGTAGATCGGCCCCGAGGCAGTCATGTGGGCGCCGTGGTACATGACCAGCCAGCCGCCCGGGACGAGCACCGGCGGCGGTCCCAGGCCGATCTTGCCGGCATCCCACCACGCCCCGTCGCGAGCCTCGATCAGCATCGTGTGGTCGCCCCAGTGGCGCAGGTCGGGCGAGAAGGAGATCCACATGTGGGCTCCGCCGCGGGTCGGAGCCGGTCGGTGGATCATCGCCCAACGGCCGTCGAAGCGGATGGGGAGCAAAGCGGCGTCCTTATCTTCAGGCGGCATCACCGGCCCAAGGCGCCGCACCTCACGGAAGTCGCGCGTCATCGCCAGCGACACGAGCGGGCCTCTGCGGCTGTACGCGGTGTAGGTGATCGCCCATTCCTCATGCTCCGGCAGCCACGTCAGGCGCGGGTCCTCGCAACCCCACACCTCCTCGGGATGAGCCGGATCTGGCGCCAGCAGCGGCCTCTCGTCGAAACGCCAATTCGAGATGCCGTCTTCGCTTCGGGCGACGTAGAGCGACGAAATGCCCCGCCGGTCCTCGACGCGCAGGAGCAGGACCGTCTCTCCGTCGACGCTGGCCGCGCCCGGGTTGAAAACGGCGTTGGCGGGATAGGGCAGGTCGCCCGGGGCGATGATGGGATTGGTCGGAACGCGGACGAAGAGCGGTTCCCCGCGTGGATCGGTCATTTGCCTACCTGCGGTACGGCAGAAGTCAGGCCTGAGATGGCAGCCTCCCAAGAGGAGAACGAATGCGCTACCAGCTGAAATTCGAGTACGGTCTCGCGCCAAACGGCGACTCTAAGCGGGCGCCGAAGCCTGCGGCCGACTTTGGATTGATTGACCCAGCAACTCCTGATCACCGTCCGTCCTCCGGCTTGGCTGTGCATGCTGACCGCTACCAGCAGAGACGGAGCTTGCGGCTACTTTGGTCCGCTGAATGAGCAAATCGTCGCCGGAGGTGTTGGGGTCGGGGTGAGAGGACTAGACCGCGACGCTCCGCGCAGTCGATGCCACGTCGGGCGGTCCTGCCGGTGGCTACTCCGCGGTTCGGACTTGGGGGGCCAAGCCGGGCGCGGAGGGAAAGCAACTCCATGACCTGATCGTTAGCGCGGCCAAGAGCTTGGCCAGGAGACGGCGGAGATCGGTTTGTTAGCCGCCGTCAGGCCAGCTGGCATCGCGATTTCGGCATCCTCGCAGGCTGTTGACCTCGCCGGTCTTCAGCCATTCTCAGCGGCTCCTAGCATGGGGTTTCAAGCTGCCGGGGGCTCTCGGCAGCCAGGGCGTATCCGACCCGGATCAGCCCCCGTCCGACCTTCTGGCGCAGCGTGGATCGAGGGGTAGCCGCCAGGCGACCGCCCTCTGGGAGTGCCCGCTCCATTTCGCGCACCTGCTGGTTGTGGATGTCTCTGACGATCCGTGGGGTCAGCATGTTCGGTTCCCTTCGATGGGTCAGCGTGAGTTGTGGCCCGCGGCGGGCTGGGCCACGGCTGTCATCGGCCGGGCGACGTCGCGGAACGGATCGGCGGGGCCGACCGCGTT
>DASWZK010000091.1:0-34128 GCA_036404515.1 Candidatus Limnocylindrales bacterium
GTTTTGCCCGACCCAGTTCGAGTTCCGCCGCAGCGACCTTCTCTTCGAGCTGAGCGACCGTGCGTGCGCCCGGTATGGCGACGACGTTGCCGTGCCCGATGAGCAGGCGAGGGCCACCTGGGCGGGCGTGGCGGCATGGGCGGCGGCCGTCTCGCGGAGCGCGGTCAGGAGCGGCTCGGCCAGGCGAAGCGATCGTGGCCGGAACAATCGATTGCGCCCGCGGGCATCGGCCCGCGCCGCGTTGCCCAGGCTGTCACTCCCGCTCAGCAGGCCTTGCCCCAGCGGGCTGTACGCGATCACGACTCGCTCCTCATCCCTCGATAGGGCACAAGCTCCCAGTGCGGCAGCGGCGTGGCCAGGCTGAAGCGAACCTGGTTGGTGAGGACGGCGTGGCCGAGGCCGCGCTCGGCGGCGCGCCAGCGTCCGCGCGAGTAGTTGCTGACGCCGACGTGGCGCACCAGGCCCTGCTCGAGGATGGTGCGCAGGGGTGCCATCGTGGTGCGAGGTGCCGCCTTCGACCACTCCCGAACGCCGCGGCAGTTCAGCATCGTCCCACACGGTGCGCATTCCGGTCGACGTGCGCTGCAACCCCATACTTGGTGACGGCGACGTGCAGCCTCACGCGCTTGCGATCTGCAGATTCCCCTCTGGGCGACGGTGTGGACCATGCCCTGGGGTCAGGGGCGGACAAAGAAGCGCCCGGAGGAACCGGCTGTCCGCCGACTGGCGCACCGGCAATCGCGATTGCTCGCGATCGTCGATCCGCCGCCGGGCCCGTGGCCGACGGCCTCGCGGTCGTCAGTCCGGTTTCCCGGGACCGTCCCGGAGATTGCTCCCCGGTCCGGTTCGACAGTGAATGTCAGCCCCTTCGGGCAAGATTCAGAATGAATGTTCGAAGCCATTCGCACAAGGGACTTGTCCACCAACCGGGGCCGGCCTCCCGGGACTTGTCTACCAAATCAAGCAGGGTGTGGACGGAATGTGCAGAATCATGACTCAATCCGTTGGCGGGTTCGAGGTGGCCACGTGCCTCGGGTTCCTGAGCCTCACTCGTTTCGCGAACGAAGCCGGCGCCCGGGGATGGAGGCGGCGGCGTCGCCATTGTCGAGCCGGCCGAGGGTGACCCGCGTGAACCGCATCGACCAGGCAGGCCACCTTGCCCTCTTCAAGGGCTTCCCCGAGTTGCGGAGCGCGATGGCCCCGACCTGGGGCGTGCTCGAACGCGTGCTTCAGCGGTGAGGAACGTGAGCGCCCGTCGCGCTGAAGCCGGCCGCGAATCCGAGGTCTGGCTTGGCCTCGATCTCGGCACGCAGAGCGCGCGCGCCCTGGCAGTAACGGCGAGCGGAGAGATCGTCGGGGCCGGCACGCAGCCGCTTACCAGCCGGAGATCGGGGGCCCGACACGAGCAGGACCCGGAAGCGTGGTGGCATGCGATCGCTGCCGCATCGTCCGAGGCGATGCAAACGGTGCCCGCAGAGGCCGTTCGCGGCGTCGCGGTCGATGCGACGTCGGGAACGATCGTGTTGGTCGATCGCCGGGGGTCACCCCTGACCGCGGGTCTCATGTACGACGACACTCGTGCCACCGGGTACGTCGATCGAGTCAACGCAGCGGGCGAGCACGTCTGGGCTGAGCTGGGCTATGGCCGGATGCAGCCATCGTGGGCCCTGCCGAAGCTCCTTTGGTTGCGGGAGGCGTACCCGATGCTCCCCCGGGGCGCCAGGCTCGCGCACCAGTCCGACTTCGTCAGCCGGCGCCTCGTGGGGCGTGAGGTGCCTGCCGACCTGAGCAGCGCGCTCAAGAGCGGTGCGCATCTCATCGAGGAACGATGGCCCGACGACGTCATGGACGCGCTCGGCGTGCCGGCCGATCTGCTACCGGAGCTTGTCCGTTCAGGGACGATCATCGGAGCGGTGAGCCGTGCCGCCGCGGTGATCACGGGCATCCCGATGGGCACGCCCGTGATCGCGGGCATGACCGATGGCTGCGCGGCGCAACTAGGCGCCGGAGCGCTGCGTCCCGGCCGCTGGAACTCGGTCCTTGGCACGACGCTCGTCCTCAAGGGAGTCACTCACGAGCTCATCCACGACCCACTCGGTGTCGTCTACTCACACAGGGCACCGAACGGGAACTGGCTCCCAGGCGGTGCGTCAAGCTGCGGTGCCGGTCTCATCTCCCGGGACTTTGCCGGTCGCGACATGGACGACCTCAGTCGCGCCGCCTCTGCCCACGAACCTGCCGGGACGCTCGCGTACCCGCTCGTGTCGGCAGGCGAGCGGTTCCCGTTCGTCGCGCCACAGGCGCGGGGGTTCGCGCTCGGGGGCGACGGCTCCGAGGCGGACCGGTTCGCGGCCATCTTGCAGGGCGTCGGCTACGTCGAGCGGCTCTGCTACAACTACCTCGACCTCCTGGGTGCCCCGATCGACGGGGAGCTCCTGCTCACCGGCGGCGCTGCGAGGAACGAGTACTGGTGCCAGCTCCGGGCCGACATCCTCGGGCGCCCGGTCGCCCTTCCCGACAATTCGGAGCCCGCGCTTGGGATGGCCGTTCTCGCGGCCAGCCCGGGGAGGGATCCTGCCGATGTTGCTGCCGAGATGGTGCGCATCCGGGTAACGATCGACCCGCGCGCCGGGTCGTCCGGGCGCTTTTCTGCCGCGTACGTACGCCTCGTCGACGAGCTCGAGGGTCGTGGCTGGCTGGGCGCCGCCCTCGCGGCGCATGCCCGGGAACGGGCGCAGCAATGACCGACCTCGTCCTGGTTCGGCATGGAGAGACGATGTGGCACGCCGAGAACAGGTACGCAGGTGTGTCGGAGGTCGAGCTATCTCCGCGCGGGGTTGGGCAGGCGGCGCAACTCGCGACTTGGGCTTCGTCGGCCCGGCTTTCCTCGGTCTGGTCCTCCCCGCTTGGCCGGGCGCTCGCCACCGCGACCCCGTGTGCCGACCTGGCAGGCCTGCGATTGCAGGTTGATGCCCGGCTCCGGGAGCTTGACTTCGGCGATGGGGAGGGACGGACCTCGGAGGAAATGCGTGAGCGGTTTCCGGGGGCGTTCGCTGCTTTCGACATCGACCCTGTCGCCAATCACCTGCCGGGAGGAGAGGACCCCATCGCGGCCGTCGCGCGCTTCGTAGCCTGCCTGCGCGACATTGCCGACGTCCACCCCGAGGGCCGGGTCCTCGTCGTGGCGCACACCACCGTGATCCGGCTGGCCTTATGCTACCTCCTCGGGGCGCCGCTCGGTGATTACCGGCAGCTGTTTCCCGCCATCCGGAACTGCGCCCTGACCGAGGTTCGGATGACGGGGCGTCGACCCGCTCTTCTCGGGTTCAACGTGCCCGTCGAGCGGGACATGAGCGGGTGACCGGGGCGCCGATCCTGGTCGAATAGCCCCTCGGCATCAGGCCCGTTCCCGCGGCAGTCGACGCAAGAGTCATCGATGGCACGCGCTCTCTCAACGGCACGTTCTCACGACGACCGCCTGGGCCACGATCGGGACGCCAACCTTGCGGAGAATCCGACCGCGGGCGTGTTCTCAAGCCAGTGGCCCTACCTCTGCCTCAACGGCCTCGAGGATCTCGGCTGACCCGACGAGCTCCTTCATCCGGTTGTGGTCGGGGTAGAGCGGCCGGTCTTCCTCGAGGTGCGCGACGTGCCGCCGCACGACCTCATGAGCGACCGACACGCCCCGGCCGAACTTGAAATCGCGGAAGTCGAGCGCCTGGGCCGCGGCCATGAACTCGATCCCGAGCACGCCGTACGCGTTGTCGAGGATCTGGCCGTTCTTGATGGCCGTGTTCATGCCCATCGACACGAAGTCCTCCTGGTCGGCCGCGGCCGGGATGGACTGGACTGAGGCCGGGGCCGACAGGATGCGCTGCTCGACGATCAGGTGGTCGGCCGTGTACTGGCTGAGCATCAGGCCGGAAAACATTCCGGCACCCTTCGTCAGGAACGCCGGCAGGCCGACGCTGAGAGCCGGGTTGGTCAACCGATTGAGGCGCCGCTCGGAAAGCACGCACACCATCGTCACCGCCGCGCCGACCATGTCCATCGGGAGCGCAACGGGGCTTCCCTGGAAGTTGGCGCCGGTGAGGGTGAGCCGGGCCTCGGGCAGGAAGATCGGGTTGTCCCCCACACCGTTCAGCTCGATCTCGACCTGCTGGCGCGCCCATTCCACCGCGTCGATCGCCGCGCCGATGACCTGGGGTGAGGAGCGCATCGAGTAGGCGTCCTGCACCTTCGTCTTCATCTTCCCGGAGGCGAGGTCGCTGCCATCGACGCAGCGCATGATCGCCCGCGCCACCTGGACGGCTCCCGGGAACCCCCTGAGCTCGTGGAGACGCGTGTCGTAGGGCTTGAGGTTGGCGACCAACGCCTCGAGCGACATGGCGCAGGCGATCTCGGCCTGCTTGAGCCAGCGCGAAATGTCGTGGAGATGGATCGCGCTCATGGCCGTCAGGAGGTTGGAGCCGTTGATGGTGGCCAGGCCGTCGCGCGCCTGCAGCCCCGGCACGGGGATCCCCGCGCGCTCCATCGCCTCTCGTCCCGGCAGCCTCTCGCCGCGGTAGAAAGCCTCACCCTCGCCCAGGAGGAGCAGGGCGGCCTGGGCCATCGGAGCGAGGTCTCCGCTGGCGCCTACCGAACCCTTCTGGCAGACGACCGGCGTGACCCCGCGATTGAGCATCTCCACGAGCGTGAGCGTGATTTCCGGCCGGCACCCGGAGTGGCCCCGCGCGTGGACGTTGATCCTGCCCGCCAGCGCGCCGCGCACCGCCTCGATGGGCGCCGGGTCCCCGATGCCCGCCGCGTGGTTGTAGATGAGGTACCGCTGGAACTCGCGGACCTGCGCGTCGGACAGGACCATCTCGGAGAACTCGCCGATGCCGGTGTTGATCCCGTACATGATCTCGCGGGCCGCGAGCTTCTCCTCGATCATGCTCCGGCAAACGCGGATCCTATCGAGCGCCGCCGGATCGAGCGCGACTTCCTCGCCGTTGCGGGCGATTCGGACGAGAAGTTCGATCGTGAGCGACGATCCGTCGAGGACGATGGACATGGCCGATCACTCCTGTCGGTTCGAACCGCCCTGGGAATCGCCGTGACTCCCGGTCTTCCTTCCAGGCGGCATCAGTGTTGTTGGTTGACGATGGTAGGCCTCCTCAGTCCCGAGCGGCGGCACATTCGCGCACGCTGAATGGAGCCGGCTCCCGCTCCAACCGTGGACGCAGGGCCCGAACCGTCAGTCGCGAAGTCCGGCGCTCATGGCTGGTGCAACTCCATCGCGGCCTCCGCGTCGTTTATCGGCGGGGCTTCCGGCGGGCGGTGTCGGTGGGCACCTCAGTCGCTGCGGGCGTCGGCCCTTCCACCACCGCGTCCACGATCCCGACGACCAGTGTCCGGATCGGTGCGCCGGGAGCGCTCAACACCTGGCGGGCCGAGTTGCCCTCGTCTAGGATCAGGACGGTCTCCCCGGCGCCGGCGCCAACCGTGTCGACTGCGATGAGGTAGCCGCCCGCCGGCCGCCCGGCCGGGTCGAGGAGGTCGCACAGCAGCAGCGTCCGGTCGTCGAAGGCGGGCGCGTTGATCGTGGAGATGACCGTGCCCACGACTCGGCCCAGCTTCATGGCTTCTCTCCCGCCAGCAGCGAGACGGCGTCGACAATCCCGACGATCGCGTGGTCCACCGGGACGAACGGGTCGGGCATCGCCTGGGCGGCCTCGCGGGCGGCCACGAAGTAGACGAGTTCACCGGGGCCGGCCATGTGGATCGCGTCGGCCGCGACCAGCTGGCCGCCCGTCGGCTTCAACGATCGGTCGAGCGGCTGGATCACCAGGAGTTTTATGCCCTCGAGACCCGGCGTCTTGACGGTGGCGACGACGGTGCCGATCACCCGCGCGAGCTGCATGCCGATCTACCTTCGCCTGCGCCGAACGGCCGGCCCGGGCTTTTGAGCCGAGGCCCCGGCGGGCCCGCCGGTCCCACCCTGGCGAACAGCGGCGTTGGCACTGACTGCGCCCCGAACCCGCTCTCGGAAGCGCGCGTCCGCCACCAGGTTCTCGGCCATCTCCGGGTGCAGCTTGGAGATCACCCGCATCGCCAGGCCGGGCGCCCCGGCAACGCGAGCGGCGCCGATCTCCACCGCGGCCTCCACCTCGCTGACGGGTCCGTCGAACAGGAGGTAGCCCTTGCCACCGAGGTCGTCGGCAAGGCGCAGCTCTACGAGGCGGACCCGGGCACCCTTGAGCCCGGCGTCGGCAGCCTCGACGATCGCGGCGACGGTCGCGGTCTCGATGACGCCCAGCGCCTCGCCCCCGGCCTCGCGGCGCGCGCCGCCGAGGGCGGCGACGAGTTCCGGGTGAACGTTCGGGAGGAAGACGACGTCGAGGACGGCGGACGCACCGACCTCGCGGCCTGCTTCCAGAGCCTCCTCGACGTCCCCCACGCTGCCTCCGACGAGGACCAGGTACTTCCCGGGGTGCACGGTGCCGGCCCGCAGGACCTCGATCGAGGCGCGCTTCGCCATCGCGTCGCCGGCCGCGATGCCGGCCGCGATCGAGTCGAGCTCGAGGAGCGCGAGGGCCGGTTGGATGGTAGGGCGTGATTCCATCGTCAGACGATGCGCAGCGCGCCGACGACGGTGATCCGCCGCTCGCGCGAAAAGGTCCGCGGCCGCGTCAGACCGTCTCCGGACGGGCTGGCGATAGAGAAGGAGGTGAAACCCTCGCCGCCCTCGCCGAGGCCTGCGAGGTTCGGCCCGTTCGTGACGAAGATGCTGCAGTTCATGGCGCGGGCCATCCTGGTGATCGTTTCGACGTTCGTCGAGTGAATGGATGCCGTGTGACGGAATCCGTGCTCGACGCGAACGGCCAGATCGATCGCACCCTCGACGGTGCCGACCCGCACGATCGGGAGCAGCGGCATCATCTGCTCGGTCCAGACCAGGCTGTGGTTGCGCGGCACATCGGCGAGGAGGAGGCGCGGCTCGGGCTCGGCTTGGACACCGATCTCGGCAAGCATCTTCGCCGCGTCCTGGCCGATCCAGGCCGGGTTCATGACGCCGGGCCTTCCGGGCTGGCCGGGCTCCTTGAAGACCACCCGTTCGAGTCGGCGCAGCTCATGCTCCTTGAGCAAGTAGGCGCCGTTCCCGGTCATCGCCCGAATCAGCCGGTCGGCCACGGTGTCCACGACGAGGACGACCTTCTCGTCGATGCAGACGAGGTTGTTGTCGAACGAGGCGCCGCGGACGATGTCGCGGCCCGCGCGCTCGATGTCGGCGGTCCCGTCCACGACCGCGGGTGGGTTGCCGGGACCAGCCGTGATTGCCCGCTTGTCGGTCTTGAGCGCCTCGCGCACGACCGCGGGCCCGCCCGTGACGAGCAGCACGCGGATGCCAGGGTGTGACATCAGGGCGCGGGCGCTGTCGATCGTCGGGTTCGCGGCGGCCGAAACCAGGTTCGGCGGCCCGCCGGCACCGACGATGGCCCGATTGATGAGCCGCACGGTCTCGGCCGAGCAGCGCCTGGCGCTCGGGTGGGCGTTGAAGACGACGGCGTTGCCGGCCGAGACGATGCTGATCGTGTTATTGATGATGGTCGAGGTCGGGTTCGTGACGGGCGTGATGGCCGCGACGACGCCGAATGGGGCGAACTCGGTGACCATCATCCCCGCGTCGCCGGTGACCGCCTGGACCTCCAGGTCCTCTGGCCCCGGCGCTTTGGAAGCCACAAGGCGGTTCTTGAGGACTTTGTCTTCCACCCGGCCGATGTGCGTCTCCTGGTGGGCCATCCGGGCCAGCTGCTCCGCGTGATCCATCATGGAGCGGCGCACCGCGTCGATGATGACCTTGCGGCCGGCGAGGCCCTGGACCTGGAACTCGTGGAAGGCTCGCGTCGCCGCCGCGACGGCGTCGTCGATGGTGGCGTGGATGCCGTCGCCCAGCTCGGCGGCCGCGGCAGTCGCCAGCTCAGTCTCGGCCCGCAGGCCTTCACCCGGCCGCGCGTCGCCGGCCGCTGCCACGCGGCGGCGGACCCGCTCGATGATCTCGGAGATCTCGCGCTCGTCGAGTTCGCTCATGATCCCTGCCCGCTACTTGCGGTATACCTCCGTCCCGCCGATCTCCCACGTGTCCACGATCGCCATGATCACCGCGTCGCACGGCCGGTCGCGCGTCGTTTCCGTCTGGCGGGCCGAGCTGCCGGTGGCGTAGAGAACCACCTCTCCGACACCGGCGCCGACCGCGTCGGCGGCCACCACGTAACCCCCGGCCTCCCGGTTCTCCGCATCGAGCTGGCGCACGACGAGGAGCTTCCAGCCCTCCATCAGCGGCTCTTTGCGACTCGCGACCACGGTTCCGGTCACCCGTCCAAGGAGCATCTCGTCACCGCCTGTTTCAGGGTCGGGCGCGCGCCTGCGCGGGGCCGGCGCGCGCCACTCGCGTTCTAGCCCTTTGTCTCGGCTTTGGCCTCGTCGAGCCGCCCGAGCGGCATCACGAGGTCGACGTTGACGTGCGGCCGGGCGATGACGTGGCTGGCAACGACCTCGCCCACCTTGGCGGCGTTTCGGACGCCGGCCTCGACCGCAGCCTTGACGGCGGCAACGTCGCCGCGCACCACGGCGGTCACGTATCCACCGCCGGTCTTCTCGTAGCTGACCAGCTCGACCTTGGCCGCCTTGACCATTGCATCTGCGGCCTCGACCACCGCCGCGAACCCGCGGGCTTCGATCATCCCAAGCGCTTCTGCCATCGACCGTGTCTCCTTCCGGTTCGGCTGATCGACCTCGCGGTCGCCGCCGCCGCTAATGAGTTCTGTGCCTATGCTTTCGCTTCGCGTCCTTCGCGTCCTTCGAGTCCCTCGATCGCCGCCAGCGCCGCGCGCCAGCCGACATCGATATCCCGTTCTTCGCCTCCGAGGTAGATGCGGCCCATGGATCCGAAAGACCGTACCTCGAGAATGTTGATGTGGGCCGCCTTCTCCGCCTCGTTGGCAGCGAGCGCGGCGTACGCGGCGGGTTCGAGTTCCAGCACATAGAGCGTCTGGCCGGGGATCAGCATCTGGCCGTGACGCGTCCGGTTTATCAGCTGAGCCTGGTGGTCGTCGATCCGGCGGATGATCTGCGAGGACAGGACGTGCGGTTTGATCCGATCCGTCTCGGCCAGGCCGATGTCGGCGAGGATCGCGGCGCCGGCGGCGCGGACCTCCGCCTGCGACGGCGAGTGGATCTCGAGCATGCCGTAGTAGCGCTCGATGATCTGCATGCCGGGCTTGACGGTCGTCGACTTGAGCGCGACGTCGGTTAGGCGGTTGATCTCGATGCCGGGCGAAATCTCGATCTCCAGAGAGGCGTCGCCGGCGAGCGGCAGGAATCCCTGGGCGACCGTCCCCAGGAAGGCGGCGTACTGCGCCTGGAGGCTATCCAGGAAGACATAGGCCCGAAGGTCAATATTGCCCATGCACGCCCTTCTCTCCCGTGACGATCTTGACGCCGGCGGAAGCCCCGATTCGGGTCGCCCCGGCGGCGATCATGTCCTGGACATCCTCGGCGGTGCGGATGCCGCCTGAGGCTTTGACGCCCATCTTCGGGCCGACCGTCTCGCGCATGAGGGCGACGTCGAACACGGTTGCTCCGCCCTTGGCGTACCCGGTGGACGTCTTGACGAAGTCCGCCTTCCCCAGCTGGGCGAGGCGGCAGGCGATCACCTTCTCCTCGTCGGTGAGGAGACCGGTCTCGATGATGACCTTGCAAAGGGCTCCCGCCTCGTGGCAGGCGTCGGCGACGCGGGCGATGTCCTCGCGTGCCTGGGCCTGCAGCCCGCTCTTGAGCGCCCCGATGTTGATGACCATGTCGATCTCGCGGGCGCCGTCCCGGATCGCACGGCGTGCTTCGAAGACCTTGATCTCCGTCGGCGTGGCTCCGAACGGGAAGCCCACGACCGAGGCGACCCCGACGTCGGAATTGCGCAGGTCGTCGGCCGCGCGACGTACCCAGGTCGGGTTGACGCACACGGCCGCGAACCGAAACTCGGCCGCCTCCGCGCAGAGCTTGTCGATGTCCGCGACCACGGCATCGGGCCGCAGGAGCGTGTGATCGATGTATCGCGCGAGGTCGGTTGGGACGTCGGCCGCCTGGCCGTGGTACTCGACGCGCGTCGCGCCCCCCGCCACGACATCGCGGACCTTCGTCGCGCACTGCGCGGCGCACGCTCCGCTGCACCCGGCGCATGTTCCGCCCTGGACGCCCACGGCGCCGGGCGCGGCCAGCGACGCGAGCACTTCGCGGGTGATCGCCTCGACGAGCTGGTCTCTGGTGTTCGTTGCCTCCGTCATCTTCGAACCTCACCGGCCGGAGTCATGTACTGGCGCTCGATCGCTGTGATCTTCTCGACCCGCGCGGCGTGACGCCCCGGGGCCCAGTCCGTGCCGAGCCACGCCCGCACGATCTCGATGGCCAGTCCCTCACCAACAAAGCGGGCGCCCAGGGTGAGGACGTTGGCGTGGTTGTGCTCGCGGCTGTTCCGAGCGCTCGAAAGGTCGTGGCAGAGGGCAGCCCGGATGCCCGGCACCTTGTTCGCGACCATGCACGAACCGATCCCGGCGCCATCCAGGATGATTCCCCAGCGGCAGGTGCCGTCGGCCACCAGGCGAGCGACGGCGTGGGCTATGTCGGGGTAGTCCACGGGCTCGCTGCCATGCGTACCGCAGTCGCGGACGGCGAAGCCGGTCTCGCTCAACATTTGCCCGATCCGATCCTTGAGCGCGGAGCCGCCGTGATCGGCTCCGATGGCGATGGCGACGCGTTCCGAACCGGCCGGAGCCGCGCCGGGGGCCGCGACCGTCGCCGGCGTGACGGCCGATGAAGCTTCCCCGTCGACGGACAGCGTGGCGTCGACGATGCGGCGCACCATGTCGCGGACCTCGTCGGCGGAGGCAGAGGCGGGACCACGCCCGTCACGCATGGTCGAGCACCCAGGCGGCGGTCGCCTCGTCGGTCACGATCACGTTCACGCACCCGGCCCGCAGGGCGGCAAGGGCGATCGGACCCCGTCCCGGTCCAGCGGCAACCCCCACGGTCAGCGCCTTCGCGCCGAGGTCCTCCAGAGGCAGCCCGACCGTTCGCCGGTCGAGCGACGGCAGGGCGATGCGACCGTCGAGCGACAGGAACCGCCCCAGCACGTCACCCACCGCCGCGGCGTCCGCGAGCGCCGCAAGATCGGCCTCGCCGATATTGCCGGATGCGACGTGGACGCTGTCCGGGCCGAGGACGCCCATGCCGAAGACGGCGGTCTGGGCGGCGCGCGCGGCGGCGAGCGTCTCGCCGACCGACGGGTCTTTCTCGAGTGCTTCGCGGAGTTCCGGCGAGCCGACGATCGCGGGCGCGGCCATGAGCCGGATCGCGGCCCCGGTCGTGAGCCCGAACTGCTCCACGACCTCCTGGGCGCGGGTCGGGCTTGCGGAGCGGGACATCGCACCGTTGAGCTGAACGATCTCGGACGCAGCCGTCCAGCCCGGGCGTAGATGTGCGGCGAGCCCGAGCATCGTGCGCCCCCACGAGACGCCGATAGCGCCGGTCGGCCGCAGCGAGGTCAGGTGAGCGGCGGCAGCCGCGCCGACCCGCTCGCGGGCGAGGAGCTCCTGATCGCCGCGGGAGGCGGCCGGCGGCACGTCGACGACGACCGCACTGCGCAGGCTGAACCGGCCAACGAGGGCGTCCTCGAGCTGCACCAGCCGGACGTCGGGGTGGACGATCTCGATCCGGACGGCCGACTCGCGCAGGGCGCGGTCCAGGAGGCGGCCGACCTTGAACCGGCTGACGCCCAGCCGCTCGCCGACCTGGTCCTGGGTCAGGTTCAGCCGGTAATAGAGCTGGGCGGCGCGAAGCATCAGCCGGGTCTCCAACCCGAGCTCGTCCTGTCGGAGGGTCGCTGCGCCGACTCTCATGCTCAAATGTGCAGATAAACGCTCATATGTTCCAGCCTACGCGTCCGAGAAGGGCGTTGTCAAGAGCGCTCTATCGAAAGGTGAGGCCGAGGTTCCAGCGCTGCTTCGTCGGGAAGGCGTTGAAAGCCGCCGACGCGGCCGGATCAACGGTCCCGCTCGGCAACACGAGGAAGGCGCCGCCCTTGGTGCATCCCATAGACTCCGACCGTGCGATCGCACGAGGGGCTGCCACCCTCGGACTCCGGCGAGCGCCTATGCCGCTGGCGAAATGATCGGCCGCGGGCAGCGAGGCCGTTCACGCCGGATGGGCCGATCGGTCAGGAAGGAAGGAAACATTGAAGCCAATTGCGCTTCCCGGCTCGTTCGACGACCTCGACCTCCGAGTAGGCCGGGTGACATCGGTCGAGGAGGCCCGGACACGCAAGCCGACCTACCGGCTCACCATCGATTTGGGGCCCGAACTCGGGATCAAGCGGTCCTGCGGCGCTTTGCGCAACTACGCCCCCGGGGATCTCGTTGGTCGGCTCGTGGTTGCGGCCGTGAATCTCGGCCCGAAGCAGATGGGCCCCGAGATATCTGAGGTGCTCGTTCTGGGGGCGGCGAATTCCCGAGGCGAGGTGATCTACTTGACTCCGGAATCGGACGTTCCGATTGGTGCCGCCATCTTCTGAGGTGCGGTTGCGCGCGGTGTCGAATGAGGCCGGCCGCTGCCGGCGCGGCCGATTGTCGTTGGGTCGCTCTCCGGCTTTGGCCGCGGCCGTAACTCTGCAGGGTCGGCGATTCACGGTTTCCGGTGCTGAGCCTGACGAAGCTCCCCCGCGCGTTCGCTCTGTCCGGGGTCGTCTCCCGTCATCCGTTCGGTGGGCTTCGGCGCCTGGCCGGCGGACCCGCGCCCGGCGCGCTTGACCTGGGTGTCGAGAACCTGTTTGAACTGCTTGGCCAGGCCGGTCTTCATGCCGGCCCGCGCCTGAGCGTCCGCGTCACGATCGCGGCGCTTCTCACGCGCTGCCTCCGAGGGTGGCAAGTCGTCTTCGTAGTCAGTCATGTATCGGTGGTCCACTCCTTCATCCCGGCGACCTGCTACGATCCGGCCGCGATGGAACTCTACGGCGTCCGGATCCCCACGATCGTCACCGATAACATAGCCGTCCGCTGCTCTGGTTGTGGCGAAGTCATCAAGGGTCGGCCCTGGAGGATCAGCATTCTCGATATCGTGGCTCCTGAGGCGCCGGTCTCCTGGACGCAATCCGCGGCGATCAACCCAGGCCCGTTCGAGTTCCATGCCGACCCGAGCCATGTCCTGGCCTGGATCGCCCGCCGGGGTATGCTCTTTTGCCGGCGCTCACAGGTCCGCCAGATCATGCGACCCGTTTGGGTGCCCACCGATCCGCGTCGACTCGGGTTGTGCGACGGCATCCATCGCGACAATCACGAGTTCGTCGACCCGGCCGCCCATGTAGCCGACCGAAGCTGAGGGCAGATGCGAGTACGCAAGGCGGTCTTTCCGGCCGCGGGATGGGGGACCCGCTTCCTCCCGGCCACCAAGGCGCAACCGAAGGAGATGCTCCCTCTCGTTGACAAGCCGGTCATCCAGTACGCTGTTGAAGAGGCGGTTGAGGCCGGCATAGAGCAGGTCATCATCGTCACCAGCAGCCAGAAGCGGGCGATCGAGGATCACTTCGATCTCAACCTCGAGCTGGAACAGCTCCTGGAGTCCCGGGGCGAGATCGACAAGCTGCGCCAGATCCGAGCCATCTCGGATCTGGCGCAGGTTTCCTACGTACGCCAGAAGGAACAGCTGGGCCTGGGCCACGCTGTCCTGGTGGCCAAGGAACTGGTGGGCCACGAGCCTTTCGCGGTAATCCTGTCCGACGACGTCGTCATCGGGGAGCGGCCCTGCATCGGCCAGCTGATCCATGCCTACGAGCAGACCCACTCCTCGGTCGTGGCTGTCATGGAAGTGCCGCCCGAAGACACCGGTCGATACGGCGTCATAGCCGGCGAGGTCGCGGGACCGGACGACCCGCGTCTTTACAAGATCTCCGGCCTGGTCGAGAAGCCGGCGCCGGAGGCGGCGCCGTCGAACCTGGCCATCATCGGCCGCTACGTCCTCACCCCGAAGATCTTCGAGAAGCTCGAGCAGACACCGCGCGGAGCCGGCGGCGAGATCCAGCTGACGGACGCGATCGAGGCCCTGATGCAGGAGCAGGATGTCTACGGCTACGCCTTCGACGGCGTGAGATACGATGCCGGGACCACGATGGGCTGGCTCAAAGCGTCTGTAGAACTGGCGCTCCAGAGACAGGACATCGGAGGCCAGTTCCGACAATACTTGCAGACGCTCGACCTGAGCTGACGCCGGGGTAGATCGGTGAGCGCGAGGCCGGCGAGGGGCAAGGTGCATCGACAGGCGTTCCTGCGCCGGCGCTAAGAGGATCTTTCGTGGCCGAAATCGGACAGATGGTCGGGCGCCGCTACCGGCTCGTGGAGCTCCTTGGCGAAGGCAGCTTCGATACCGCGTATCGGGCCCGCGATGCCCAACTGAACCGAGACGTCGCTCTCAAGCTCTTGAAGCCGGAGTACGCCGACAACGTCGACTTCGTGTCCGACTTGCGCTGGCAGTCCCGGGTTGCAGCCAGTCTGGACGACGAGAACATCGCCGCGGTCTACGACTTCGGCACGGACGAGGCCGGCACTTACCTGGTGACCGAGTACGTCGACGGGGCCGATCTGGCGACGCTCCTGCAGCGCAACGGGCCGGTTCCAGCGCGGCGTGCTGCTCGCGCTGCGGTCGAGGTGGCGAGAGCTTTGCAGGCCGCCCACGATCGTGGCCTATTCCATGGCGATCTCCGGCCGGGCAACGTGATGGTCACTCGCGACGGCCACGTCAAGGTCACGGACTTCGGTATCGCCCGGGCGGCGGCCGCCGTGACCGACGCCGCGTCCGCGAACATGAAGGCCCGCGTCGGTGATCCGACGGCGACGACACCCGCCGCCGCGCCGGTCGCGAGACTGGGCGCCGTACCGTCCGAGGCTTCGGACATGGAGGCTCTCGGCTTCGTCTTCTACGAGATGCTGACCGGCCGCCCGCCGTGGGATGGGGAATCGGCCGAGGCGCTTGCCGTTGCCCGTCTGGCCGGCCCGCCGCCGTGGCCGTCGACCATCAGTCCGGCCGTGCCCGCGGCCCTCGACGAGATTGCTGCTCGGGCGCTCTCGAATGTGCCCGGGACGCGCTACGCGTCCGCCTCGGCGATGGCGGACGCTCTCGAGGCGTTTCTCGACGGCGGCGCGGTGGCCGGAACCGCCGCGGCGGCCGAGGGGGGCGCCGCGGCGGGAACTGAGATTGAGGCCGGAGCCGGCGCCGTCGGCCGGGCCGGGCGCGTCGCTTACTCGTCGGACGCCTATGCCGTAGGCCCCGACGTCGCAGACGAGATCAAACTCGATGACGAGGCGAGAGGCGGCTATTCCCCCGAGCCGGAGCCTTTGCGCCGGTCGGTTCGCCGCTCATCACCGGTCGAGCCCGAGCCCGAACCGATGGGGGCCAGCCCCTGGGTATGGATTGCAGGAATGCTCGGCATCCTGGTCATCGTCATCATCGGCGTGATCGTCGTCCTGCTATTCAGCAAGAGCGCGTCGGCGCCCGTCTATGCGCCCAACCTGATCAGCGAGTCGTACGCTCAGGCCCAGGCGGACGCCCAGCGTGTCGGCCTGAACATCACGGTCACGTTCCAGGCCAACGACACCAACCAGCCCGACAACACCGTCGTGCAGCAGAACCCGGCTGCCGGCAGCCAGATGCGTCAAGGCGACACCATCACGGTCGTTGTCCTGAACGGACAAGCCACCGTGGCCGTGCCCAACATCGTCGGCATGACCGAGAATGACGCTCTCAACGCTCTCCAGGCGGCTGGGCTGCAAGCCGGCGTCAGCAGCGAGCAGAACGACCCAACGATCCCGGCAGGCCAGATCGTGAGCTCGAACCCACGTGCCGGCATATCGGTGCAGCGAGGCTCGACCGTCGACTACGTGATTTCGTCCGGTCCCGCTCCCACCCCGACCCCAACGCCGACCCCCACCCCGACTCCAACACCGACCCCGACACCGACCCCAACGCCGACTCCCACCCCGACCCCGACGCCGACCCCGACTCCGACTCCCGCGCCGACTCCTCCGCCCGCGCCGACTCCTCCACCCGCGCCGATCCACACTCCCATCTCATTCCCAACCCCGACCCCGACGCCGACGCTCTAGCCCTTGTGCCTCACGGTCCTGAGCCCACGGCGCCAGCCGGTCGCGTCGCGAAGGCCCGGCACCGGGCCCCACGGCTTCGATCGAATAGAACTTCCGTGCTGTAGCCGTCCGCCACGCGGGGTCGCGATCGAGTCCGGCTCCGTCCACATGCCGTGGCCAACCGCGGGCCGGTCCGGCTGGTCTTCCGATGGGGCGGGCGTTCCCCACAAGCCACGGCCGCTTTCCGCGGCCGGTACGGTTGGCTCGCTGAATGCGGGGCCTGCCGGGTCGGCGGTCTCCGCCGAGGATCGCTCCCAGCACGCCCGGTCCTCTTCGCCGGTAAGGGGGGCTCGGCCGTTGTCGAGGGCGCAGTAACCCAGTCGGACGGCGACGGCTTTTCGGAAGTGCCGGCACGTGGCGCACGAGGTCGTCGAGCGGTGACAAACCCAGCACTTCGCGGTCTCGAGCTGCTGTGCTCCACAGTGCGGGCAACGCCAGCTGGTCATGGCCCGATTGTAGCTGCGATGGCGTTGGTGGAACAGCGGTTGCGACGAGCGTGCCGGGCCGAGGCCCGGCTAGGGGGTGGTGGTGATGCCCGCCGTGCCGATTGCCTGGTCACCCGCCGGCGAAGTCACGAGCACGCTCGCCTGGCCGGGGCCCGCCAAAGCACCAGAGATGGCCACCTGCCAGGTCGCAGTCCCGGTCGCGTCAGTCGAAAGCTCCGGCGAGACGATCGGGCCGAGGCCGTAGATCGTGACCGTAAAGGTCACCTTGGCGTTGGCCAGGGGCCCGCCGTTGAGCGACGTGGCGTGAAGTGTCAGCTTCAGCGTCGCCTGTGACGAAGACGAGAACTTGCTCGGCGTGACCGCGAGGTGGGCTGCCAGCTGGCCGTAGTCGCGGTTGATAGTGAGGCTGGTCGAGGACGAGTTGCCGGCCTGGTCGGTAGCCGACAGATCGATCGTGTTAGGACCGGCCACGACCGGAACGGCCAGGCTGAACTTGCCGTCGGTACCTACGACCTGGCTGCTGAAGGCGCCGCCGGGCGCCTCCTCGTTGCGAATGGAGATCGTGGATCCGGCGTCGCACGAGCCGGAGACGCTCACCGTGGAAGTCGCGACGTTCGCACCCTGAGCGGGCGAGGAGATCGTGATTTTGGGCGGTGTGGTGTCGAGGATGTAGGTAACCACCGGCGACGGCCCCCCCTCGCCGGTGGGCGTCGACAGCGTGGCGACGAAAACGTTGTTGCCTTCGGTCAGGGTGATGGTCGGAGTACTGAAGCGGGTCGTAGCCCCAACCGTCACGCTGGCCACCCGTCGGCGCGATCCATCCTTGGCGATCAGATAGACATCCACCGCGTAGCCGGTCTTGCCGATGGCCGCGGCCGGCACGCTGCCCTGGATTGACGTCGATGGCTGGTTGGTGAAGCCGTTGTTGGGCGGTGCATCGATAACGGGCGTGTCGAGGGCGACTCCGGAGGGCGGTGCTGTGGGCGGAGCCTGCGACGTAAGGCGGCCGACCGCGTTGCCGAAGGCCGATGCCAGCTGGCTCAAGATGTCCGTCATCAACCCAGAACCGACGGTGAGTGTCAGCAAGCCCAGCAGGAGACATCCGCTGACGATGAACGCGGCCATGGGCGGTGGGATCTTGGCGCCGGTCGAGATAGGCCGGTACCGTCGCATAACGTCCGGGGGTGGGGCTGAGGCCTTGATCGACTGTGTCGGCAGCCGGTCGCTCGAAGGCGGCCGGGGCCGAACATGAGCGGCTCGTCGTTCTCGCATCGGCATGCCCGCTATTGTCGCATCCCAGTAAGGTCGGCCTCGCCAGGATCGCTTTGGTGCACGAAACCGAGCCGACCACTCGAAACTTCGACGGACTTCCGCGACGCGCGCTGGACGTGCGCGTGTTAGGCGGATGGATGTACTCTGCAATAGAGAGCGGACGTTCAGTTGCGTGCGTTCAGGTTCGAGGCGACAGTGCAGGCTCGCGACCCAAAGCCCGATCGGCCCCGAAACCCCGATGCTGGTTTCGCCCATCCGGCGGCCGGCCTTCGGAATCGAGTCGCGCCGATCGACGGCCCGCGGCCCGGAATGAGTCCAGCCGGCACGCCGCCCAGCGATCGAATCGCCACTCGAACGGCGCCGCGCCCCCCGACATTCCCTCATGCGGCCGCGGGCCAACCGGCGCGCTACCTTGCTCTTCAGACGGCCCGTGGAGGTTTCGGCCTGCCGAATCTGCGCCGCAACGTCTGCCCGCATTTCTTCATGACCGGCAGCCGGGGAGCGATCCCAATTCAGGCGCCGCACCTTCTCAAGGCTCTCATTCGCCAGGAGCAGAACGTCTCGCGCTGCCAGCTGCGCGGCGGCGTCCACCTCGAGCAGGGCTTCGTCAACGACGTCTGCCTGACGCCTCGGTTCAACCAGTGCGTCTTCTACGAAGACCAGCTGACGAAGGATTGACGCCGCCGGGCTTCAGCTATGCCGAGGCGCTCGCCGCGCTAGAGTCCCGTGGCCGTTTCGGCATTCGCCTCGGACTGGCCCGAACGCGCGCGCTCCTAGCCGACCTCGGCCATCCCGAACGGAAGTTCCGTGGCGCCCTGATCGGCGGAACGAACGGCAAGGGGAGTGTCCTTGCGCTCGTTGGATCCTCCCTGACCGTCGCCGGCTACAAGGTCGGCCAGACGCCGAAGCCGCATCTGGTCACATACCGTGAGCGGCTGCAGATCGGGGGCCGGCCGGTCGACCCGGACTCGTTCGCACGACTTGCGGGCGAGGTCCTGGCCAGGGCCGATCGAGTGGCTCGACGCCACGGCGACCCGACCGAGTTCGAGCTGCTTACTGCCGTTACGTTCCTCTGGTTCGCTGAGGTCGGCATCGATCTGGCGGTCGTCGAGGTTGGGCTGGGCGGCCGGCTCGACGCGACCCATGCCTGGGATGGCGGTGTGGCGGTCGTCACCAACGTTACGCTCGACCACACCGACCGGCTCGGCCCAACTGTCGAGGCGATCGCGAGGGAGAAGGCCGCGATCATCATGCGGGGCGATCGGGCGGTGACGGGGGCCTGGGGCTCGGCGCTCGAAGTAATCGAGCGTCGAAGTCGGCGAGTCGCGGCTCCACTGACGGTGACCCCGCCCGCACCGCTCCGCGGCTCCTATCTCGGCGGTATCGATGTTGAGCTGGCGCGGCTGGGTACGGTCCGGGTTGGACTCCGGGGGCGCCATCAGGCGGCGAACGTGGCCGTCGCCAATGCGACACTCGACGCTCTCGAATCGGCGGGGATCGCCAGCGTCCCAACCGAGGCACGCCGCGCCGGCTACGCGGCGGTTCGCTGGCCGGGGCGACTCGAGCTCGTCGAGGTCGAAGGCCGGCAGATCCTGCTCGACGGCGCCCACAACCCGGCCGGCGCGGCGAGCCTCGCCGAAGCTCTCGACGACATGGCGCCGTTCCTGCGCCCTGGCCGGGCGACGCTCGTGCTTGCGATCATGGCCGACAAGGATGTGGACGAGATCATACGAGCACTGGCCGGGGCCACGATGCTTCGCGAAGCGCGAGTCATTTGCACCGCCCCGGCCGGCGGCCGGGCGCTGCCGCCGGATCGGTTGGCGGCCCGCTGGGGCGCAGTGGCGGGGCGTGCCGCTGAGGCAGTGGCGGAGCCAGGGGCTGCCCTGGACGCGGCCCTGGACGCCGGCCGTGGCATCGGCCGAGTTGCCGTCCGAGGCGCCGCGCATGGAGCCGGCCCTGTCATCGTGGCCGGCTCCCTCTACCTCGTCGGCGCCGTCCGGGCGATACTCATCGCGGATCCGGCACTTGTACCCGATCCGCCGCTCTCGCATCCGGAGAATGCGCCGTGACGTTAGCCGACAACGCCGGACTGCCGAGTCCTGGCCCCGCGCCAGTTCTGTCCACCCAGATCGGGCGACGGACGTTCGATTGGGGCAGTCGGACGTACATCATGGGCATCGTCAACGTGACCCCGGACTCGTTCTCCGGCGATGGCCTCCTTTCCGGAGCGGCCGGTCGTCCGGGGGCGGCGGTGGAGGCGGCTCTGCTTCAGGCCCACCGCATGGCCGACGAGGGCGCCGACATCCTCGATGTCGGCGGGGAATCCACGCGGCCCGGTCACGATCCGGTCGCCGTGGACGAGGAGATGGCCCGCGTCATACCGGTCGTCTCCGCGATTTGTGCCGCGCTGCCCAACGTCCCGGTCAGCGTCGATACGTCTAAGCCCGCTGTGGCCTCGGCCGCTTTGGACGCCGGGGCGTCGCTCCTCAACGATGTCTGCGGCGTCTCGCCGGAAGACGCCATCGCCAGCCTCGCCGCCGCGCGCGGCGTGCCCCTCGTGCTGATGCACAACCGGGCCCAGCCCCATTACCGCGACTTCATCGCGGAGTTGATGGAGGATTTGCGCGCGGCGCTGGACCGAGCCACGGCCGCCGGGGTCCCGCGTTGGAACCTGATCGTCGACCCGGGCTTTGGCTTCGGCAAGACACCCGCGCACAACCTCATGGTCATGCGCGAGCTGTCCGGTCTGCGAAGGCTCGGTCAGCCGGTTCTGCTCGGCGCGTCTCGCAAATCGACCATCGGTCTGTTGCTTGGCGGCCTGCCGCCCGATGAGCGGCTCGAAGGTACTCTCGCCACGACCGCAATCGCGATCGCGGCCGGAGTGGACATGATCCGAGTCCATGACGTGCGGGCCAACGTACGAGCCGCGCTCGTTGCCGACGCGATCTACCGGGAGGAACGCCGGTGGCCGACCGGGTAGGGCTGGTGAACATGCGCTTCGAGGGCCGGCACGGCGTGCTGGATCAAGAGCGTACGCAGGCCCAACCGTTCGAGGTGGACGCCGAGCTGTACCTGGACCTCGCCCCGGCCGGCCTCGCCGACGACCTTTCGCTGACGGTCGACTATCGCGATGTCTTCGAGATCTGCCGCGAGGTCGTCGAGGGCCGAAGCGTGAAGCTGATCGAGGCCCTCGCTGAGAGCATTGCCGCCCGCCTGCTGGCCAGGTTCGAGGCGTTGGCGGTGTCGGAGGTGGTAGTCCGCGTCCGAAAGCCCCTGGTTCCGCTGCCGGGCGAACTGGACTGCGCCGCGGTCGAAGTTCGGCGCCGACCCGAACGCCGCGTCTAGCTCGTCGACGCCGGTCGGGTCCCGAGCGTCACCTGGAGCGTGAGGTAGGTTCCGCCGCGGTAAACCTCCACGCTGACCGTCCGACCGGGTGCGTACTGGACCAGAACGTCCTCGAGCCGATGCGCTGCGTCGATCGCCTGACCCTCGACGCTGGTGATGATGTCGCCGGTCTTGATGCCTGCGAGGGCGCCGGGGCTGCCGGCCACGACGGCCTCGATCGAGTTGCCGTTGGCGTCCTCTTTGTGGACCCACGCGCCCTGGCCGAGGGGCAGGTTGTACTGCTGTTGCAGGCCCGGATCGATCGGATCGTAGGTAACACCGATGAATGGCCGCGACAGCTTCTCACCGGCCAGGGCCTGCTGCATGATCGGTTTGGCGATGTCTATCGGTATCGCGAAGCCGATTCCCTGGGCGACCTGGGCCTCGGCCGTGGTGACGCCCACGACCCGGCCGGATGCATCGACCAGCGGTCCGCCGCTGTTGCCCGGGTTGATAGCCGCATCGGTCTGGATCAGGCCGTGGAGGCTGACCGACGCCGGCGAGGAGGGGTCATTGCTGGCGACCGAGATGTCACGGCCAAGAGCCGAGACGATCCCGGAGGTGACGCTGTTCGGGTACTGGAGGCCGAGCGGGCTGCCGATCGCGATGGCCAGCTGGCCGACCTGGAGCGATGACGAGTCGCCCATCGCCGCGACCGTGAGGCCGGATGGGTTGCCAAGCTTGACGATCGCCAGGTCGGTCAGAGTATCGAGGCCGTAGATGGTGGCGGATAGCTGGCGACCGTCGTTGAGTCTGGCGACGACTGTCTGCGCTCCGACCACGACGTGCTTGTTGGTCAGGACCCAGCCCCGTGAGTCGTAGATGATCCCGGAACCCACCGTCGTGTTACCGGCTCCATCGTCGGCCACGATTTGAACCACTGCAGGGCCGACCTGGCTCGCGGCGGCGATCACGGTCGACGCTTCCGACTCGATCGATACCCTGATGCCGCTGTTCGCCGCCGGGGCTGCCGTTGCCGGATCCAGCGCGCCGGTGGCTCGCAAGGCCGCGTAGGTGGCGCCGGCTCCGAGAATCGAGCCGACCAACGATGCCGCGAGCAAAGCTGAGACAACCCCCCGGCCATAGCCGCCGCTCGTCGACGACGAAGGCGACCCGCCCGGCGGGGTCCACTGCTCCGTACTGGGTTCGAACCACCGCTCCGGCGTCACCTGGTCCAAACCTCCTGCGGCTCGGCTGTCGAAGTTCGCCTTCCACTGGTGGCGTTGGTCGGGCGGAGGCTCGAACCGGTGGATCCCGGGTGAGCTGGGGTCGGACATCAAAGGGGGAGATTCCGTATGTGAGAGGTGCCAGGCGCGAATGCTATGCGCGAAGAGGAATCGTCGCCGGGATGCGGGCCTGCGAAGCGGGCGCTGCGACATGCCGAAGCTTGAAGGGGCAGACGTTCACGTTCCATACGCCGGACGGTGAAGATTCCGCCACAGACCCCGAGCGCTCAGTTCGACCGAGGGCGACCCTGCTCCATGGTGGCCTTGGCAAGGGCCGCAGATTCCGCCGACGCGGGGGGCTCGCCGGATGCCGCCGCGATCGATGACGCCGGGCTCGTCGCGGGTCCCGACGGCGCGGGCCCGGTCGCACCGCTCCCTACGGCCGGGACCGCTCCGGTGGCGATGGCATCGGCCGACATCCGTGGGTCGGCCGGCAGCGTCACGGTGAACGTGGACCCGGCTGTCACTCGGCTCTCGACCATGATCCGGCCGCCGTGCATCTCCACGACCGAGCGGACGATAGCCAGCCCCAGGCCGCTCCCGCTGCCGCGGGCCTCATTGGCGCGCGAGCCACGGTAGAAGCGCTCGAAGATTTGGGGCAGCTCCTTGGCGTCGATCCCTACGCCCGTGTCGATGACCTGGATGCGCGCCCCTCCGTTGAGGGGACTCAGCACCACCCGCACCGATCCTCCGCGCGGCGTGAACTTCAAAGCGTTGCCAATCAGGTTGGTCAACGCCTGACCGAGGCGCTGCGGATCGTGCCGGGTCACCAGCGTCGTTTCCGGCAGCTCCGCAGTCAGGCTGAGGCCTCGTCGATGGGCGGATACCTGCGCCTGCTCGACGGCGGAGAGGATCGTCGCTCGAAGGTCGTCGGGCCGAAGATCCAGGCGAATCAGCCCGGAATCGAGCTTCGACAGATCGAGCAGGTTCTGGGCCAGCCAATCGAGCCGCTCGATTTGCTGCCCGCTCGCCTCGAGGAACTCCGTTCGGGCGGCTACGTCGCTGCCGGCCTTCTCCTGGAGCAGCTCGTTGAAGGTGCGCAGCGCGGCCAGGGGCGTTCGGAGCTCGTGCGAGACGTCGGCCAGGAACTCCCGGCTCGTGTCTCGGTCGCGCCGGATGACCTCCATTGTCTCCTCGACCTGATCCGCCATGGCGTTGAACTGGCGTGACAGCTCTGCCATCTCTGCCCCGCCGGTATGGGCCCTGTCGACGGGGACTCGCCTCGCCAGGTCGCCTTCCGCGAGAGCCCGGGCCGCGTCCGTCAGCCTGCGCAGCGGCGTCGTGAAGCGGCGGGCCAGCAGAGCCGATACGACGATAGCCAGCAACAGCACGCCGGTCTCGGCCAGGAGAAGGAAGCCAACCACGCCCGTGATCGTGCTGCTCCGCGTCGTGTACGGCGCCGAAAGGCTGACCTCGAGGTACCAGGTTGGCTTGACGCCCTCTGGGTCGGCGAACTTGAAGATCTCCGTGTACGCGATCGAGTCGCGCGCCTGGCCGAGCCCCGGCTCGGCTGTGAGCGGCGCGCTGAAAGTAGATACCGGCGTCGTCGGGATCAACACGGTGCCGCCGGGCGTTTCGGAGCCGAGACCGAAGCGGAGCCGCAGGTCGGCCTGGGCAACGTTGTTGGCGTAGTCGGCGAGGGTGGTCCTGTCGCCCATGACGGCGCTGACCTGGTCGTTCAGCGTGCCGCTGGCCGAGACGACCGTGTTGTTGGCCGGGTCCGCGGAGGCCGTGGTCTCGGCCGCGACCCTCACCACCGCCGCAACTGCGTTGGCCCGCGCCTGGAGGTTGGTCATCTCCTGCTGGCGAAGGTCGTTGTCAAGGACGAAGACGGTCAGCACTGACACGATGCCGACGGCCAGGGCAAAGACCATGACGAAGGCGATCGAAAGGCGGCCCTGGAAAGTTCGCGGCAGGGCTCGGGAGACCGGCACGGAAAGGCTGCGACTCGCTCTGACCGGCCTGGCACGGGACTGGGGTTCTACCGAGTGCACCGCCACTGCGGGCTCTCTTGCGGCGCCTGCCCTGGCGCCGCGCGACCCGGAAGGCGCCTCTGGCTTCTTCCGGCGCCCCCGTGCCACCTTAGGTCTCCGCGAAGGCGTACCCCGCGCCACGGACCGTCAAGACGAACCGCGGGCTGGAGGGATCGTCTTCCAGCTTTTCGCGAAGGTGGCTGATGTGGACGTTGATCGTCTTCTCGTCCTGGTCGAGGGCCTCGTAGTCGCGGATGAGCTCGAGCAACTCCCGACGCGAGAAGACGCGTCCGGGCCGGCTGGCGAGGTGGCGGAGGATCTCGAACTCGGTGGCGGTCAGGGTTACGCGCCGCTCGCCACGCTGGACGCGCCGCCGTTCGAGATCGATCAACAGGTCGCCGTGGCGGAGCAGCCGTCCGCCTCTGGCGTCGGCCAGATCGCCGTATGCACGCCGGAGCAGGGCCTTGATGCGGCTCATCAGTTCGCGGAGCCCGAACGGCTTGGTCACGTAGTCGTCGGCGCCGAGTTCCAGCCCGATGACCTTGTCCATCTCTTCGTCACGGGCCGTCAGTATCAGGACGGGCGCCTTCGAGCCGCTCGTCCTCAGACGGCGCAGCACTTCGAAACCGTCGATGCCCGGCAGGCGAACGTCAAGGACGATGAGATCCGGGCCCTCGCGCAGAGCGAACTCCAGACCCTCTTCACCCGACCTCGAGACCGCGACCTGATAGCCCTCCTGCTGGAGGGCGTACTGGATCCCCCGGGCGACGGCGTATTCGTCCTCGACGATAAGGATCGTGGCAGCCACTGGCCGATCCTACACCCGGCCGCAGCCGTGGAACGGTCAAGGGTTTCGTTCCGGACGGCCTCGATGGGCGTCCCACCGGCCGGCTCACTGGCACGGTCGACCCGTGGCTCGATCGAACCAGTCTGGCACCGTGCCCACGTCATCAGCCCGAGCGTCTGTAGGCGTGCAACCGGCGTGGCCACCCGTCCCGTGGTAGGCTCGTAGGCCGAAGCGCCTCCGCAACGGTCAGTGCGCTCGATCGACCCGCGCAGGGAGGTTCCAATTCTGTGTCCGCCCCGTCAGTGCTCACCGCCACCCGCCGGACTGAGACCGGCAAGTCGGTTTCTCACCTGCGCAAGGCTGGCCGCCTTCCCGCGGTCGTCTTCGGTCATGGTCTCGCCTCGATCTCCGTCTCGCTGGATGCTCATGAGTTCGAGCACGTTCGCCGGGCGGCCCATTCCAACACCATCATCGAGCTCAAGATCGACGGCAAAGACGTACACCGCGTGCTGGTCCACGGCGTACAGGTGGACCCTCGGACCCGCCATATGCTCCACGTCGATCTCTTCGAGCTGAAGTCGGGCGAGGAAGTCACGGTCGAGATCCCGCTTCACACGATCGGCGAGTCCTACGCCGTCGAGCGCCTGGGTGGCACCCTCCTGCACAACGTCGACCGCGTCAAGGTTCGAGCCCTGCCGGAGAAGTTGCCGGAGGCGCTCGAGTATTCCATCGAGCCCCTCAAGGACTTCGATGTCGCGATCCACCTTCGAGACCTGCCGCTGCCGGCGGGCATCACCCTCCTGTCCGATCCGGACGAGGTCGTGGCCAAGGTTGCCGCACCGCACGTGATCGAGGAGCCGGTCGCTGTTGAGGCTGCTGCTGAGGAGCCAGCCGAGGCCGAAGCCGAGTCCAAGACCGAGGAGTAAGAGGTTCGCCGGGGCCGGCGCGAAACGTCCCGGGCAGCCGCGGTCCCTGCGCGCGCAAGATCGACCGCGTCCGCGGTCAAAGCCTAGGATGGGCACGTGCCTGGCCTGTCCCTCTCCCGGGGCAACATGCGTCGATCCGTGCCGGTCCTCGGCGCATTCGTCGTGGGTGCCGTCGCGTATGCGCCGCTGTACTGCTACCCGCTGCTGGCGCCGCAGTTCGAGGCCGCGTTCCATACCTCGCGCGAACTGGGCCAGATGCCGTGGACGATGTTCCTGCTGGTATCGGCCCTCTGCTCCCCGTTACTCGGACGTGCCTTCGACGTAATGTCGGATCGCCTCTTGCTGCTCGTCGGAGCGGGGCTGCTCGCTGCCGGCTGGCTCCTGGCATCTGCCGCTTCGGGCGTGGCTCTCCTGATCGTCGCTTACGGAGCGATGCTCGCGATCGGCGTCCAGCTGGTCTTCGTCGGCACGACGACGGCCGTCGCCCGCCGTTATGCGGGAGTAGCGGGGCTTGCGCTGGGTGTGGCGTATGCGGGTCCCGGCATAGGTGTCGCCTTAGCCCTGCCGGTTGCCGCTACCGTGATCCCGGAAATCGGATGGCGATCGACCGCGGGCGTCTTCGCCGCATTGTCGCTTCTGGCGCTTCCGTTCGTGTGGCTGATGACCACGGGCGCGGCCGTGCTCGTGCCGGCCGGCGCCACCAGCGCCGGGGGCGCCGACAGTTCGGACGGTGAAGCCGCGGAAGCGACCCCGGATCGGACCGCGGGAGCGAACCCCGCCCGTGCCGTCGGGGCGACGTCAGGGACTGGCCTCCACGAAACGTCCGCCCCGGGCGCCGTCGCCGCATCACGGGAGCTGTCGCCGCCGGGCAGCCGCTCGCGCCCGGACGCGTTGCGCCGCACGATCCGGACGCGCCGGTTCCTGATCCTGCTGGTCGGAGCCGTTGGGATCGGCTGTATCGACGAGGGAATCTTCCAGATGTCATCCCGGCAAGCCGTGGCGCAGGGCATCGGCGCCGGGTTCGCGGCCGACATGCTGGCCTTGCAGTGCTACGCGTACGTCGTCGGCCAGATCGTCGGTGGCGGTCTCTCGGACCGGTTTGGGCGCCGCTACATCGGGCTGCTGTGCGCGGGCTTGATTGCAGTCGGTGCGACCGGCATCTTCACCGCGACCGGCTCGCTGCTTGCTCTCGCGGTCATCGGCAACTCGGTCTACGGCTTCGGCATCGGGGCCACGATCGCCATCCGATCGGCCGCTTTCTCGGATGTCTTTGGCGGCCACAACTTCGGGGCGGTTTTCGGCATAACGGCCGTCGCCTATCCGGCCGGCGGGATCATCGTCATGAACGTCGGCGGAATCATGTACGACCGGATCGGCAACTACTGGCCGGTCTACGCCGTAGCCATGGTTTCGCTGGCGGCCTGGTCGGCCGCGCTGGTCGTGGCCGGGCCGCGTCGCCACGGCCTACGCAAACGGCTCGACAGCGTTCGGGCCCGGATCCCTGTCTAGCGGTCGCAGTGGTCGGCGGTCCGCTCGCCCTGTGGCCGCTCGGCCGGCGGGGGTCTAAGCCACTTCCCGCCGGATCGTGGCGGCGGCGAGAGCCATGAAGACCGCGGCAATGCCGACGAGCACGCCCAGATCCAGCAGCACCTGCGGCGACGACAGATCGGCGCCGGCGATCATCACCTGGCGCAGTCCATCGATCGCGTACGTTACCGGCAGGATCCTGGCGACCGGTTGCAGCAGTGCAGGCAGCTGCTCGATCGGCCAGAAGAAGCCACCGAGGAGACCCTGCGGCACGATGACGATCGGGATGAATTGCAGGATCTGCAGCTCGGTCCGGGCGAAGGTCGACAGGAAGATGCCAAGCGAAACCGCGCCAAGGCCGAGGACGAGAACCAGCAGGTAGGCGATCAGCGGGTTGCCGACCGTCCGGACGCCGAGCCCAATGGCGAACGCCGGGATCGGTCCCAGCGCCGGCATCTCCAGGCGGCCGAGCACGAAGGCGAGCACGAGCGCCACCTGAAGGGTCGCGAAGAAGCCGAAGCCGAGACTGTAACCGAGGACGATCTCGGCTCGACTGACCGGGGTCGCCAGAAGGCGCTCGAGCGTCCCGCCGATTCGCTCGCGCAGGAAGCTGATGCCGGTCAGGATGAAGACGAAGAAGTAGGCGAAGAAGCCGACCACGACCGGGGCGAGCGAGTCGAGCTGGGTCGCATTGGGGGAGCCGTAGACGGTCGCCCGCTCGATCGTCGGGAGGGCGGCGCCCGCAGTGTCGGCGATCGCCGTCAGCAGCGCCTGCTGGACCGCGGGGATGACGGAGGCCTCGCCGGCCGGATTGAGCCCGAGCGTGAGCAGCTCGATCGTCCGGTTCTGCAGGCTGAAGTCGGATGGGAGAACCACGACCAGGTCGAGCTTCTTGTCCTTCAGCATCTGACGGGCGGTCGAGTCGTTGCCCACAGAACGGTCGAGGACGATTCCCGGTTGACCGTCGAGGGCGGCTTCGAGCCTGGTCGCCGCGGCTGCGCCGGCCGGAACGCCCGTCTTGTCGACGACGGCAACGTGGGCCGTCAGCGACTGCTGGCTGCTCAGCACCCAGCCGAGCAAGGCGATGATTGCAAGCGGGGCGATGAACAGCAGCGCCAGCGACCGAGGATCGCGTCGGAACTGGGCAACGATCCGGCGAAAGACCGCGGCGACGCGGCGCGCGTTCATCGGTCGGTCTCCTTCGAGCCGGCGGACGCCGACCCGACGACCTCCGTGGCAAATCTCAGGAAAGC
Organism: Candidatus Limnocylindrales bacterium; assembly: GCA_036404515.1. Taxonomy (GTDB): domain Bacteria; phylum Chloroflexota; class Limnocylindria; order Limnocylindrales; family CSP1-4; genus Fen-1039. Next base: position 29,021 of record DASWZK010000091.1, read on the forward strand.
GGTCTCGAGGTTGTCGGTGCCGGCTCGCGCCCGTAGATCGTCCGGCGCCCCCTGGGCAAGGACGTGCCCGTCGCGGATGAACAGCAGCTCGTCACAGCGGTCGGCCTCGTCCATGACGTGACTGGAGACGACGAGCGTGGCTCCGTCCGCGGCGAGTCGATGGAAGTGGTCCCAGAACTGGACTCGCAGGGCCGGGTCTACTCCAACCGTCGGCTCGTCGAGGAAGATCACGGCCGGGTGGTGGGCGAGGGCACAGGCCATCGACAGACGGCGCCTCATCCCACCGGAGAGCTGCATTGCCGGTGTGCCGGTTCGCTCGTCCAGCTCGACCAGCTCCAGGGACTTGAGCATGTCGTTCTTGTCAGTCTGGCCGTAGAGGGCGGCAAAAAACGTCAGGTTCTCCCAGACCGAGAGTTCGGGGTAGATGCCGTCCGACTGAGTCATGTAGCCGATGCGGGCGAGGTTCTCGCGCGATGGCATCTCCACGCCCAGGACACGGGCCTTGCCGCTTGTCGCCGACGCGAGGCCGGTCAGGAGCCGGATCAGCGTCGTCTTGCCGGAGCCGTTGGGACCGAGCAGGCCGTAGATGCGGCCTGGCGGTAGGGCCATGTCCACGCCGTCGACGGCATGGATCGGCCCGAAGTCCTTTCGCAGGGCGACCGCCTCCACGGCCAATGCAGCAGTTGCGGGCCGGGAAGTGGCCGTGGGCACGACCGCCGCCGGAGGGACGGAGTTGCTCATCTACCGACCTCCTGAGTTGGTGTCCGGCTGCGCGGCTCCGTGCAGGAGCAGGTCCACGTACGCCTCGACGTCGTCGATGGCCGGATGGATGCCGATCCGAGCCAGCTCGTCGAAAACAGCCGGCCCGAGCACGATCAACAGGAAGACCGGCCCGAACAGGCCTTGCAGCAACAACGCCGGGTCGATCGGGCGCAGGGCTCCCTTTTCGACTTGAACAGCGAACCACTCGAGCATCAGCGGAGCTCCCTGTCCGATGATCTCGGTCATCACGGCCCGCGCAAGCTCCGGATCCTGAGACGAGTTGGCGGTGAGGTTGCGGACGAGATCCGCCCTGGCGCGCATTGCCGCGTAGTAAGCCCGAGCGATGGCGACCAGACCGTCTCGCGCTCCGAGCTCAACCGCAGGCTCTATCTGGGCCCGCATCTCCTCGACCGGGCTGACTCGACGAGCCACCGCCCGCAACAACTCGGCTCGATCGGCGAAGTGGTGGTACACGGCGCCCTTGGTCAGGCCGGCTTCCGCGGCGATCGCCTCGATTGAAATCAGCCCGCTGCCGGGGCGGGAGAGCAACCGCACGGCGGCGTCGACCAGCCGATCGCGTGTCGGCTCGTCGGCCGCAGTGGAAACGTCCAGCCCCTCGGCGGCAAGGGCGGCACGCAAACCCTTGAGCCCCCCAAAGTAGTGGTGGACGGTCTGGCGCGACACTCCGACGTCGGCCGCGACTGCCTGGATTGACAGCCCGGCCCGGTCCGCCCGGAACTGGCGTCGGGCCGCGCCGAGAATGGCCGCCCGCGTGGACTGGTCAGGCATCGCACGGTCGGCGGCCGGCACAACATCCAGAGTTGCGTCCGTGGATTGGTCTGACATGCGTACCAGTATGCATGTCGCGTCAAGGAGTCGGTGTGGGCGGTCATCGGCGGGCGGGTAGTGTCGTCGGCGCGGGCTGCGGCGCGTGCGGGGCCGAGGACGGGGGGCAGGACGTCGGCGCGGGCTGGCCGAGGAGCCCGAGTTCGCTCAACGTCACCCGGCGTGGTGCTGTGCGGCTCTTCGGCATCGATTGCTGCTCAACCTCACCCGGGGTGGCACCAGGGACGTGCGTCCTGTCTTCCGCTCAAGCACCGGGGCGGACGGGGGTCCATCCGGCCTCCTGCAAGCTCACGGACCCGGCAGTCCGAGCCGCGTTGCCATCGACGAACTGGTCAGCTTTGTTCTCTACCACCTGGGGCGATGTTGAGCGACTTCGGAAGCGGCAACCAACGCGTCGGGCGTCAGGGCGCGCTCACCGAGGTGGGTATGTCGCGCCGAACTAGTCGGAGCGAGACCGACTGAACCGCCGCGACGGCCGCGATCGCGACCGCGAACGCCACGACGACCCCCAATGATTCTATGGTCGAGTTGACGACCAGGAAGAAGACAATCGTGCCGAAGAGGCCGACTTGCAGGCCTCGAACCACGTTGATCGCCGCTTCCGGTCCCTGCAGGTGGTGGGCGAAGAGGGCCAGCACCGTTACATAGACCGGGAACGCTGCAAGCAGCCCACTCAGAGATGGGCCCAGGGCGCCCGCGGCGGCGGTGATCGCCAGGACGATGCCTGTGCCGACGATCATTCGAGCGGGGATGTCCCAGGTGGGCGGCGGCACGGCTGCGCTCATGGCTGGTGGGGGCACCGCGAACGCGAGGCAAACGATCATGGCCAGGGCGACGGTCGCGAATACGACCACGGCCGGTGCGGAGAGGACCGGCTGCATGGCCAGCGCCGTTGCGGCGAAGGCGGCGAAGCCACAGGCCACCGAGACGGGCCAGCCCGCCCGGCGAGCGATCCAGCCATACGTGAGGGCAAAGGTCGCGTCGCCGAGCAGGCCTGCGATCGAGCCCTTGGCCGCCCCGGCCGCGAACGCGTTTCCGTGATCCAGCGCGATGTACAGTGCAACCGGTCCCGACGTGAGTGGAAGCGCTACGATCCAGCCACCGACCGACGGACCCCAGCGGCGTGCGGCCAGGCTGGCCCCGCCGATGAGGATCGGGGTCAGGACGAGCTTCAGCAGAAGAAGGGCCACGACCGCAGCGTACCGCGGACGGATCTACCGGGTGTTCTCTCAAGTGCCGGGGCGGGTGTCCGGGCGGCCATCATCCAGCCGCGAGCCGCCGGATCTCGTCGGCGAGCGCGGCCGAGTACGCCTGGAGCCCAGCCTCGACTGCCGGCGACAACCGCTCCCCAAACTCGAACTCCGCACCGCCGATCCCCACGAAGCTGCCGCGGAGCGGTGAGCCGCGCATCTCCTCCGCGAGCGCCAGGATCTGAGCCGGTGGCAGCGAGTGCGAAGAAGCGGGGCTCGCGCCACTCCCCTCCGACCGCGCCACGGCCTCGAGCGGCAGAACCACGATCCGGCCCGCGGGGAGGCCAACCGCCGCATCCGCCACGACCAGGGCCGCGTCCGCGGGCACGTCCAGCAGCGCCTCGATGCCCAGCTGACCCAATTCGGTGATAGTGGCCAGCGCCAGGACGTCCGCCGGTAGCATCTCCGCGGCGAGCGGGGCCGCAGCGTCGTCTCCTCGGAGCCGCTCCCCACAGAGCAGGACGTAGACGCGGCTGGGTTCCGGGCGCTCGCTCACGGGCTGAGTCTACGGCCCCGTAACGGCCGTTGCGGAGGCGTGCCAGCCCGCGGCCGATCAGCTGGCCGGTAGTTCGATCCGCAGCAGGCGGTTGTCTTCGCGCTGAGCATCGATCGTGCCCGTGGCGATGAAGCAGATCCCGCCCGACGACCAAGCCGCCATGATCAAGCCCACGTTGAGCGGGATGGACACCGCGCCACCGGCGTGGCGGACGACAGCCGTGACAGGGAAACTGAGGTTCTCGTCGGCCGCTGGCAGCGTGGCGACGTCACCCTCACTCGGCCCGAAGTCAGCCCAGTCGAACGCATTCGGGACCGCGGTTGTCCCGGCCGGCGTCCACAGTGAGACCCGGTGGTCCTGGCCCACGACGACCAGAGCCCCAGCGGAGGTCCAGCCCTCGGCGCTGGCGGCCAGTTGCGTGCCCCCGCCGTCGGTCAGATTGAGGATGAGACCGTCGGACGTCGCAAGCTGGCTCCCATCCGGCGAGAAGTAGACGTCCAGGCGAATGTCGGCGAGAGCACGCGAGAGAACCGCTGCTTTCTCGGGCGGCTTCAGCACGCTAAGGGTTCCGGGAATAGGCCCGCCCACCGCGAGCGAGATCGCCGTCTCGCTGTCGCCCCCGCGTGTTCGGCTGCCGGTCGCGCTCTCGCCGACAAGGGCCAGCAGCCGTCCGTCCGCGGACCATCGCGCGGGCAGCCCGTAGCCGGCGATGCGGGCTCCAAGATGCCCGTTCGACCAGATCTGGAAGCTCTCATCTGCCGGATCTTCGCTTGCCGCGACCGGCGCCATGAGCGCGACCGAGCCATGGCCGTTGCTCAGCAGCCCCCCGAAGGTGCCCGGCACGCCGTTGCCGTCGGTTCCGTCGATCGAGTGGACGGTGACCGTTCCATGGGCGATGTCGTTCGGCGAGACGACGAGCGTCATGAGGTGGGTGTCGTCCACCCAGGCCATGTCGAACGCGTCGAAGGACGCGATCCTGCGACCGGCGAGGTCGAGGATGTCTGCCCGGCCGGTGCCCAGCTCCCCGCCCCACGTCAGGACGGCCAGGAGCTTGCCGCTCGGCGACCAGTCGAGACGCTGGATGCTGTTCGCGGCGTCCACAACGGTGACGCCCGGCGGCAGCGACTGGCCCGGCGAGGCCCGGTCCACCGTCACCGGCGGAGTCGTTTGCGCGGTGCTCGCCGCTTCTGCGCTGGCCGCGCCGGGCGGCAGCGTCTGTGGCGCAGTGCCCGAGCTGCCGCACGCGGCGACAAACACGGCCGCCGCCAGGATTGCCCACCGTTCGAGTCTACGGATTCCAGCCATGGCCCCGGTCCCCCGTTCTGCGCCGAATCACCCTACCGCTTCGAAGCGCAGTTCGGACGTCGGACCCGGGGCCGCTGTGATCGACGCTGTCTTATCGGCGACCGATGGCTGCGCGTCCGACAACTTGACCGTCTGGAGGAGGAGTTCATCTCCGTCGGGCTCCGGCCGGCGAACCCGCAACTCAGACCGCAGCCGGCCAGCCGGCGATCCTGCGTCGGCTGCCTTCGCGCCTCGCTCGCGCACCATCAGTGCGCTCGCTGCGGTGGTCGTCGTCGCCGTGGCCTGCGCTCGGCGGACCGTCGAGCCATCCCTGGATCAGGTCAGTCGCGGTCGATCTCGAGGTTCAGGAAGTGCGTAGCGCAGCTGATGCACGGATCGTAGGAGCGGATCAGCTGCTCGAGACGGATCGTGGCCTCGGCATGCGGCAGCGTTAGCACCTGCGGCGCGAA
>DASWZK010000092.1:0-37261 GCA_036404515.1 Candidatus Limnocylindrales bacterium
ATCGCCAGAAGGACGACCTCTCCCGCAAACGCACGTGCCTGGGGGCGCTTGGCCCGGGCGACGACCGCGACGCGCAGCGCGGAGTCATCGTAATGGGCTCCGAGCGAAGCGGACTTGATCGGCGACCCCTTGGGGTTTCCCGGCCAGAGCTCCAGCACGATCTGGCCGTGAGCCGTCAGCGCCTCGATATGGAGCCGGTTGGCGATCGAGAAGCCCGAGCCATCGGGGAGGTTCGCGAACATCGAGCGGACCGTTCTCCGAAACTCGCGCCGGGGCTCGTTGAGGCCGAGGCGCGACAGCTGCTCCGCAGCGACCCACCACCCTGGCGGCACCTCATCCTCGATGATCGCGAGCAGGGCCTCACGTCGAGCCCGCTCTCGCTGGCCCGCCCGGTTGTAGGCCGGCGACGTCGCTTCGACGTAGACGACTTGGCCGCCAGGAAAGGTTGCCCGCCAGTCGACGTTCTTCCCGTCGAGGCCCACCGGTTGGTGCGCGACCTCGGCGCCGAGAACCTGTAGGAAGCGCCCGACGAGCAGCTCGAAGAACACGTGCTCGAACGGCGGCTCGTCGCGCAGACGGCGGCACAGGTTCGCGGCCGCGTCGGGCGGGAGCGCATCGAGGGAACGGTCCAGAAACTCCCGGACCCCATGCGCCACGGGCAGGGTCGAGGAGGCGAGCCATGCGGCCATGTCGATCGTGCCCCATCTAGGCGCCGCCGTGTTCGGAACCGATGGCTCCGGGAAGCAGGGTGGCGTCTCGCCGTCGCGCATCGCATGATGGTCGCAGATGGGAGGCGGGTTGGAATGGCGGATGGACGGGGCATCGGGTAGTCAGACTGGACGATCTGACGGAGCCGCAAAACGCGCCTTACACGTAGCCCTCATTGATGCCGACGGGAGGCCCAATCGATCGGGAGTCGGCTGGAACGAGCCCGAAGCATCCGGCTGAGTCTCGAGTGCGGCCGTAGAGAGGAGCGACTGTGGATTCGCTGATCATCGCAGCGCTGATCACGGCCGGCGTCGCGATCGTCGGAATATTCGCCGCCGGCTTGGGTTGGTGGTATCGGAGCCGGCATGAACGGAAGGTCGCAACTGACGCGGCCGTCGCGGCCCTGACGATCGAGAAGATCCGCGATACCGAGAAAGTCGTCCAGGCCCAGCTCGCAAGCTTCAAGGCGATGATCGTCGCCCCGACGGATCGGCACGCCCAGGCGAAGGTCCGTCGCGCTGAGGCTGTCGCCGAGAGTTCTCTTCAGGCGGACATGCCAGTCATTGGCGAGATCGACGTCGTTGTCCAGCTGGTTGAGACCTACATCCAGGTCATCGGGAAGATCCCGGCTGGGCCGTTCCTGGCGCTCTGGCTGAGGCCGCTTCTGTGGCTCCGGAACCCGTGGAATCAGGACGACGTGGATGCGCTGGAGAATGCCCGCACTGCCTGTCTGAAGGCGCTTCAACGGCAGGAAGAGCGGGTCCGGTGTGGCGAGCCATTGGCGACGTACACGCGCGAAGAGTTGGCCGGCAGGGTCGACCTGGATCTCATGGAGTCGATCACCGACCGACTGACCGGTCGCGACCGGAAGTAGTCGTCGCTCGCCTGCGGGATCCTGTTCGCGCGGTCGGGCCATCGCCACACTGTAGGATTCACTCGGCCACAATAGCTGGACCGATCTCGGGCACGCTGCTCGAGGAGGCGTCAGCCAGGCCATGGAGGCTTTGTGAGCGATCACGCGTTGTTGGTCATCACGCCCGCGAACCTGAATTCCCTAGACGACCTGCTCGGCCCCAGCGCATCCGAGGCAGGTCGCGAGTTGCTCAACCTAGTTCCCGAGGCGAGTGGTCAAAGGGCCACCATCCAGCTCATCGGAGACGTCTGGAACGCGGGTCGCCTGCCACTGCGAGGCGGGACTGTCCTCAGCTGCTCAGGCCAGACGGCCACCGAAGCGATGAGGAATCTCGCAGCAGCAATCCGGAGCGAGGCCGGCAGCCGGTAGCAACGGCCGGTAGCAACAGGGCCGACGATCGGCGGATTCGAGGCCGGTGCGCTTGCCCGATTCGTGCTTGGCGGCGTCATTGACGAACGCCCGCGAACGCTCCGGCTCAGACTTGAAAACCGCTGATCGAGAGATCCGTGGGTTCGAATCCCACCCTCTCCGCCAGACTCATACGCGGAGCGCAGTAGCGCGATTCGACCGACTCAAGGGCGACCTCGAAGTCCATCGCCCGGGTTCGGGTAGCGCCATTCGCGCCGGTCTACGCGGGAAGCTGCCGCCATGCGGTTGTTCTCCTGGTCCTGCATACTCGGGGAATGAGAGCCCGGAGGAGATCGATCTTCGCACGCGCCCGCGACACGGTCCCCGTGGTTGCCGTCGCCGGTATCGGCATTGTTGGCGTCTTCCTGGCGATGAACGTTCTGGTCACGGCCGCACCGGTCGCGCTCGATCTCAGTCCATCTCCGTCGAACGGTGGCTCGTCCTCTCCTCCGGTATCACCGTCTGCGCTGCCTGTGGCAACCAATACCCCGCCCGTGACCCCAGCCCCGACCGCGTCGCTGCCGGACTATAAGCCGACGCTCGTGAGCTCGGACGTGTCCGCCACGGACCCGAACGGCGTGTGGGACGTCTATCTGAGGTACCCGGCGTTCGTGGAAGGGACCACGCCGTGGGCGGACGCGATCGACGCCAGCATCCTCGGCGAGCTCCAGACCAGGGCCGCGCAGTGGGAGGAGGGTCCAGCCGCGTATCGCCAGGTCGCCGGAAAAGTCAACACCCTGTACGGCTCGTTCACCACGGAGTTGCTGACCCCGGCCCTCGCGTCGTTCACCCTTACCTGGGACGACAACAGCTCGCCGAGCGGACCGGTCACCAACGTCGAGACGCTCAACTTCGACCTGGGCACGGGCCAGCGGATCGCTTTCGATGATCTGTTCACCGACCCCGCGGCGGCCCTGGCGGTTGTGTCCGGCGAAGCCTTGTCGCTCCTTCAAGTCGAGCTTGGCGCGAACTACAACCCGACGATAGCGATCGAAGGGACGAGTCCGTCGCCGGCCAACTACGTCAATTGGGCTTTGACGAAAGACGGCATCAAGATCACGTTCGACCCGTACCAGGTCTCGTCGAGCGGAACCGCGTTGCCCACGGTCGTCGTGCCCTGGGACTCCCTGCTCCCGGTGATGGTCACGACCGGGCCCGTCGCGAATCTGGCCGGCCTCTAGGCTCGGACGCCGGTCGCGCCGGCGACCGCCTCGGGCCGCCCCAGGCGGCGCTGTCGCTCGGTCGACGCCTGACACCGCTGGCCTGGGCCCGTAGACTTGCTAGGTCCGATCGGGCAGCTGAACGGTTGCAGGTCGGCCACGCAGCGCCGAACCCCTGGTGTTCGGGCCGGCTCATCGGAGGGCCCAATGGCGGTTGAGTACAACGCGACGGTGTCGAGCCGGGTCGAGGTCGCGCCCGGCCTCATCATCCTGCGAGTCGCGCCGGACAAGCTGCCGTTTGAGTTCAAGGCGGGTCAGTACGTCGTCTTGGGCCTCAAGCCCTCGGAACCGCGCATCTACGAGGCGGAAGCCGAGGCAGCGGGTGTCGTTGCGGTTGGGGCGGTCGAAGCTGCGGGCGTCGCCGCGCCTGTCGCAGGAACGCCTGAGAGCCAGGAGGCGGTGGCGGCGCAAGCCACTGCCAGCGCCCGCGCCGCTGCCGACCCGGATCGGATGATTCGCCGCGCCTATTCGATCGCGTCGGAGAGCCGCGCCGACGAGTACCTCGAGTTCTACCTCACCGTGGTCATGAGCGGCGAGCTTACGCCGCGGCTGTTCAACCTCAAGATCAGGGACCGGTTGTACGTGGGTCCGAAGGCGGTGGGCGTCTTCACGCTGGACAAGGCACCCGGCAAGCACATCCTGATGATCGGGACCGGAACCGGTCTGGCGCCCTATATGTCGATGTTGCGCAGCGAGCTGGATTGCAACGGATCGCGCAAGTTCGTGATCGTGCACGGAGCTCGGTTCTCATGGGACCTCGGCTACCGGACCGAACTCACTGGCCTGGCTCGCCACTGCAACAACTTCCACTACATGCCGGTCATCACGAGACCTCAGGAGGACGTCACCTGGCGGGGCCGGAGCGGGTACCTCCAGAATCTCGTTGCCTCGGGCGCGATCGAGGAGGAGACCGGGCTGCCGCTCACGTCCGACAACTTCGACGTCTTCCTGTGCGGCAACCCGGGCATGATCGAAACGGTCATCGCCTGGGCCGAGAGCCGCGGCTTTATCCGCGACAAGGGCCACGACATCGGCACGCTCCACACCGAGGAGTACTGGTAGACCCCTGGCGGCGGGGGAGCATCCAGTCTCGGGCTTGGCACAGCACCCGAATCGGCCCCGTTTGACACCGATCCGCCTCAGCCCTAGACTCCGCGCCACATCCGAATATGGGCTGTGATCGGGACGAGTAACTCCCGGCGCCGGCGTAGAGAACCAGCGGTTGGTGCAAGCTGGGGCGGCGACGAGACGGAATGGACCCGTGAGCCTCCGGACCGAACCGCGAGCTTCCAGGGCTCGCCAGTAGGCTCCGGCGCAGAGCGCCAGCGATATATGGCAGCACCGATCGGTGGGAGTCGCGCCGGCGGCAGTGAAGCGGGAGCCCGCCTCGAGTCGCAACCGCGAGAGCCCAACCCGTCGGCCAGAGAGCGGCATCGCCGAATATGGGTGGCACCGCGGAAGGATCGACCTTTCGTCCCTGTGGACGAGAGGTTTTTTGATTCTCCGCCGCGCTGGACCTCGCCGAAAGGCAGCCAGTGGCCACTCAAGTCGCAGTGGCTGCCGGCCCAGTAACGGGAGAACGGTCTGGCGGAACGGCAGGCGCGGCACACACGATCCGAAAGGCGACAGGCGATACCGATGGCACCAAACGATCCGCTGAGTCTTCGCGAGGTCCGGCAGTTGTCGGGCTCGGCCGACACGATCCTGTTGACGGCCACTCGCAACGCGGACCTCGAAACCCCGATCGGCGCCTTCATGCGCTTTGACGACGGTGGCCCCGCCTTCTTGCTCGAGTCAGTGGAGGGCGGCGAGCGACTCGGTCGCTATTCGTTCATCGGCGCCGGCCCACGGCGCCTGCTGACGGTCCGCGACGGCCGGGCCACGATCCAGTCCCGGCCGGTGGGAGTGACGGAGTTCTGCGCCGATCTGCCGACAGAGACCCTCCCAGTCCCGGATCCGCTCACGGCCCTGCGCCAGTTCCTGCCGAAGCGCCGAACCCTCCCTTCGACCGATATCCCGCGATTCCCCGGAGGGGCGGTCGGCGCGCTCAGCTACGACGCGGCCTCCACGTTTGAGCCGACGGTCCCGTTGCCGGCGAGGGACCCGACCGGTGTCCCACTGGCCGCCTTTCAGGAGACGGACCTCGTCCTCGTCTTCGACCACCTGATCCACACACTCTCGGCCGTAGCTTCGCTGCACACGGACACCCCGGACATCGAGAGCCGATACGCGATCGCCGAGCGGGCCATCTTCGAAGCCCTGGAGCGGGCTGGCCGGCCGACCGAGGCGGAGCTGGCCATCTTGACGCGACGGAGTCGATCGGGCGGGTATGGACGCCCCGGTGAAAAGGATTCGGGACGCCCGGGTGACGGGAGGGACGATGGTTCCGCTGCCGCGGAAAGCCCGCCCGGTGCCGGGCCCGGCGACGGCAGCCGCCCAAACGAAGACGGCCCGTTCGGCCTTCGGCAGATCGAAGTCAGCCTGGACCGCGGTCAATACGAATCGGCGGTTCGATCAGCCAAGGAAACAATCGCCGCCGGTGAGGCGATCCAGATCGTCCTGGCGCGCCGCCAGACCGTTGAGCGGCCGGTGATCGGCGGCGACCGGCTCGACGCAGTGGCGCTCTATCGGGCGTTGCGGCGCGTCAACCCCAGCCCGTACCTCTTCTTCGTCCGGATGCCCGAGTTCTCCGTGGTCGGCGCCAGCCCGGAGTTGCTCGTGCGGGTCGAGGGCGACCGCATAGCCACGCACCCGATCGCCGGCACGCGTCCACGCGGAGCGAGCCAGGCAGAGGACGACGCCCTGGCCGACGCCCTGCGGCGAGATCCGAAGGAACGGGCGGAGCACGTGATGCTCGTCGACCTGGGCCGCAACGACCTCGGTCGGGTGGCCCGGGCAGGGACCGTGGCGGTGACCAAGTACATGGAGGTCGAGCGCTACAGCCACGTTCTCCACCTGGTGAGCAACGTGGAGGCGCGGCTTCGGCCCGGCTGCGACGCCCTCGATGCGCTGCGGAGCATCTTCCCGGCCGGGACGCTTTCCGGCGCGCCGAAGGTTCGAGCGATGCAGCTCATCGCCGAAGCGGAGGGGGAGCGGCGCGGGCTGTACGGCGGGGCCGTGGGCTATCTCGGCTATGACGGCAATCTCGACACCGCCATCACGATCCGTTCCGCCGTGCTGCGTGACGACAGGATCCATCTGACGGTCGGCGCGGGCATCGTTGCCGGCTCGCTCCCGGAGCGCGAGTTCGAGGAGACGGAGCACAAGGCCGGGGCGGTGCGGCGGGCTATCGAGCTTGCCGTCGCCGAAGCGATCGAGAGCTCAGGCAGTGGCTCCGGCAGTGGTGAGTCTTTCGGCACGGCCAGGCAGGGGAGTGGCACGACCACGTCCCGCGGCCTCGGCACCGGCGCGGCCGCCGGCTCGGACCGATAGGAGGCGTCTGAATGCTGCTGATGATCGACAACTACGACTCGTTCACCTTCAACCTCGTCCAGGCTCTCGAGGCGGCCGGCGCCGAGGTCCGCGTCTTGCGCAACGACGCCATCGATCGGGTCGGCATCGAGGCCCTTGCCGACGACCGCGAGGCCCACTTGCGTGGCATGGTCGTCTCGCCCGGGCCTGGCGACCCCGACTCGGCAGGCGTCTCGATGGACGCGATCCGGGTGGCCGTCGAACGCGGGATCCCGCTCCTCGGCGTGTGCCTCGGCATGCAGGCGATGGCCCAGGCATTCGGCGCCACGATCCGGCGGGCACCGACGCTCGTCCACGGCGAGGCCTCCGACGTCCGCCACGACCAGAGGGGGCTCCTGGCCGGAATGCCGTCCCCGTTCGCGGCGGCCCGCTATCACTCCCTGAGTGTGGCCCCGGACACGCTCCCGCCCCAGTTCGTGGTCACGGCCCGGACGGTCGACGACTACGTGGTCATGGGCATCCGGCATCTTCACGCCCCGGTCGAAGGGGTGCAGTTTCATCCCGAATCGGTGCTCACGCCTCACGGCCCGCACTTGCTGGCCAACTTCCTGAGGTTGTGCGGCGAGGGCGACGGCGGCCTGCTCGACCGGACACCGGGCTCCTTTGCCCTGAACGGGCTGGCAAGTGCGGTCGAGGCCGGTGCTGTCCCGGCCGCGGGCACCCCCGGGGCCGCCCAATGAGCGAGCAGGTGAGGGCGGCTCTCGCCGCCGTAGTCGGGGGTCGGAGACTCTCGATAGAAGAGGCCCGCTCGGCCATGGGCTCGGTTATGGATGGAGAGGCATCGCCGGCGCAACTGGCCGCGTTGCTGGTGGCTTTGCGGATGCGTGGTGAAACGGTCGAGGAGCTGGCCGGTTTCGCGGCCGCCATGCGGGAGCGCGTCGTGCCGGTCTCGGCGCCCGAGGGTGCCATCGACACTTGCGGCACGGGCGGCGACGCAAGCAATACCTTCAACATCTCCACGGCCGCCGCGCTCGTCGTGGCCGCGGCCGGTGTCCCCGTGGCCAAGCACGGCAACCGGGCCGTCACCTCGGCCTGCGGGTCGGCCGACGTGCTCGAAGCCCTCGGCATCGCCACGGATCTCTCCCCGGCGGAAGCGGCCAGGGCGCTGCGCACCGAGGGGTTTGCCTTCCTGTTCGCTCCGGACTACCACCCCGCCATGAAGCACGCCGGCCCGACCCGGCGCGAGATCGGCGTCCGAACGGCGTTCAACCTGCTTGGCCCGATAACCAACCCGGCCGGCGCGCGCCGCCAGGTCGTGGGCGTGGGCGATCCGGCCGCAGCCCCGAAGCTCGCCGAGGTGCTTCGACTCCTGGGCTCGGAGCACGCCCTCGTCGTCCACGGCAATGACGTGGACGAACTGCCGCTCGACGGTTCGGGCGTCCTCTACGACGTCACTCCGGCCGGCGTGACGCGGTGTGAGATCGTGGCCGCTGACCTGGGGCTGACGCCGGCGCCCCTGGCGGACCTGTCCGGCGGAGCTCCCGCCGAGAACGCGGCTCACGTCGAGGCGGTTCTGGCCGGTCGGGCAGGACCCCGCCGCGATGTCGTCCTTCTGAACGCGGCCGCAGCCCTCCTCGCAGCCGGCCGCGTGACCGGCCTGGGTGATGGCATCACCATCGCCGCGACGACCATCGACTCCGGCGCGGCGGCGTCGCTGCTGGAACGGCTGCGTGCGGGCAAGGCGGTCCGCGACGCGGCGAAGATGGAAGTGGCGCCGGCATGACGGAGGTGGCGGGCAAAGGGCAGGGCGAACGCCGTGTCGCGGCCTCGGGCGGCGCGGCCTCGGGCGGCCGCGTCCGCCGCTCCTCTGGCGGGGCCGCGGCCCGGTCCGGCGTTGTGGCGGAGATCGCCGAACGGCGCCGGGCCGACGTCGGCCGCGAGCTGGGATCGAAGACATACGGCGCCCTCGCCGACGAGGCCGCCGGTTATTCGGCCCGACCCGGAAACGCGCCACGACCGATCGTCGAGCGTCTGGCGGCTCCGGGCCTGCATCTCATCGCGGAGGTCAAGCGCCGCTCCCCGTCGGCCGGGCCAATCGCGGCCGACGCCGATCCGGTCGCGCTCGCCCGAGCCTACGAGGCCGGTGGCGCGAGCGCAATCTCGGTGCTGTGCGAGCCGCACTGGTTCGGCGGTTCGCTGGTCGACCTGCGCGCGGTGCGGGCCGCGGTCACGCTGCCCGTCGTTGCCAAGGAGTTCGTGGTCGACGAGCGGCAGCTCCCCGTCCTGCGCTCCGCCGGGGCCGACATGGTTCTCCTCCTCGCGTCGCTCCTGCCGCCGGGGAAGCTCGCCCGGTTCGCCGGGCTGGCCCGCGAGCTGGGGTTGGAGCCCCTCGTCGAAGTTCACGACGAACGGGAGCTCGACGCGGCCCTGGCCACTCACGCCCGCGTGATCGGGCTGAACAACCGTAACCTGCGCACGCTCCGTGTCGATCCCGAGCTATGCCTGCGATTGCGACCTCTCGTGCCGAACGACCGATTGGTGGTCGGGGAGTCGGGCGTCGGCGAGCCCCGGACGCTGGTCGGCTGGCGGGCGGTCGGGATCGACGCTGCCCTCATCGGCGAGGCGCTGATGCGCTCGGCCGAGCCGGCCTCAGCTGCGCGGGCGTTCGTCGCGGCGGGGTCGGTGCCGCACGACGTGGCTGCGGTGGCGCGGCAGCCTTTGGTCAAGATCTGCGGCGTCACCGACGAGGAAGGAGTGCTCGCAGCGCTCCGCGCGGGCGCCGATGCGATCGGGCTGAACCTGGTTCCGGGCACGCCCCGGGCCTTGAGTCTGGCCGAGGCGACGTACCTCGCCGCCCTAGCCCGCGAGGCTTCGCCGGCTCGGATTCGACCCCGGATAGTGGCGGTCTTCGCTGATGCGCCGGCCCGGGAGATCGAGGCGGCCGTTGCGGCCTTCGGCCCCGATGCCGTCCAGCTTTCCGGCAACGAGCCCGCTTCGACGATCGCCTCGATCCGACGTCCGGTGTGGAAGGTGCTGCATCTGCCGGCCGCGCACGGCGAGCCGGCCGCGAGGGCGGACGGCGCCTCGCAGACGGCGGCCGGTGCGGCGGCGGGCCTCGCGGACGCCGGCTCAGCAGCCGCAAACGCCGTCGAGGCAGGCAAGGTGTTCCTCGCAGCCGGCACCGATCGGCTCATCCTCGACACCGCCGGAGGCCCTTTCCCCGGAGGGACCGGCCGCCAGATCGCCCGCCGGATAGCGGCCTTAGTGGCTCGCGAGATCCCGATCATCCTCGCCGGCGGCCTCGATGCCGCGAACGTTGCGGATGCCGTGCTCGACGTTCCGGCGGTCGGAGTGGACGTGGCCTCGGGCGTGGAGATCCGTCCCTCGGCGGCTTCGTCCGGCGCCGCTTCCGCGAGGACTCAGGTCGGAGCAACGGTCGGTCCGCGACCTCGCAAGGACCCGTTCCGGGTCGCGCTCTTCGCCAAGCGGGCCCGCGCGGCACGCTTCGACCGGCCTCACGTCAGGCCGCGCCCCACGCCGGTCTCGGAAGCTCTGCTCGAGCCCGACGCCGCGGGGCGTTGGGGGCTGAACCGCGACTTCGGCGGTCGATACGTGCCCGAGACTCTCGTCGCTGCGCTGGACCAGCTCGAGGCAGCGTGGAGCGAGGTCCGCCACGACCCCAGGTTCTGGGCCGAGTTGCGCGAGATGCAGTTCCGCTACGGCGGTCGGCCCACCCCGATCTACCGGGCCGATCGGCTCGGCGGCGAGGTCCTCGAAACGGCTCGGCGTCGGGCGGGTGAGACCGCCGGCTCGTCGGAAGATCTTCTGCCCGATCGAATTCGGCTGTACCTCAAGCGTGAGGATCTGAACCACACCGGCGCCCACAAGCTCAACAACGCCCTCGGGCAGGTGCTGCTGGCGCGGCGGCTCGGCAAGAGGCGAGTGATCGCGGAGACCGGTGCCGGCATGCATGGCGTGGCCACGGCAACCGCGTGCGCCCTTCTCGACATCCCGTGCGTCGTCCACATGGGCATCGAGGACATCCGGCGCCAGGCGCCCAACGTCCTGCGCATGGAAGCCCTCGGCGCGGAAGTGCGCCCTGTCCTCGGCGGATCGGGCACCCTGAAGGATGCCGTCAGCGAGGCGCTCCGCGACTGGGTGACCAACGTCAAGACCTCCCACTATTGCCTGGGCTCGACGATGGGCCCGCATCCGTACCCGATGCTGGTGCGCGATTTCCAGCGCGTCATCGGCGACGAGGCCGCGGCCCAGCTATTCGAGGTCGAAGGCCGGCTGCCGGACCTGGCAATAGCTTGCGTCGGAGGCGGTTCGAACGCCCTCGGACTGCTCAACCGGTTCATCGGCGAGCCGAGTGTTCGGCTCGCCGTAGCGGAGGCGGCAGGCGAGGGGATAGAGTCCGGTCGCCACGCTGCCGCCCTGCTGGCGGGCACTCCCGGAATCCTCCACGGATCCCGCTCGTACATGCTCCAGGACGCCGACGGCCAGGTAATCGAGGCCGTCTCGATCTCGGCCGGACTCGACTACCCGGGAATCGGGCCGCAGCTTGCGGCGCTCATGGAAGCACGCCGCCTTCTGGTGGCCGCCGCAACCGACTCGGAGGCTCTCGCCGCGGTACGGCAGGTCGCCCGGACCGAGGGCATCCTCGCGGCCTTGGAATCGGCCCACGCCGTCGCGGCGCTGCCGGAAGTGCTGGTCCGACTGGCCGCGGAAGGGGTGAGTGGCGCCCTCGACGCCGACCGCCAGAGCGTGGCCGGTGCGTCTCATCGGCCGCTCCCCCGCGAGGCCGTGATCGTCCTCGGCCTTTCCGGCCGCGGCGACAAGGACCTCGCCGCTCTCGGACTGAAGGAGGTGGGTCGATGACGGCGCAGACGCGCTCATTGACCGCTGCCGGCACTCGTGGCGCGGCCGCGCCAACCCCAACGGGCACGGCCGCGCCTACCCTCCGCGATCGGGCGCGGAGCGCCGAAGCCGTCACGGACGCCGAAGCCGTCACGGACGCCGACCGGCGCGGCACGAACGAGACGGCCGGAGCTCGACGGATCGCTGCTGCCTTCGCCCGCGCCGCGACCGCCGGCCGAGCCGCTCTCATCCCGTACGTCGTGGCTGGCTACCCCGACTACGATGGCTCGCTGGCCGCTGCCCTGGCGGCCGCCGACGCGGGCGCGGATCTGCTCGAGGTGGGACTGCCGTATTCGGATCCCCTCGCCGACGGAGCCACTCTTCAGCGAGCGACGGCAGCCGCCCTGCGGGCCGGCGCCACGCTCGACACGTCCGTGGCCTTGATCCGCGCCATCGCGGGCGCACGCCCGGACGTTCCCCTCGTGCCGATGTGCTACGCGAACCAGATCATCGGTGGCGGCGACGGCCGGGCCGTCGCGGCGCTCCTGGCCGAGGCCGGGGCCAGCGGCGTGATCGTCGCCGACTTGACACCCGACGAGGGCTCTGGTTTCGAGTCGGTCGCCCGCGCGGTGGGCCTGGCCGTCGTCTACCTCATCGCTCCGACGACAGCCCCGGTTCGCCGAGCCGAGATCGCGCGCCGATCGGGTGGGTTCCTCTATTGCGTGTCGCTTGTCGGCGTGACCGGCGCTCGCACGTTGCTGCCGCCATCGGTCGGTCATCTGGTTGCCGCTGCGAGCGCCGACTCGACCGTGCCTGTGGCGGTCGGCTTTGGCGTCAGCAGGCCGGTCCACGTCGAGATGCTTGTACGTGCCGGCGCGGATGGCGTGATCGTGGCATCCGCTCTGGTTGATGCGCTGGGACCGGACGGGCGCGACGTTGCCGCTCTGGCCGCCCTCGTCGGCGAGCTGTGTGAGGCCACTGCGCGTGGACGGGGTCGGTCAGCTCCTGTCGGGGTCCTCGTGGTCGCCCCGACGGAGCAGTCGCGCAACGAACCGTGACAGGCCACCCGGCAGGAGTCGGCCGACGATCGCCACTAGCGCCGCCAGGACGAAGAGGCCGAGCAGCGCAGCCAGAGTTGCGCTCCGCATCTTTCGCCGATCGGGTCGCGTCTCGTCCATCGATTCCTGCCTCCGCTGCTAGGCGGGCTTGGAGCCCGAGCCATCAAGCTCTTCGAGACGCTTGATAGTTTCGATGAGTTCACGGTAGAGCGCCAGCAGGGCGTCCTGCGGAATCGGGCCCTCGTTGGCCATCGCAACGCGAACCAGAACCTCGCGCTCGCGTTTCGAATCGGCGATGGGCCGGCCGAGCCCCTTCTTCGTCTCACCGGCTTCCAGCCCGAGTCGGGCCCGACGATTCAGCAGCCTGACGATCTCGCGGTCGAGCAGGTCGATCTCGGAACGGAGCGCCTTCAGGTCCTGGGTCATGGAGCGCTCCCGGGCCGGGTTCGGTCGGCGATCAGGTTGAGGGCGGCGGTGTAGCCGGCCGCACCCTTGCCGACGATCCGGTCTGCCGCGATGTCGTGGAGGTAGTTGACCCGGCGAAACGGCTCGCGCCGGTCCGGATCGGAGATGTGGACCTCCACGAAGGGCCGACCGATGCCCTTGAGCGCGTCCCGGAGCGAGACGCTCGTGTGGGTCAGGCCGCCGGCGTTGACGATCGCCCAATCGAAGTCCCGCCTGTGCAGGCGGTCGATCAGGGCGCCCTCGTGATTCGACTGGAAGCAATCTACTTCGAGGCCGAGGTCGGCGCCCCTTCGCCGGAGGCCGTCCTCGATCTCGGCCAGGGTCGTGCGGCCGTAGATCTCGGGTTCTCGGGTGCCCAGCAGGTTGAGGTTTGGGCCGTTGAGGACGAGCACGGTCGTCAAAGTTCTGCCCCGATGGAACTCGTTCCGGCGACGCCCCGGGGCCGCCTGTATGCGACGCGAAGCGCGGCAGCCAGCCCGGCTTGGACCGCCTTCGGCGGCACGTCCGACATCACGACGACCCCGGACTCGGTTGGAAGCACCCAGCTCAAACTGCCTCCCGCGTGCTTCTTGTCGGTGGCCACGTGCTCCAGGACTGCCCTTCTGGTGACCGGCGGAGGCTCCACTCCGAGCTCCAGCCGATCGAGGAGCCGATTCACGCGCCGGGCCCGCTGGGCCGTCGTAAGGCCCATGGCCAGAGCAATTGCGAATGCGCCGCGCAACCCGTATGCCACCGCCTCGCCGTGGAGGATCGACCTGTATCCGGCGGCCGCTTCGATGCCGTGGCCGATGGTGTGGCCCAGGTTGAGCGTCGTGCGCACGCCCGCTTCGCGTGCGTCTGCGGTGACTATTTCGACCTTGGCCCAGGCGCAGCGCTCGACGATCTCGGCGACCGCTCCCGACTCGATCGGCTCGGAGTCATCGCTCGCGCACGCCTCGCCTTCTGCCTCGACCAGCTCGAACAGCCGCTCGTCGCCGAGAACCGCCATTTTGACGACCTCGCCGAGGGCCGCGCGGCGCTGCCTGGCCGGCAGAGTGGCGAGGAACGAGACGTCGGAGATGACGGCCGACGGCTGGTGGAAGGCGCCGACCAGGTTCTTGCCCTCGGGGATGTCCACGGCGGTCTTGCCTCCGAGAGCGGCGTCGATCTGACCCACGAGCGTGGTGGGCACGTGGACTACCGGTACGCCCCGCAGATAGGTCGCGGCAACGAAGCCCGCGACGTCGGTGAGCGCCCCGCCGCCGATCGCGACGAGGGTCTCCTTGCGGTCGACGTGAAGTCGGGCGAGAGCGCGGCAGGCCCGTTCGACGCCGCGCAACCGTTTGGCGTTCTCGCCGCGCGGCAGGAGAACGCGTTCCACCTCCCAGCCGTCGGCTGCAAGAGCCGCGGCTATCCCGGCCCCGGCAACTTCCCACGTGCGTGGCTCCGCCAGGAGGATTGCCCGTCGGGCCTCGCCACGGATCAGAGCGGAGCCGACGGCCGTGGCGGCGATCCCGTAGCCGATCTCCACCCGACCCGTCGCCGTGTCGGCGCGAAACACGGTTGCGGCCGGGCCCGAGCCGTCGCCGATGTGCTGCTCGAGCGCCCGAAGGATGTCATCCAGGTGGGCCGCGCCGCTGATCTGCAGGGCTGGCGCGTAGAAGCGGCGCCGATCCTCGGCCAGCTGCCTGAGCGTCCCGACGGTGTCGTGGCCGGCAATGAGCGGGCGCACGTTGAAGCTCCTGACGAGGCGGCCGGCGAGGACCTCTGGCGCGCCGTCAAGCCACACGGGGAAGCGACCGCGGTAGAGCAGCCAGCGGTTGCGCGGGTCGATGACCGCGCCGCCGCCGGTGGCCACGACCCGACGCAACTCCAGGTCGGGGTCGGCAGGACCGAGCGAGATCACCGCCTCGCATTCGTGGCGGCGAAACCCTGCCTCGCCCTCTTCGGCGAAGATCGCAGGCACGGACTTGCCCACCTGGCTCTCGATGAGCTCGTCGAGGTCGATGAAAGTGGCGTTGTGCCGAGCGGCGAGCCGGCGTCCCACGGCGCTCTTTCCGCTGCCCGGCAGGCCGACGAGGATCAAGTCCACCTCTTACTCGCTTTCTGCAGGGGCCGCGCCGCCCGAGCGTGGGTTGCGGCCGGTTTCTCCGCCGATGAGTCCGGTCTCGGGGCCGGCGACGGGGCTCTTCGCGGTTCGCTCACGATATCGGGCCAGGTTGTCTAGCGTCTCGGACAGCGAATCGCCGCCGAACTTCTCAAGGGCGGCGTCGGCGAGGGTAATGCAGACCATGGCCTCGGCAACGACGCCGGTTGCTGGCACGACACAGATGTCACTGCGCTCATAGTGGGCCTTCTCTACCGGCCGACCGGTGATGAGGTCGGCCGATGGCAGGGGCCGAGGCAGCGTCGAGATCGGCTTGACCGCGCCCTTGACGACGATCGGCTGGCCGTTGGAGATGCCGCCTTCGAGTCCGCCCGCATTGTTCGAACGTCTGCCCCACCGGCCGGCCGAGTCCCGGCCCTCGATCACGTCCATGACGGCCGAGCCGAGACGCCGCGTCTGCTCGAAGCCCAGCCCGAACTCGACGCCCTTCACGATCGGGATGCTCATGACCGCGCCTGCCAGCGCCGCGTCCAACCTGCGGTCCCACTGGACGTAGCTACCCAGGCCGATCGGGACGCCGGTCGCCCTCACCTCGAAGACCCCACCCACGGTGTCGCCTGCGGCGCGCGCCTCGTCGATCCGGGCAATCATCCGCTTCTCCGCGACCGCGTCCGGGCAGCGCAGCGGGCTCGCCTCGGCGTCCGCCCGGGAGCGTGTGGCGTTGGCCGGGTCGCAGGCCACGCCGCCCACCTCGGCCGTGAACGACCATACGTCGATGCCCAGCTTTGCGAGCAGCGCCCGGGCCACGGCTCCGGCCGCCACTCGAGCTGCCGTCTCGCGGGCCGAGGCGCGCTCGAGCACGTTGCGAACGTCGCCGAAGCCGTACTTCGTGGCCCCGGCCAGGTCGGCGTGGCCGGGCCGCAGGCGGGTGATCGGCGTGGCTCTCTTGTCGCCCGCCTCGACCAGCCCTGCCAGATCAGCGGCCTGCTCGTCGGTCAGCGGCTCGACCTGCATGACCCGCGTCCAGTTGACCCAGTCGCGGTTCCGAATGAGCAGCAGTATCGGCGAGCCGAGGGTCAGCCCGTAGCGGACGCCGGCCAGGATCTCCGCTCGGTCCCGCTCTATCGAAGTGCTGCGCGCGCCACGGCCGTAGCCGCCCTGGCGGCGGGCAAGGTCGGCCTCGATCCCGTCCGCGGTGAGCGGCAGGCCCGCCGGAACGCCTTCGATCGTGGCCGCCAGGGCAGGCCCGTGCGACTCGCCGGCGGTCAGGAAGCGGAGGTGGCCCATTCTGCGCGCCTAGGCGGATCGACCGGAGGCCGCGTCGCTCGCGGCCCGCGCCTTCGCGGCCCCGCCGGTCGCATCTGCCACTTCGCCGCCCCCGCCACCGGCGGCATCGCCGGCGGGCCCCACGTCCACGGGAGGCTGGCGCAGGCCCTGTTCGCGGGTTCGGTCCAGCTCGGCCTGCATGACCTCGATCGGGGCCGGACGGCCGGTCCACAGCTCGAACGCCAGGGCGCCCTGCTGGAGCAGCATCGGCTCGCCGCCGATCGTGGCATCGCGAGCCGCGGCCGCATCCCGGAGGAGCTGGGTCACGGGCGGGTTGTACGTGAGGTCGATGACGAACAGATCCGGCGGCAGCAGCTCGGCCGGGATCGGCGTCTCGCCGGTGACCATCCCTACGGCCGAAGCGTTGACCAGGACCTTGGTCTTGGCCAGCTCCGCTTCGAGGACGGACTCGTGCCAGGGCATAGCCCGCAGGTCCATGTGCGACGCGCTGCGGTTGAAGTGGTGGACGAGAGCTTCTGCCCGGTGGAGGTGGCGGTTGAAGACGACGATGCGCTGAAATCCCTCGGCGATCAGCGCAGAGACGACCGCACGGGCAGCGCCGCCGGCGCCGAGAACCACGGCCTGGCGGGGCATCTTCTGTTTGCCGACCACCCTCTCGAGGGTGGCTTTGAAGCCGGCGACGTCGGTGTTGTGGCCGACGAGCTTCTTGCCGTCGTGCGATATCACGTTGATTGCCCCGGTCGTCTGGGCGTCTTCGGTTAGGCGGTCGACGAGCGAAACGACGTGCTCCTTGTGGGGGATGGTTACGTTCGCTCCGAGGAAATCGTCGCCCCGAAGCTCTGCGATGGCGTCTGCGAGGTCGATCGGCCGGCGGTCCCAGAGCTCGTACCGGGCATCGATCCCGAGCGCGTCGAAAGCAGCCTGCTGCATCGCTCCCGAGTAGGAGTGGGCAACCGGGTGGCCGATCAGGACGACGCGCTTGGTCATGCTCGCAGCCTTTCCAGTTCGGTGAAGAAAGTCGGGTACGAAACGGCCGCGCTGCCGGCACGGTCGATACTCGTCGAGCCCGACGCGATGAGGCCGGCGACCGCGAAGGTCATGGCCAGCCGGTGATCGTCGAGCGTCTCGGTCGCCGCCCCGACGAGCGGAGTTGAGCCTTGCATGGAGATGTCGTCGCCGTCGACCGCGATGCGCGCCCCCAGGGCGGCCAGGCCCTTGACGATGCCGGCAATGCGATCGGATTCCTTGTTTCGAAGCTCCCCGGCGCCACGGATCGTGGTCTTGCCACGGGCCTGCGTGGCGGCCAGGCACAAGATCGGGATCTCGTCGATGGCGGCGGCGACCTCGTCCGGGCCCACGTCGATGCCGCGAAGCTCGCTCGAGCGGACCGTCAGGTCGGCCAGCGGCTCGCCGACATCGCCTGCGGCTCCGGGTCCTGCCGCCGACGCCCCGTCCACGGGGGTCTCATCGATCCGGGCGCCCATGCGGACCAGCAGGTCGATCGCGGCCCGGCGCGTTGGATTGACTCCAACGGCGCGCAGCGTCAATTCCGCATCGGGGTGGATGGCCCCGGCAACGAGCCAGAAAGCGGCGGCGGATGGATCGGCCGGGACGAGCTCGTCCACCGGTCGAAGTCGCGTGCCACCATCCAGCGTCCAGGCCACCGGGCCGCCTCCCGAACTCGTCCCCGGCTCCCGCCGGACCTCGATGCCGCGGGACCGGAGCATCCGCTCGGTGTGGTCTCGCGTGGCCACCGCCTCGCGCACCGTCGTCCGCCCTTCCGCGCGCAAGCCAGCCAGCAGAATTGCCGACTTGACCTGGGCGCTCGGTACGCGGGTCGCGTAGTCGATGGCGTTGAGCCGATGACGACCGATGACGACCAGCGGAGGGAGGGTGTCAGAACTGCGTGCGTACAGCGCCGCGCCCATAGAGCGCAGCGGTTCGATGATACGGGCCACCGGACGGCTCCGCAATGAATCGTCGCCGTCCAGAACGGCGAAGAAGGGCAGGCTTGCTAGCATCCCGGAGCACAGCCGGAGGCTGGTTCCGGAGTTGCGGCAGTCGAGCACGCCGGCCGGCTCGTGGAGGCGTTCGGCGCCCGGCGAGGCCACACGGTAGTCGACGTTCAGGCCGTCTTCCCGGGCCCGCTCCACCGTTGCCCCAAGAGCGGCCACGATCGCGGCCGTGGCCCGCACGTCCCGGCCATCGCCCGCGCCGATTATCGAGCCGCAGCCCTCGGCCAGGGCCGCGAGAATCAGGGCCCGATGCGAGATTGACTTGTCGCCGGGCAGCCTCGGCTCGCCGCGCAGGCGCGCGGCCCTGGAGACGGACCGGGACGACTCCCCGGCGAGCGGCGGCGAGGTCACGATGTCAGTGCTTGCTCGACCCATCGACGTTGATCGGGCCGGCCATTGCGAACGGGTCCTTGATCAGCGTCCGGACCTCGTCGTGGATGTGCTTGAGGGCCCTGGTCATGTCGGTGAACTGGTCGAAGGTCAGCGACTGCTCGCCGTCGGACTTGGCCTCGTCGGGGCTTGGATGGACCTCGACCATGATGCCGTCGGCGCCGGCAGCCACGGCCGCAAGGGCCATCGGCCTGACCAGCCAGCGCTTGCCGGTGGCGTGGGACGGGTCGACGATCACCGGCAGGTGGGTCAGGTGGTGGAGAAGCGGCACGGCCGTGAGATCGAGTGTGTTGCGGGTGTAAGTCTCGAAGGTCCGGATGCCGCGCTCGCACAGGATCACCTGGGGGTTGCCGGACGAGACGATGTACTCGGCGGCCATGAGCCATTCCTCGATCGTGGCGCCGTAGCCGCGCTTGAGCATGACCGGCCGGCCGGCCTTACCCACCGCCGTCAGGAGCGAGTAGTTCTGCATGTTCCGGGTGCCGACCTGGAGGATGTCGGAATGCCTGGCGACGACTTCGACCTGACTCGGCTCCATGACCTCGGTGATGGTCGGCAGGCCGGTCTCCTTGCTCGCCTCGGCCAGGTAGGTCAGCCCCTCGACCCCGAGCCCCTGGAACGCGTACGGGCTGGTTCGCGGCTTGAAGGCGCCGCCGCGAAGGATCGTTGCACCCGCCTCCGCCACTGCCCGGGCCGTCTCGAGCATCATCTCCCGGTCCTCGATGGCGCAGGGGCCGGCCATGATGGTCAGGCTGCCGTTGCCCACTCTGGTGCCCAAAACCTCGATGACGGTGTCGTCGGGGTGAGACTCTCGCGAAGTCAGCTTGAACGGGCGGGTGATCGGGGTCACCGATGACACGCCGGGCATGATGGACAGCTTGCTCATCAGAACGTCCCTCACCGGAGCCACATCGCCCAGGACCGCGATCACGACCCGCTGGGTGCCGTAGTTGTCATGGGGCGTCAGGCCGTACCCGCGGAGCAGGTCGCGGACGTTGGTGCCTTCCTGCTCTGTCGCGCCCATCGACATCACGATGATCATCTGGCGGTCCTCCTTGTGGGGGCCTGCCGGCTGGGGTCTTGGTCGGGCAACAAAAAAGCAGAGGCGATGCCTCTGCTGCACCCGGCACGACCCGCGATCCCGGGCCTAGGCTCCGGGAACGGTCATGCCGGGTAGCGGTAAAAGAAGAAGATGCGTTCCATAACGGTGTCCGCGACAGTAGCGGCCGCGGAACGTGGTGTCAACTCGAATCGGCCTGTCGGGAACGACGGCCGACTTCGCCTGTTGACGGCGATCCTTCGGCGATTCTAAGAATGCCGACGACCGGTGATCCGCCCGCTCAGCCGTCCATCGGGGGCAGGGGTTCGGATGGCGGCTCGTGGGTCGGCGGCGCCAGTTCGAGCTGCCACCAGCTGACGTCACGCCAGGCGCCGGCTTTCCAGCCGATGCGCTCGTAGACCCCGACCGGCTTGAATCCCATCGCCCGGTGCAGGCCGAGGCTTGCGTCGTTGGGAAGCGTGACACCGGCCAATGCCACCTGGAAACGCTGCCGGCGCAGCCGCTCGAAGAGTTCAGCGTACAGACGGCGTCCAACGCCGGCGCGGCGATGCGAAGGGGCGACGTAGACGGTGACGTCGGCGGCCCATCGGTATCCCGCTCGCGATCGATGAGGCGAGGCGTAAGCGTAGCCGACGACCTCCCCGCGATCCTCCAGCACGAGCCATGGGTGGGTCCGGCTGGTCGAGCGGATGCGTTCGCGGAACTCCTCGATCGATGGCACCCCCTCCTCGAACGAGACGAACGTTTCGCGCACGAACGGCGCGTAGATCTCGAGGCAGGCGGCCGCGTCGCGATCCGGAATCGCGTCACGCACGATGAAGCCCGTGCCCGGCTCGTTGCTCGACTGGCTATTGCTAGCACTCATCTGGCATCGGATTGCGGAGAGGGCAGTCTAGCGCTGTCAGGGTCGAGACTGGCAGGCCCCGGACGTCGATACCGGCCACAAACGGCCGCGTTTGTGGCCGGGCCTGAGAACAAGACGACCCCGAGAGGCCTTCTCGGGACCGTTTCACGTTCAAATGCTGGCGCGCCCGGCGGGACTCGAACCCACGACCTCCAGGTCCGCAACCTGGCGCTCTATCCGCTGAGCTACGGGCGCGCGGCTGTGCCTCGGGCGGAGAGACTGGCGGAGAGGGAGGGATTCGAACCCTCGAGGCAGGTTACCCCACCTGGCGGTTTAGCAAACCGCTGCACTAGACCGACTATGCGACCTCTCCAGGAGTCACAGCGGCCGGGATTCTAGCATGGCCGCCCGACGTCGCAGCAAGGGTGGCCCCGGAACTGCTGCGGCCCGACATGGGGATCGGCCGGACAGACCTAGCCCTCGAGCGTGAAGCGGATGAAGAAGCGCGAGACGAACCCTCCGTCGAGGCGCTCCCGACCGATGTCGGCAGGCTCCAGCCCGGCCCCGTCTGCGATGTCGGCCATCTCCGCCGGCCCGTATGTAAGAAGGCCGAGGTCGTAGATAAGGGCGACTCCGCCCGGTCTCAACACCCGCGCGATCTCTGCGAAGACGTCCGTTGGGTCGGGCCAGTGGTGGAGGCTGAGAGTTGAGACGACGAGGTCTACCGAGGCGTCGCCGAACGGCAGAGCGGCTGCGTCGGCGACGATGAACCGCAGCCGCTCTGCCGTGGTGGCGTGGCGGCTGGCCCACAGCAGCATGCTCGGCGAGAGGTCCAGGCCGACGATCCGCGCGTCCCGGATGCGTTGTGAGATCGCCACGACCAGATCCCCCGGCCCGCAGCCCAGGTCGAGGATGGTCGCGCGCCGACTTCGGATGCGTGACGACAGCTCGAGGGCCACGTCCTCGGCGACCCGCCGGTAGAGATGCCCGAGGAGCGGTGCAAAGACGCGGGCGTAGGTCGCGCTCCCCGGCTCCGAGAAAGGCTCGACGTGAGCGTCGAGCCGGCGCGCCAGGGCCCGCGCGAGGCTCCGGCCGGGCCGGGTCAAGGCAGCCAGTGCGCCGAAGAGAAGGACGGCGGAGAAGAACCTTCGCGCGCCCGGGCGTCGACGGCCATTCGCGGAGCGCGCGACTTCGGTTGGGCTGCCACCAATCGGCGAGGTGTTCTTGCCGCGGCGGAACCACTTCATGGCAGGTACCTGCTTACCCTGTCGAATCGTCCGGCGGCTGGCGGTCTCTCTCCCACGCCCGATATTGTGAAGGCTGATCGTGCCTTTGGTGCAGTTCGGTTCGCTCGTCGGACGAAAAGCGACTCGCGGCCGCGCCATGTGCCACGTCGCGGTGGATATGCTCATCCCTCACGGCCGCAGTCCGGAGGAGACGGAATGGAACGCATCGGGTTCGTCGGTCTCGGCACCATGGGCGCGTCGATGGCCGCCAATCTGCTTCGATCCGGGGCGCGCCTGACCGTCTGGAACCGGACTCCGGGGAAGACTGCGGCGGCCGTCGAATTGGGCGCTCGTGAGGCAGGTTCGCTCGGCGAGGTCGCGGCTCAATCGGACGTCACCGTCATTTGCGTCTCCGACACGCCCGATGTCGAAGCCGTGCTGTTCGGTCCAGATGGGATCGCCGTTGGCGCCAGGCCCGGAAGCTTGGTGGTCGACTGCTCGACGATCTCGCCGGGCTCGACCCGTGACTTCGGCCGGCGGCTGGCCGCCGGGAGCGTGGGCATGGTGGACGCCCCGGTTTCGGGCGGCTCGGAGGGGGCGCGGCTCGGCACGCTGACGATGTTCGTCGGGGGAGGGAAGCCGGACGTGGCCCGGGCCAGGCCGGTTCTGGAGGCGATGGGCAGGACGATCACCCACCTGGGGCCGCTCGGCAGCGGCCAGGCCGCCAAGGCCGTCAACCAGGTGATCATCAGCGGCGCATACCTGGGCGTCGCCGAGGGGATCGTGCTCGGGATGAAGGCCGGCCTCGACCCGCACCTGCTGGTCGAGGCGCTGTCGGGTGGCGCGGCTCAGAGCTGGGTCCTGGCCAACCGAGCCGGCCACATGATCGACGGCGAGTATCCACTCGGCTTCCGCCTGGCTCTGCATCGGAAGGACCTTGGCATCGCCCTGGAGATGGCCAGGGGCTTTGGCCTGGACCTTCCCGTTGCCGGTCTCACGGCCGAGCTGGAGGACGGCCTCCTGGCGACCGGGCACGGGGACGAGGACATGTCGGTTCTCGCCAGCGCGATACGAATCGGCGCGCCCATCTCCGCGGACGGGTCCGTCGTCGACGGCCACACCGCCGGTGGCTCGCGCGACTCCGCGAACCCCGACCGCCGGCCTGTATGATCCAGCCATGAACTACGAGCTGTTCATGGGCGCGGCTCTGGCCGAGGCGCAGATCGCTCTCGACCAGGGGAAGGCCCCAATCGGCGCCGTAGCCGTGGTGAACGATGCGATGGTCGCCCGGGCGCACGATCGGGTCCGGGAGACCAACGATCCCACGGCCCATGCCGTCGTCGTCGCCCTTCGCGAGGCCAGCCGCAAGATGGGCCGCGACCGGCTCGCCGACGCCACGATCTTCGTGACCCGCGAGCCCTGCCCGATGTGCGTCGGCGCTCTGCTTGCCAGCGATGTCGAAGCACTCGTCTACGCAGTCTCGAACCAGATCGATGGCGCGGCGGGGGGCGTCCTTCAGCTGGCTCAGGACGGCAGGCTCGCCCGCAAACTCAAGGTCGTGAGCGGCATCCGCTGCGAAGAAGCCGAGGAGTTGTTCGCCCAGGCGGGGCCCGTCGAGAGCCTTCGTTCCAGCGAGAAGGTCGAGCCGACCGCCGGCTGACGGCGTCGCTCGCTCGGACCGCCTCACTCCCACCTGGCCAGGCGGTCGTGGCGCGGCCGGTCAACCCTGTGAGTCGCCGCGGTCGGTCTCACGTACGCCGCCGGCCCAGCTTCCGAGCCGGGTCGATCGAACGAGAATGTCGACGACAAGGTCGAACCAGAATGACAAGGTCGACCGTCTCCGTCGCTCTGGTATCCTCTCGCGCGGAGAGGTGTCCGAGTGGTTGATGGTGCCGCTCTCGAAAAGCGGTGTGCGAGAGCACCGCGGGTTCGAATCCCGCCCTCTCCGCCACTCCTCCGATCACGTGCCCGCACGAGCGGGCCGTCGCCGGATAGGCCGGCCGGCGACATCGCACCGGTTCTCCGAATGGGTGTCCCTGGCCTTTCAGGGTCGTCACCGCGGAGAGGTCGCCTAGTGGCCTAGGGCGCCGCACTGGAAATGCGGTATGGCGCAAGCCATCGAGGGTTCAAATCCCTCCCTCTCCGCCACTCCCGCTCACCGGCCCCTCGCCGTCGTTGCCGCGCCGCCGTCGTTGCCCCCCGCGGACTCGTGACTTCGGCCTGCTATGATTCGCGTGCCGTGCTAGGCGGGGAACTAGCGGTGCCCTGTACCTGCAATCCGCTCCAGCAGGGCTGAATTCCCTCCCGAGGTCCCCGCTCTCGAAAGCCGCCACTTCTGGTGACGTTGAGGGCCGGGTCCCGCGCAGCGTCGGCTCGTGAACCGTGTCAGGTCCGGAAGGAAGCAGCACTAAGCGATGATCGTCGGGTGCCGCGGTTCGGCCTGGTCTGAGTCACCTCCAGCGGTGGGCGCGGGAGCGACCGATCGACGGAGGGTGCACGGCGCTCGAACCTGCGCTCGACCGATTCGCTCGGCCGCCTTGGCCTTCGCCTGACCCATGCTGGCAGGAGCCTCGTGAGCTCGACTCAACCGCACCAAGCCATCTATCGCCGCTGGCGCGCCCAGACCTTCGGCCAGATCATCGGGCAGGGTGCCGTCGTCGAGACGCTGCGGAACGCGGTCCGAACCAATCGAGTGTCGCAGGGCGTTCTCTTCGTCGGGCCGCGCGGGACGGGCAAGACTTCTCTCGCCCGCATCCTTGCCAAGGCCATCAACTGCACCGACCTGCATGACGGCGAGCCGTGCGACGCATGTCGGTCGTGCGTCGCAATCCGCGAGGGACGGACGCTCGACCTATTCGAGATCGACGCTGCCTCAAACCGCGGAATCGACGATATCCGCGACCTCCGCGAGCGGGTCCACTACGCACCGGGTGAGCTAGCCCGCAAGGTGTACATCCTCGACGAGGCGCACCAGATCACCAGGGATGGCTGGTCGGCGCTGCTCAAGACGCTCGAGGAGCCCCCGGACTTCGTCAACTTCATGTTTGCCTCGACCCAGCCGTCGGGTTTTCCGGCGCCGATCCTTTCGCGTCTTCAGCGGTTCGATCTGCGACGGTTGACCGTCGCAGAGATCGCCGGCAAGTTGCGAACGATCCTCGACGCCGAGGGTCGCACCGCCGAGCCCGAAGCCGTCGACCTGATCGCCCGTCTGGCCGCGGGCGGCATGCGTGACGCCGAGTCGATGCTCGATCAGCTCCTCTCGACCGACTCCGGAGCGCTCACGGCCGAACGAGTTCGGGAGGTGCTCGGCCTTGTCGAGGACGAGACCGTCGACGCTTTCTTGGCCGCGCTGGTGTCCCGCGAACCGTTGGTTGGAATCGAGCTGCTGGACGGGCTGGAGGAGCGCGGCCGCGACCTCCGAGCGTTCACCGAACAGGCGATCGAGCGACTGCGCCTGGCGCTCGTCGTCTCCCTTGGGCGCGGGACCGCCGTAGGTTTGGCTGCCGCAGGCCCCGCCTCCCTGGCCGCGGCCGCCCGCAGGCTGGCCTCGCTGGACCCAACTCATCTTGGCCCGGGGGGCCTTCGCCTGCAGCTCGAGCTGGCGCTGCTGGCTCCGGCAGGGGTCACGGCTGCGGCTCTGCCGCCCTTCCCACCGGTCGCAGACCGAACGGCAGCCCCACCGATACCGACGATCAAGCCGGCCACTCTGCCGCCGCCGATCTTGAAGCCACCGGCCCCGCCTGCAGCAGCCGTGCCCCCGTCGACGGCGACTGCCAAGCCGCCCCTCGGCCCGACGGCGGCCACCCCGCCGGCGGCCGCCGTGCCAGCCTCGCCCCCCAACCCGACCGCTGCCACTCCCACGCCGGCGACCGCGCCGTCCGCACCCGCGGCGCCCGCGACGGTCACTCCGCCGTCGCCGGCCCGGACTCCGGCCGGCTCCGGGCCTACCCTGCAGATGCTTCTGGAGCGCTGGGCCGAGATCGTCGAGGTCGTGAGCAAGAGCCCGCCGGCCAAGCCGCTCATCCTGGCCTGCCGTCCTGTTGGGGTCGACGGCGGAGTGGTGACGCTCGGGTTCCCGGAGGCGAAGTCCTTCTTGAAGGACGTGGCGGAGCGGCGCCGCGCCATCCTCGAAGACGGCGTGAGCCGCGTCCTGGGCATGCCGGTGTCGGTTCGCTGCGTCGCCGCCAACGTCGAAGTCGTCGCGCTGCACGAGGACCCGGACGGAGCGCGGCTCCTGACAGAATTCCGCCGCATCTACGGCGACGATGCGGTCGATGTCGGCGACGTGGACTAGCCTTTCGGTCGGGGCCGCGCCGATCGGTCGCCTGATCGCCGGAACGTGCAGCCGGGCGCGGTTTCGGCCAGACTTCGAGGAGGCCGCGGACGCAGTCGGTGCACAGGGGTCAGGAGGAAGCAGAACATGAGCATGGCCAACCTGCAGCGCATGGCGATGCAGATGCAGCAGGCCGTCGAGCGGGTCAAGCAGGAGCTGGCCGAAGCCCGAGTCGATGGATCAGCGGGGGGCGGCGTCGTCAGGGCCGTCGTCACCGGAGATCAGAAGCTGGTCAGTGTCACCATCGATCCGTCGGCCGTGGATCCAGCTGACGTCGATATGCTTCAGGATCTGATCGTGGCCGCCGTCAACGACGGATTGCGTGCCGCTCGCGAGCTCGGCGATACCAAGATGGCGGCCGTGACCGGCGGGCTTCGCCTGCCCGGAATGTAGACGGCGGCCGTGGCTGCGCCCCTTATCGAGCCGGTGGCCCGGCTCATCGAATCCTTCGCCCGACTGCCCGGCATCGGCCCGAAGACCGCCTCGCGCCTGACTTTCCACCTCCTGCGTGCCCCCGATACGGAAGCCCGGGCGCTGGCGGCGGCACTGATCGCAGTGCGTGAGCAAGTTGTCTTCTGCGAGCGCTGCTTCAACATCAGCGACCAGCCGGTCTGCGCAATCTGCTTAGATTCGCGGCGCGATGGAACGCGGCTGTGCGTCGTCGAGGAGCCGCTGGACGTGCTTGCTCTCGAGAGGACGGGCGAGTTTAGGGGGCTCTACCACGTCCTGCATGGTGCTATCTCGCCGATCGACGGCGTTGGCCCGGAGCGCCTCAAGATCCGCCAGCTTCTCGAGCGGGCCGACGAAGCGCAACGCTCGGGCGGGCGTTTCGAAGAGGTGGTCATTGCCACGAACCCCACGCTCGAGGGAGAGGCCACCGCCATGTACCTCGCAGAGCGCCTCGAGCCGCTGGTCGGCAGCGTGACACGCATTGCGCGCGGTCTGCCGGTCGGTGGCGACCTCGAGTACGCCGACGAAGTGACGCTCATCCGCGCCCTGCAGGGCCGGAGGGCGATTTGATGACTCAAAACCATCCGACCGCCCATCGGCGTTGCCCGGCGGGCCCGGCCGCCTGTCCATCCCAATCGCCCGGCACCTCGACTGCCAGCCAGCCCAGGGGAGTCGCATGAGCCAGTTGATCAATGAGATCCTCCTCCGGCTAGCTAAGCTCGTGGCTGCGGGCATCGTCGGCGCGATCCTCTACGTGGTCGCGGTGGGGCCTCTTCACGTCGCCGGATCCTTTGAACTCGGCGCGCTGTGTTGGATCTCGGCGGCGGCGGCTCTGCTCCTCGCCGAAAGCAGCCTGATCTAGCATCCGTCGTCGGCTCGATTGACCGGTTTGGAGCCCCGGCGCTCCCGCAAGGGTCTGGTTTGACAGCCGGGTCGAGGGCCCTTACCATTCCGCCTCGCGCCCTGGTCCGGCGGTTCTGCGGACCGTCGGCGAGCGGGCCGTCCCCGGTTCCCTCGCTTGACACTGATGAGGTACGCCTCCATCATTGGAGCGTTGTGCGCTTGGCGTTCTGTGCCCTGGCGCGGGTACCTTAACAATTGAAGAGTGGCAGGAAATCCGGTAAGGATCGAGCGGGAATAACCCTCGGACTTAGTCAGCCGCAAGGCTGAGGTTTTGTCGGAGAGTTTGATCCTGGCTCAGGATAAACGCTGGCGGCGTGCATGAGACATGCAAGTCGAACGGACGATCGGGCTTGCTCGATCGTTAGTGGCGGACGGCTGAGTAACGCGTAGGTGACCTGCCCCGAAGTGGGGAATAACTGCCCGAAAGGGTGGCTAATACCGCATGTGGTGTCACGTTCGGTCGTGACTCCAAAGCCGTAAGGCGCTTCGGGAGGGGCCTGCGTCCGATTAGCTCGTTGGTGGGGTAACGGCTCACCAAGGCGACGATCGGTAGGTGGTCTGAGAGGACGATCACCCAGACTGGGACTGAGACACGGCCCAGACTCCTACGGGAGGCAGCAGTCGGGAATTTTGGGCAATGGGCGAAAGCCTGACCCAGCAACGCCGCGTGAGGGATGAAGGCCTTCGGGTCGTAAACCTCTTTTCTCAGGGACGATAATGACGGTACCTGAGGAAGAAGCCACGGCTAACTACGTGCCAGCAGCCGCGGTAATACGTAGGTGGCGAGCGTTGTCCGGATTTACTGGGCGTAAAGAGCGCGCAGGCGGTCGTGCAAGTCGAATGTGAAAGCCCCCGGCTCAACTGGGGAGGGTCATTCGATACTGTTCGACTGGAAGGCAGGAGAGGGAAGCGGAATTCCCGGTGTAGTGGTGAAATGCGTAGATATCGGGAGGAACACCAGTGGCGAAGGCGGCTTCCTGGCCTGTTCTTGACGCTGAGGCGCGAAAGCTAGGGGAGCAAACGGGATTAGATACCCCGGTAGTCCTAGCCGTAAACGATGGACACTAGGTGTTGGCGGTATCAACCCCGCCAGTGCCGTAGCTAACGCATTAAGTGTCCCGCCTGGGGAGTACGGCCGCAAGGCTAAAACTCAAAGGAATTGACGGGGGCCCGCACAAGCAGCGGAGCGTGGGGTTTAATTCGACGCAACGCGAAGAACCTTACCAGGACTTGACATGGCCAGGATCGCGGCGGAAACGTCGCTTCCCCGCAAGGGGCCTGGTCACAGGTGTTGCATGGCTGTCGTCAGCTCGTGTCGTGAGATGTTGGGTTAAGTCCCGCAACGAGCGCAACCCCTACTGTGTGTTGTATCACTCACACGGGACTGCCGAGAGAAACTCGGAGGAAGGTGGGGACGACGTCAAGTCAGCATGGCCCTTACGTCCTGGGCTACACCCACGCTACAATGGCCGGTACAACGGGCGGCGAAACCGCGAGGTGGAGCAAATCCCTTAAAGCCGGTCTCAGTTCGGATTGTAGGCTGCAACTCGCCTGCATGAAGCCGGAGTTGCTAGTAACCGCCGGTCAGCATACGGCGGTGAATATGTTCCCGGGCCTTGTACACACCGCCCGTCACGTCATGAAAGTCGGCAACACCCGAAGCCGGTGGGCCAACCGCAAGGAGGCAGCCGTCGAAGGTGGGGTCGGTGATTGGGACGAAGTCGTAACAAGGTAGCCGTACCGGAAGGTGCGGCTGGATCACCTCCTTTCTAGGGAGATCCGAGTCGAGGTCCGTCGGTGTGATCTCGGCGTTGATGGCTCCCAGGTTGATCGTCGCGATCGATACTGCGCTCCCGCCAGGTGAGCGCGGCGCTGGCCCTCGGGCCGGTGAGGTCGACGACGACCTGGCACAAGCACCGATACCGCTCGATTACGAGCCGGAATTCCTGTCACTCTTCAAGGGTTAGGGTGCACCGCGTGGCGACCGACGGTCGACGAGCGTCGGCACCGCCAGGCGGGCGATTAGCTCAGCTGGTTAGAGCGCTGCCCTGATAAGGCAGAGGTCACTGGTTCGAGTCCAGTATCGCCCACCACTTCCTTGCCGCCTGGGGACGTAGCTCAGTTGGCAGAGCATCTCCTTTGCAAGGAGAGGGTCAGGAGTTCGAGTCTCCTCGTCTCCACCACCCGGAAGCGCATGGAGGACACTCTGCTACCTCCGAGGCACCTGACAGAAACTGAATAACGGGGCGCAAAGCCCCAACCAGCTCGAGCGCAAGCGCTGTAGATACGGCGGCTCGGCGAGATCGAGCCGTCGTTTTCGTGTCCAGGCCGACATCGCTCCTCTGATCCGTGGGAACAGACCCACGGATCAGCGGATCGCTGGAGGCGGGAGCCGCAAAGGGTCCCACCGAGGCCGAAAGGCCGAACCTTAACAACTGGATAGTGTTTCGGCAGATTGAAGATCTTCAATTTCGCCGAGTTGTGCAAGGTGCATCCCGGGCCACAAGGCAGCTGACCTCTTGGTGAGTTGCTGTGGTGGTCAAGCTACAAAGGGCACGAGGTGGATGCCTTGGCGCCAAGAGCCGATGAAGGACGCGGCAGGCTGCGAAAAGCTTCGGGGAGTCGCGAGCAGACTTTGATCCGGAGATATCCGAATGGGGAAACCCGGCTGGGGTAATGCCCAGTCACTACTGGCTGAATATATAGGCCAGTAAGAGGTAAGCCAGCGAACTGAAACATCTCAGTAGCTGGAGGAAAAGAGATCATTCCCTGAGTAGTGGCGAGCGAAACGGGAAGAGCCCAAACCCACTCAGCGCGATAGGTTGCAGCTGTTTCTGAGTGGGGGTTGAAGGAGTTGATGGCGAGGCCCTGCAAGGTCTCGGCGGAGTTACAAAGCCATTCGCTAGTCGAACCTGTCAGGAAGGGCAGGCCATAGAGGGTGACAGCCCCGTAGGCGAAAGCGACATGGTCTCCGTTATCGACCACCTGAGTACCACGTGGAAGGTCTCTCATGTGGGAAACTGGGCGGACCACCGTCTAAGGCTAAATACTCTTGGCGACCGATAGTGAACGAGTACCGTGAGGGAAAGGTGAAAAGGACCCCGGAAGGGGAGTGAAATAGAACCTGAAACCGCGTGCCTACAAGCAGTCAAAGGGTGTTGCCGGCCGCTTGGCCGGTAGCCTGATGGCGTGCCTTTTGAAGAATGAGCCGACGAGTTACTTGCGCGTGGCGAGGTTAAGTCCCAGAAGGACGGAGCCGGAGCGAAAGCGAGTCTGAATAGGGCGTTCAGTCGCGTGCAGTAGACCCGAAACCGAGTGACCTATCCATGGCCAGGTTGAAGCGGGAGTAATGTCTCGTGGAGGACCGAACTCACTAGCGTTGAAAAGCTAGGGGATGAGCTGTGGATAGAGGTGAAATGCCAATCGAACTCGGAGATAGCTGGTTCTCCCCGAAATGCCTCTAGGGGCAGCCTCGGGCGTTCAATCACGGGGGTAGAGCACTGGATGGGCTAGGGGGCTTCCCGCTTACCAAACCCAACCAAACTCCGAATCCCGTGATTCCAGAGCTCGGGAGTGAGACTGCGAGGGCTAAGCTTCGTGGTCTAAAGGAAAACAGTCCAGACCGCCAGCTAAGGTCCCTAAATCCAAGCTAAGTGGTAAAGGATGTGGATTCGCGCAGACAACCAGGATGTTGGCTCAGAAGCAGCCATCATTGAAAGAGTGCGTAACAGCTCACTGGTCAAGTGGATCCGCGCCGAAAATTCAGCGGGGCTCAAGCTTGGTACCGAAGCTGCGGATCTGTGGGTCGGCTTGCCGGCCCATGGGTGGTAGGGGAGCGTTCTGTCCGCTGGGAAGGTCGACCGTGAGGACGGCTGGAGCTGACGGAAGTGCGAATGTCGGCATGAGTAGCGAGATGTGAGTGAGAATCTCACACGCCGTAAGCCTAAGGTTTCCTGAGGAAGGCTCGTCCACTCAGGGTTAGTCGGGCCTAAGCCGAGGACGAAAGTCGTAGGCGATGGACATCCGGTTGATATTCCGGAACCACCTTAGATCGTTTGCACCGCAAGGTGTCGCCTGGAGGTAGGCGAACGGAGGTTGGTCGATGAAAGTCGGTCGAATCCGGGAGCCGAGCCCAGGTGAGAGCAAGGGCATGACACAGCGTGGTAATTCGAGCGCGTTCTTGGCTATACGCGTCTAAGCCGGTAGGGGGAGAGGACAGGCAAATCCGTCTTCTCATTCAACCCCGAGCAGCGATGGAAAGCAGCGCATGCTGCGATTCGAGTGAGCCATGCTGGCAAGAAAAGTGTCTAGCGAGATCGAAGGTGTCCGTACCGCAATCCGACACAGGTAGGCGGGTAGAGAATACCAAGGCGATCGGGAGAACCCTCGTAAAGGAACTCGGCAACATGGCCCCGTAACTTCGGGAGAAGGGGCGCTTCGCAGTCGCTGCTTGCAGGGACTGATCGAAGCCGCAGTGAAAAGGCCCAGGCGACTGTTTAGCAAAAACACAGGTCTCTGCGAAAGCGCAAGCTGACGTATAGGGGCTGACGCCTGCCCAGTGCCGGAAGGTTAAGAGGAGGGGTGCAAGCTCTGAATCGAAGCCCCGGTAAACGGCGGCCGTAACTATAACGGTCCTAAGGTAGCGAAATTCCTTGTCGGGTAAGTTCCGACCCGCACGAATGGCGTAACGATCTGGGCGCTGTCTCTACGAGGGATCCGGCGAAATTGAAGTACCTGTGAAGATGCAGGTTACCCGCGATAGGGCAAAAAGACCCCGTGGAGCTTTACTGCACCCTGTCATTGGATTGGGCTTTTGCATGTGTAGGATAGGTGGGAGGCTGAGAAGCCGGGGCGCTAGCTTCGGTGGAGCCAACGTTGAAATACCACCCTTGTTGAAGTTCGGTTCTAACCGCGACCCGTAATCCGGGCGCGGGACCGTGGCAGGCGGGCAGTTTGACTGGGGCGGTCGCCTCCTAAAGTGTAACGGAGGCGCCCAAAGGTTCCCTCAGGCTGAATGGAAACCAGCCGTAGAGTGCAAAGGCATAAGGGAGCTTGACTGCGAGACCTACAAGTCGAGCAGAGACGAAAGTCGGGCTTAGTGATCTGGTACCTCCGAGTGGAAGGGGTATCACTCAACGGACAAAAGCTACCCCGGGGATAACAGGCTGATGGTGCCCAAGAGTTCACATCGACGGCACCGTTTGGCACCTCGATGTCGGCTCGTCGCATCCTGGGGCGGAAGTACGTCCCAAGGGTTTGGCTGTTCGCCAATTAAAGCGGCACGCGAGCTGGGTTCAGAACGTCGTGAGACAGTTCGGTCTCTATCCATCGTGGGCGTAGGGAACTTGAGAGAAGCTGCTCCTAGTACGAGAGGACCGGAGTGGACGAACCGCTGGTGTGCCAGTTGTCCTGCCAAGGGCACTGCTGGGTAGCTATGTTCGGTGAGGATAAGCGCTGAAAGCATCTAAGTGCGAAGCCTTTCTCGAGATGAGGTTCCCCACCGGGTCAACCGGGTAAGACCGCAGGGAGACTACCTGCTTGATAGGCGGCATGTGGAAGTCCGGTGACGGATGAAGCTGAGCCGTACTAATGGTCGAGGGCTTGACCGCTACAGCACCTTACCAAGGGTTGGGTGGCTGCGGCAGGGAAGTAACCAGCACACATAGCGAGATTGAAGATCTGCGGTGACGGCCGCTGCACCTTCGGGCGCGCCCGTCCTGCCGAAACACATCCAGACGCATGAGATCCTGGTGACACTAGCGGAGAGGCCACACCCGTTCCCATACCGAACACGGTAGTTAAGCTCTCCAGCGCCGAAGATACTGAGAGGGCAGCCTTTCGGGAAAATAGGTCGTCGCCAGGGTTTCTGCGTTAACGGCCCAACTCGCTTCGCCGGCGTAAGCGTGGTTGCCGCCAAGAACGCCTGAGGACCGACGGCGTGAGGGCCGACACCATGAGGGCCGCTCCGGCGTGAGCGGGTCGGCCGGCGCTAGCTCTGGCAGTGGCGGCAGTAGCTCGTGGTGAAGCCCCCGGCCTCGGTTTGCGTTATGCGTCGACCGCACCGCTGACAGGCCTCACCGCCGCGATTGTGGACGGCCAGGAAGTCACGTACTTCCGTCTCGAACGTGGGCGGGACTCGATCGCGCAGGACGACGATGGCGTCGGCGAGGGTGTTTCGCGTGGCGGCGTACAACTCGTCCACTTCCTCGGGAGCCAGCGTACCGCGCTTGCGGAACGGCAGGAGCCTGGCGGCGTGGAGGATCTCGTCGGAGTAGGCGTTGCCGATCCCCGCGATGAACCGCTGGTTCCGCAGCAGGTTCTTCAGCTCACCGGGATGACGGCGGATCCTGGCGCGCCAGACTTCGAGGGTCAGCTTCGGGTCGTCCGCGTCCGGACCGATCTCGTCGGGCCCGGCGCCTGGAATGGGTCGCTGGATCCCCTGCGGCAGCAGGTAGACCTTGCCCATCTGCGTCGGGTCGCGGTATCGCAACTCGGGGGTTGCGTGGTCGGCGGGCATCCATCCCGCCCCGGCCACCCATGCCGCCGTATCGGCCGGAGGTCCGCTGCGCGTTCCAAACCTCACAACCAGGAGCGTTTTCGGCGGCTTCTTTACCGTCGGATCTGCCGCGAGCTGGAGTCGGCCGGTGAGCATCGCGTTGATGGCGACGCGGTCGCGCTCGAAGTCGAGCCACAGGAATTTGCCGCGCCGACTGAACCGCTGCAGGCGCTGGCCGACCAGAGCGCTCAGCTCGGCCGGTGTCCCACGCACCGTCAGGGGTCCCGGCGCCTCGACCGTGAGCACGGGCCGGCCCGTTATGGCAGCCTGAAACGCGTCGGCTAGGACGGATAGATCCGGCAGTTCTGGCACGTCCGGATTGTACGAAGCGCCGGGCGCGAGGTCGTCGGCAGCCTCGCGAGGGCGGCGGCGCTACTGTTGCTCGCTTGGTGCGTGTGCTAGATTCACCCGGCCCTTGGGCAAGACAGGTTAAAAGCCGACCCATAGCCTGATCGAAGGAGTGGACCGAGCGCACGAAGCCCCCGGACTGCTGTTCGACTGACGGCTTGAGCGCGGCTCGAGCCGTTTTGCTTTCCTGGGCCACTATCGACCATAGGAGACAGATCTTGACTGAAGAGCAGATGGGCGGGACCACGCCGGAGACCGAGGCAACGGCCTCTGTCGCTGACCAGGCGTCCGAGCAAGCCGCCGGCGTAGCAATCGCCGACGAGCCCGCCGAGACCACCGCCATCTCGACCATCGAGACCAGCGAGCCGCCCGCCCCGGCCGCCCCCGAATCCGTCGCGGTGACCGAGGCCGAGGTAGTCGACGCGCCAGCGGCCGAGGAGCCCGAAGAGGCTCCGGTGACCGTGATCCAGCGGCCTGAGCCCTCGACCATGGAGGAGCTCCTCGCGGAGCAGGACGCGGACATCCGAAGCTTCAAGCACGGGGACGTCGTTGAAGGCACCGTCGTGCGGATCGATCGGGACGAGATCCTCGTCGATATCGGTGCCAAGAGCGAGGGCGTCGTCTCGAACCGTGAGCTGTTCGGTCGACATGCCGAGTCTTCACCGCAGCTGGCCGTCGGGGACGTCGTTCTCGTCTATGTGCTGCAGCCCGAATCGCAGGAAGGCCACGCCGTCCTCTCGCTTCGCCGAGCCGGACTCGAGCGCAAGTGGCGAGCGATGCAGGAGCAGTTCGAGGCCGGAGCCATCATCGACGCTCCCGTCATCGACCATAACAAGGGTGGCCTGATCGTCGACTGCGGAATTCGCGGCTTTGTCCCGATCAGCCAGATCGTGGACTTCCCACGGCGGCCGCAGAACGACCAACCGCGCGACGCGGCCCAGGAGATCGCAGAGAAGCTCCAGCCTTACGTCGGTCGCAAGCTGCGCCTCAAGATCCTTGAGGTCAACCGCAAGGCCAACCGGCTCATTCTCTCCGAGAAGGTGGCTCTGTACGAGGAGCGCCGGGAGAAGCGGGACGAACTGTTCAGCAGTCTTCAGGTCGGCCAGAAGGTGAGCGGCACCGTCCGCTCCATCGCGCCGTTCGGCGTCTTCATCGACCTCGGCGGCATCGACGGCCTCGTCCACAAGAGCGAGCTCTCGTGGAACAAGGTCAACAACCCGGAGGCCGGCTACAAGGTCGGCGACCAGGTCGAGGCCGAGGTCATCGACATCAACCACGAGCGCGGCCGGATCAGCCTGTCCATCCGCAAGCTCCAGCCGGATCCATGGCATTCGACCGTCGCCGACTTCAAGGTCGGCGACGTGATCGACGGTACGGTTACGAAGCTCGTGAACTTTGGCGCGTTCGTCCGAGTTCGCGACGGCCTTGAGGGCCTGATCCACATTTCCGAGCTGTCCCACCAGCGAGTCGCCCACCCGGGAGACGTGGTCCACGAGAACCAGACACTCAAGCTCAAGATCATCTCCCTCGACTCCGAGCGACATCGACTGGGCCTCAGCCTCAAGCAGGCCGAGGAGCCGCCCGCTCGGCCGGCCCTTCCGGAGACGCCCGTTCAGGTTGCTCCTTCGGCCCCGCGCCTCGAGCGGCGTCCGCGCCCGGAGCGTGGCTACTCCATGGCCGATGCGGTCCAGGAGCCCGAAGGCGGTATCGACAACACGCTCGCCTCGGCGTTCGCTCAGATTCGCGCCCAAGTGGCGGAGTCGGAGGCGAAAGCTGTCGATGAAACCGAGCAGGTAGTCGACGCTGTCCCTGCTACGGGGGATGAAGCTGCGCCGGCCAAGCCGGCTCGAGCTCGGATCGCCAAGGTCGTGAAGGTCGAGGCCGACGCCGACGCTGTGCCCGTAGCGGAAGCTGAGGCTGTAGCCGCGGCCGAGGCCGAAACCACGGTGCCCGCGAAGGTCGAGGCTGAAGCCGACGCTTTTCCCGAAGCGGAAGCTGAGGCCGTTGCCCCGGCCGAGACTTCGCCCGAGGCTGCGATCGAGTAGCGGCCTCAACGCCGCCAGGGCCATCTGCCGAGGTGGCGGCGCCCAAGACGGCCATCCGACACCGGTGAAATACGAGAGGACCCCGCCGATTCCTCCGGCGGGGCCTTCCCATGCGACCCAAGGCCCGGGCCACGCCAGGCCCCCCAGCCGGCGGCGGCCCAACCTGGCGGTGGCGCGGTCCTTCCAAACCGAGGCGGTGTGGTATGCGTCCGCCCGAAGACGCTCGGGCATTCTCGGGCACCACGTCTCGCGTCGATTGGACCTCCCCGAGTGGGTCGAGGTACAGGGTGAGCCGGGCGTGCTAGCATGCCCCTACGGTTGCCGGTCGGCGACCGAGTAGAACAGGCGTTCAGCTCGATGGATGGTTTCGACAAGTTCACGGACCGCGCTCGCAAGGTCCTGACGCTCGCGCAAGACGAGGCCCAGCGCTTCAACCACAACTACATCGGCACGGAGCACCTGCTCCTCGGCCTCGTCCGGGAAGGCGAAGGCGTGGCTGCCCGTGTGCTCGAGAACATGAACGTCGAGCTGCCAAAGGTCCGCACCGCGGTCGAGTTCATCATTGGCCGGGGCGATCGGCCGGTCGTCGGCGAGGTCGAGCTGACCCCGCGCGCCAAGCGCGTCATAGAACTGGCGATCGACGAGGCCCGGCGCCTGGGCCACAACTACATCGGT